>NZ_JBEYFE010000004.1:0-311926 GCF_040634235.1 Streptomyces sp. NPDC007157
CGCCCCGCTTGCGGCCCGGCCCCCGCGACGGCGTCGCAGGCGGGAGCCCCCTCACGTCACCTGCGCCGGGTCGCTGGGGTGGCGGGTCAGCGGCACCGTGTCGACGGTGCGCCAGCCGGCCACCGGGCCGGAGTGCAGGATCTCCCGCAGCCGGTCGGCCCCGGGCGCCTGCCACAGGCCGATGGCGCGGTCCCGGTCCGGCAGCGTCCACAGGCGGATCAGACGGCCCTCGGCGGCCACGTCACCTGCCCGCTTCGACCCCGCCGGGCTGTCGGACCCCGTTCCGGACGGTCCCTCCACGGCGAACGTGACCAGGTACTCCTCGCTGTCCGCCGCGACCGGGACCTCGCCGCGGCCCGGATCGGCGGGGTGCGGGCCGAGCTCGGTGGGCTCGTCGGTCCGCCAGACGCGCAACGGCATCGCGGCGAGCGTGCGCTCCAGCGCGTCCGGGCCCTCGTCGTCGAACAGGCCGATCGAGCGCCATTCACCCGGTCCGAGCGGCGGCCGCCACAGCCGCAGCAGCCGCCCCCGCGCGGCGAGTTCGCGGCTGTGCGCGGCCTCCCGCGTTCGGACCTCGGCCACCTCCCGCTCCGTCGTACCGTCCGGCACCCGGGTGGTCATCGTGACCAGGTACTCCATCTCGGCCCTCCTCGGTGGTCGGCCCTTCCAGGATCGGCCCGGCCGGCCACTCGCGCTCTTCCGGCGACCGGCCGGAGTACCCCAGGCGCTGCCGCGGCCGCCCGCCGCCGCACGCACCCTCGCCGACCTCGACATGGCCCCGGACGAACTGCTGAGCCATCTGGACGACCTGGTCAGCGACCGGGGCGAGGGCTTCTACGCCACCTGCCGGTACGCCGTCCACGACCCGGCGGGGCGCCGGTGCGGCCACTCCGTGGCCGGTCGTCCGCCGCCGGTCTTCGTTCATCCCGACGGCACCGTGCACCGCGCCGACTCAGCCCACGCACCCCACGTGCGCCAGGGCCTGCTTCAGCAGCACGCCGTGACCGCCGGGCATCTCGCCCTGGACGGTCTCCGAGATCGCCTCCCGCGGGCTGAACCACACCAGGTCCAGGGCGTCCTGACGGGGTCGGCAGTCCCCGGTCACCGGCACGATGTAGGCCAGCGACACCGCGTGCTGACGCGGGTCGTGGTACGGCGTGACACCCAGCGTCGGGAAGTACTCGGCCACCGTGAACGGCTGCAGGGAGGCCGGCACCCGGGGCAGCGCGACCGGGCCGAGATCCTTCTCCAGGTGGCGCAACAGCGCGTCACGGACCCGCTCGTGGTGCAGGACACGGCCGGAGACGAGGGTCCGGCTGACCGTTCCGTCCGGGCCGATGCGGAGCAGCAGTCCGATGCTGGTGACTTCGCCGCTGTCGTCCACACGTACGGGCACGGCCTCCACGTACAGGATCGGCATACGGGCGCGAGCCATCTCCAGCTCGTCGGAGGACAGCCAACCGGGCGTGGTTTCGGTCATGTCAGACATTGCTTGATCATACTTTCCGGGTGGGGCGCGCGCTCAGTCGCGGCCGGGGTCCGATACGGGAAGTCCGTAGAGGCGACGGGCGTTGTCGCGTCCTGTCCAGGCGGCGATCCTCACTGCGTCGGCGGTGCTCAGCTCGTCGGCGTCCACCCGCTCCTGGAGCACTCCGGCCAATCCCTGCCGGAAGGACAGCGCACCGAGATGGTGGAACTCCGCCACACCATAAGCGTCCGAGCTGTACAGCAGTTTGCGGAACGGAGTGATCTCCATCGCCTCCGCCAGCACCGCGCCCGCCCGGGCCGGGCCCACATAGTGCAGCGCGAGCCCGACGTCGAGGTGCACATGCTCGAACACCGTGGCCAGATAGGCGGCTTGGCGCTGGTACGGCCAGCAGTGCAGCAGCAGGACCGGGACGGTGCCGGCGGTCAGCCGCAGCCAGTCGGTGAGCAGGGCCGGGTCAGCCAGGTGCAGCCGCAGGTCCGAGTCCCCGAAACCGGTGTGGAGTTGGAGCGGCAGTTCGAGGGCGACGGCGGTCCACAGCAGATGCCGCATCAGCACCGGGTCCGTGAGCCTGCCGCCGCGCGCGAACCACAGCGCGGCCGCCCGGGTCACCTCGGCGTACGTCGGCCGCGCCGGATCCAGGTCGAAGCCGGTGCGGTAGGCGGCGACCGACTTGACCGCGACCACCCCCGGCCGCCCTACCGCCTCCTCGGCCGCCGCCCGGAACGCGGCCGCGTACTCGCCGGCGTCGATGCCCCGCCCGGCCACCGCCTCGGCGATGCTCTCCAGCCGGACCACCTCGTAGGCGGCGGCGCCGGACGCGTCCGCGAGGTCGGCCGGCGAGGTGACCGGGTGCGGGGCGTAGCCGGTGTCCACGCAGAACGTCTCCGCGTGCGCGGCCGTGAGGAACCGGCGGTTGACCTCCTGCCAGCCCAGTTCAGCCCGGCGCGCCAGGTAGTCGGCGGCGGGCGCGTGCCGCTCCAGGTCGAGCAGGGGCGCGCAGTGCCGTCGTACGGCCACCCCGACCGGACTGTCGAACGGTGACACGCCCGGCCGGACCGCGCCCTCGGTGAGCAGCGACTCGAACTCCGCCGGGCCGAGGTCGGCGGTGACCGCGCCGTGGCAGTGGTGGTCGACGAGGGGGAGCGCGTCGAGAGCCTCCCGGACCGGTCCCGCCATCAGTACTTCCAGCGGTAGGCCGCCGCCACCCCGGCGTCGTCGAGCCCGGCGACGGCCGCCGTCTCGCCTTCGCGCACCGCGACCACCGCGTCCGCGAGGACCGGGCCGAGGGCCGCGCGCACCACCTTGTCCTCGCGGAACGCGTCCACGGCCTCCGTCAGCGAGGTCGGCAGCCGTCGTACGCTCCGGGCCACCGCCTCGTCCGGGATCAGCCGGGCCGGGTCGTCGACGACCTCCTCGGGGAGGGCCGCCCCCGAGACGAACCCGTCGAGTCCCGCGGCGATGACGCAGCCGAGGGCGAGATACGGGTTGGCGGCCAGGTCGGCCGGCTTGACCTCCAGATTGGCGTCCTGGCTCTGATGGCCGGTCGTGCCGGTGATGACCCGGACGCCGGTCTCCCGGGTCTCCCGGCCCCAGGCCGTGAACGCCCCCGCCCACTGCGAGGGCTTGAGCCGCAGGTAGCTGGCCGGGCTCGGCGCGATCACCGCCGTCAGCGCGGGCAGATGGGTCAGCAGCCCGGCCACGAAGGACTCGGCCTCGCCCGTCATGCCGTACCGGCCGCCGCCCCCGGCGTGCAGATTGACCCCGTGATGCCAGACGGAGAGGTGGAGGTGGCCGCCGTTGCCGACGCCGCGCTCGGTGACGGCCGGGGAGAAGGAGGCCCGCAGGCCGTGCCGCTGCGAGACCGCGCGGATGGTCTGCCGTACCAGCACGCTCTGATCGGCCGCGGCCACCGGATCCAGCGCGTCGGTGGAGAGCTCGAACTGGCCGGGGGCGTACTCGGGGTGGAACTGGGCGACCTGCACCTGCTGCGCGTCCAGGGCCGCGAGCAGGTCGGCGGCGTAGTCGCTCAGCTCGATCTGCCGGGCGGCGCCGTACGCCGGGCCCTGGGCCGCCGGGGCGAACTCGTCGGCCGGGGCGGCGGCCCGGCCGAGCGCCCACTCGATCTCGACGCCCGCCTTGAAGGTGAGGCCGAGCCGGTCCTCGGCGTCGGCGACGGTCCGGCGCAGGAAGGTGCGGCTGCACCCCGGGTGCCGGTGGCCCTCCTGGGTGATCCGGTCGACGGGGGCCCAGGCCCAGCCGGGCTGTGCCGCCAGCACCACCAGACGGTCCAGGTCCGGGTAGAGGCGCAGATCGCCGTCGGGCGAGCCGAGGACGTCGGTGCGCACGATCGCGTCGTTCGCCAGGAAGGTGTCGAACACCGGGGACATGCCGACGCCCCACGCCACCGCCTGCTGGAGCCGCTGCCAGGGGACCGTCTTCGCCCGGCAGATCCCGGCGGTGTCCACATACGCCAGCACGATCGCCCGCACCCCCTGCGCGGACAGCTCATGGGCGAGGGCATGCGCGCGGGCGAGATCGCCGGGGCGCCCGCCGGGCACGGGGTCGACAAGGGGTGGCATACGACGTCCTCCTCCTCGACGGGCTCGGATGCACACGTCCGGGCCAGCGTTTCACGGCGACCGCGCCGAACTGCGGTACCGGCGCCGGGGAGTCGGCCCGGCGCGCCACCGCGGGCACGGCACCGGGCCCGGCGCCGGCGGATCGAGGCCGCCGGCGAGGTGCCGTTCGGTGATCGCGCTGTCACAGGAGTCTCCACGGCCGTTTCCGGTCCCGTCGGCCGCGTGAGGGACACTGGTGTGCGAATGCCGTCTCTCACCGGAAGCAGGACATGCCCGTCTCGCCCGCGTCCCTCCTTGACCCGCCCGGCCTCCCGGCCGGCCCCGCCGACATCCGCCTCGTCGTCACCGACATGGACGGCACTCTCCTCGACGACGAGAAGCGCATCCCCGAGGGACTGTGGCCGACGTTGGCCGAACTGCGCCGCCGCGGTGTGCTGTTCAGCCCGGCGAGCGGCCGCCAGTACGCCACCCTGGCCCGCCAGTTCGCCGACGTCGCCGACGGCATGGTCTTCATCGCGGAGAACGGCACCTATGTGGTGCGCGACGGCGTCGAGCTCAGCTCGGACGTCCTGGACCCGGCCGTCGCGGCCGACCTCGCCCGGACCGTACGGCGGCTGGTCGCGGACGGCGTCGACGTGGGCGCCGTGGTCTGCGGCAAGCGGTCCGCGTACGTGGAGCGCACGGACGAGGCGTTTCTCGCCGAGGTCCGCCGCTACTACGTCGAGCACCGGGTCGTCGACGACCTCACGGCCGTCGACGACGACGTGATCAAGGTCGCGCTCTTCGACTTCGGCCCGGCCGAGCGCACCACCGCCCCGGCGCTGGCCGGCTTCGCCGGCACCCACCAGGTGGTGGTCTCCGGGGAGCACTGGGTCGACGTGATGAACCGCACCGCCAACAAGGGCACCGCCCTGCGCGGCCTCCAGCGCGAGCTGGGCATCACCCCGGCCCAGACCATGGTCTTCGGCGACTACCTCAACGACCTGGAGATGCTCGACGCCGCCGAGTGGTCCTTCGCCATGGCCAACGCCCACCCGGACGTCATCAGCCGGGCCCGCCACCTCGCCCCGTCGAACAACGACAACGGCGTGCTGCGCACCGTCGCCCGGATCCTGGGCCTCTGAGCCGGACGGTGAGCTCGCCCCGGGCGAGGGTTCGGCCGACGAGGAGTTCCTGCCGCCGGGGTGCCGCGGGCGGCCAGGGCGGAACTCCTTGCCGTGAGCCGCTGGACGGCGCTGTGCTCGACGTCCACGGTTCGACGCTCATGGCTTGACCAGGCGGTCCTGCTCCACGGGAGGTGTGCCGTCGTGCCAGGGCAGAGGCTTGCCGAAGCGGACCAGCTCGCCGTAGAGGGCCGGGTCGACGTGGTCGGCGAAGACCAGGTCGAGGACGGCGCGGGCGGCGTCGGCGGGGGACTGGGCCTGGCTGTAGTCGCTGAACCAGGGACGGGAGGTGGCGGTGTCGACCATGCCGGGACAGACCGAGGCGATCAGGGTGCCGGAGGCCAGGTCCTGCTCCCGGCGTCCGGCGGCGACGGCGCGGACGGCGGCGACCTGGGCGACCTTCGAGGGCACGTTCAGCCACACGGGCCAGCCCGCCTCGGTGGCGGTGTGGTGGTGGACGGCGCTGCGCCAGGACTCCACGGCGTACTCGACCTGGTCGAGGCTCGCGCCGTCGAAGAGGTGGTGCAGCCGGGGGTCGAGATGACCGAGCGTGCCGAGCGAGCTGGCGACGACCAGCAGCCGGCCGCCCGGACGCAGGACGGGACCGAAGGAGCGCAGGAGCGCGTGGGTGGCGGTGTTGGAGACGTCGATGAACTCGTCGGCCCGCTCCGACTGCGACTCGTCGGGCAGCACGCGGGCGACCGCGTTGGAGACCACGATGTCCACCCCGCCGTGGCGGGCGCGGAGTTCGCCGGCGAGGCGGGCGATGGCGTCGGTGTCGGTGACGTCCAGGACGCGGCCCTCGACCCGGGCGCGGGTACCGGGCAGCCGGGCGACCTCGACGGCCGCCTCCGTCACGCGCCGCCGGTCGCGGCCGGTGAGCAGGACCAGGTCGTCCGGGGCCAGCCCGGCGGCGAGGCCTTCGACGAGGGCGCGGCCGAGGCCTTGGTTGGCGCCGGTCACCAGGGCGATGCGGGAAGTCTTCATGCCCACCACGCTAGGAACGCCGACTTCATGAGTCCAACGAAAGTTCGGCACCGCTGGTATGCGTAAACGTCATGGACTTCAACGATGTGTCGCTCACCGCGCTGCGGGTCTTCCGCGCGGTCGCCGAACAGGGCACCTTCACCGCGGCCGCCGCCACGCTCGGCTACACCCAGTCCGCGGTCTCCCGGCAGATCGCCGCGATCGAGCGGGCGGCGGGCGCGGAACTGCTGGAGCGCCGGCGCGACGGAGTGCGGCTCACCCCGGCCGGGCGGGTCGTCATGCGGCGCGCGACCGTCGTCCTAGACGAGATCGAGGCGACCGCGCGGGAGCTGTCCGGCCTGCCCGAAGGGGCCGGGACGGTCCGGCTGGGCTGGTATCCCACCGCGGGTGCCGTACTGGTGCCCCGGGCCCTGACCACGCTCCGCCGGACCGACCCCGCACTGCTGGTCACCGGCCGCGAGGGCACCACCCCGGCTCTGGTCCGCGCCCTGCGCGCCGGGAGCCTGGACCTCGTGCTGATCGCGTCGGCGCCGCCGTTCCGGGCGCCGGACGCGGAGTCACCGCCGCTGGCGGTCCAGACCCTCACCGAGCGCGCCCTGTGCCTCGCGCTGCCGTCCGCCCACCCGCTGGCCCGCGGCGACTTCGTCGATGTGGCCGACCTGCGCGGACAGCGCTGGATCGCCGGCCCCGCGGCCGGCGAGGACCGGTTGATGGGGGTGTGGCCCGGGCTGGACGAGCGGCCCGAGATCGTCCACACCGTCCGTGACTGGCTCGCCAAACTCCATCTCGTCGCGGCCGGCTGCGGGTTGACCACCGTACCGGCCGCCCTCGCCGCCGCCGCGCCGCCGGGCGTACGGATCCTGCCGGTACGCGGCGGACCTCAGGAACAGCGGCGCCAGCTGCTGGCCCGGCTGCCCCATCCGCCGACGGAGGCGGTCACCCGCGTGGCGGCGGCCCTGCGGGCGGCGGCGCTCGAAACGGACGTACCGGAGGGGCCCAGGTGAGCCCTTCCGGATCTCAGTTGTTCTCGGCCGCGAACATCCAGCGCTGCTTCTCCAGGTCGGCGGTGACGGAGATCAGCAGATCCTGGGTGACCGGGTCGGCCTCGTCGGTCGCGGTGATCCGCTCGCGCAGCCGTCCGATCGCCGCCTCCAGCGTCCGCACCATCAGGTCGACGACCTCGTCGTCCCGAAGCCAGCCGTCCTTCGTGCCGGGCAGCGAGAAGGCCGCGGCGATCGTCTCCGGGCGGCCGTCCGGCGCCACGCCCAGCGCGGCGGCACGCTCCGCGACGGTGTCCGAGTAGGCGCGCGCGCCGGCGACCACCTCGTCGAGCTGCAGATGGATCGAACGGAACCGGGGCCCCACGATGTTCCAGTGCGCCTGCTTCCCGATCAGCGACAGCCCGAGCAGATCCACCAGGGTCTCCTGGAGGGCGGTCCCGGTGACCCGGAGCGCTCCTTCGGCCAGCGTGCTCTTCACCACGGTCATGCGTGCGATTCCCTTCGTCGTGCTGCGGTCGCCGACCGGGTGCCCGTGCCGGGCTGGCGCAAACGGGAGGGGCAGACGGGCCGTGGCGGTCGGCACCGCTCAGAGCGTCGCCGGTCCGCGGGGCGATCGGTGAGACGGCACCTACCGGATCGGCTTGTCCGGACATAGCATCGGTCCCCGCATGAACACCATGACCCTCTGGCACATATCCGGCTGGGAGTTCGCCGCCCTGGCCCTCGCCGCGCTGCTCGTCGGCTTCTCCAAGACCGCCGTCAGCGGGGCCAACACCGTCAGCCTCGCCGTCTTCGCCGCGATCCTCCCGGCCCGCGCCTCCACCGGCGTCCTGCTCCCGATCCTGATCGCGGGCGACGTACTGGCCGTCGCCACCTACCGCAGGCACGCCCACTGGCCCACGCTGTGGCGGCTGTTCCCCGCGGTCGCGGCCGGCGTGGTGATCGGCACGCTGTTCCTGGTGTGGGCCGACGACCGGGTCGTACGGACCTCGATCGGCGCGATCCTGCTGCTGATGGCCGGCGTCACCGTGTGGCGGCGCCGCAAGGCCGGCCGCCCCGACGACCCGGACGCGGTCACCACCCGGGCGGGCCGGGTGAAGGCCCGTTCGTACGGCGTCCTGGGCGGCTTCACTACGATGGTCGCCAACGCGGGCGGCCCGGTGATGTCGATGTACCTGCTGTCGGCGGGCTTCCGCAAGCTCGGCTTCCTGGGCACCTCGGCCTTCTTCTTCCTGATCGTGAATGTCACCAAGGTCCCCTTCAGTGCCGGCCTCGGGCTGATCGACGGCCATTCGCTGCTGCTCGACGCCGCGCTCGTGGTGTTCGTCGTGCCCGGCGCGCTGTTCGGCAAGTGGGCGGTGAACCGGATCAACCAGCGGCTGTTCGAGCAGCTGGTCATCGCGGCGACGATCGTCGGCGGGCTCCAGCTGCTCCTGCGCTAGCCGGTCCGGCACCCGGGAATGCGACCGGGGGGGTCGTTGTTACAACCATCGTGATTGACATGCTCGGATCAGTGATCCCGGGTGTGGGCGAAGGGAGAACCTCATGGCACGCAGCACCGCGCGTCCCGTCGTCAGGCTGAAGTCGACGGCCGGGACCGGAGTCACCTATGTGACCCGCAAGAACCGCCGCAACGACCCCGACCGGCTGGTCCTGCGCAAGTACGACCCGGTGGCCGGCTCGCACGTGGACTTCCGCGAAGAGCGCTGACCGCCGAGAACGACCGGGCCCGAACCCTCCGGAACCACCACCGGACCGAGGCCCCAGGAAGGAAACCCCATGAAGCCCCGCATCCATCCCGACTCCCGGCCGGTCGTCTTCCGTGACCGTGCCGCGGACGTCGCGTTCCTGACCCGCTCCACCGCCGACTCGTCCCGGACGGTCGAGTGGGAGGACGGCAACACGTACCCGGTGATCGACGTCGAGGTGTCGTCCGCGTCGCACCCCTTCTACACCGGCAGGTCCCGGGTCCTGGACAGCGCCGGCCGGGTGGAGCGCTTCGAGCGCCGCTACGGCCGTAGCGCCGCCGCCCGCGGCTGACCCGGCCCGCGACCGACACGAGGAGAACAGAACCATGAAGGTCCGCAAGTCCCTGCGCTCACTGAAGGCCAAGCCCGGCGCCCAGGTGGTCCGCCGACGCGGCGTGGTCTACGTGATCAACAAGAAGGACCCCCGCTTCAAGGCCCGCCAGGGCTGACGGGAGTCGCGTCCCACCACGGCCGCCCGGCCCCGCGCCGGGCGGCCGTCCCGCGTCCCGGCCCCGCCGACGGGCCCCGTACGCTCACCCCATGTCCGCGCACGTCCTCATCCTCGGCGGCACCACCGAGGCCCGCGAGCTGGCCGCCGCGCTCGCCGCGTACCCCGGTGTCCGCGTCACGACCTCCTTGGCCGGGCGCGTCACCCGGCCGGGCGCGCTCGCCGGGGAGGTGCGCGTCGGAGGCTTCGGCGGGGCGGAAGGCCTCGCCGACTGGCTGCGCGAACAACACGTGGACGCCCTCGTGGACGCCACCCACCCCTTCGCCGAGACGATCACCGCGAACGCGGCCCTGGCCGCGGCCCGGACCGGCGTCGCGGCCCTCGTGCTGCGCCGCCCCGGCTGGCGCCCCGGCCCCGGGGACCGCTGGCACCCGGTCGCGTCCCTGTCGGCCGCCGCGGACCTGCTGCCGCGCTTCGGTCCCCGGGTCCTCCTGACCACCGGACGCCTGGGCCTGTCCGCCTTCGTCCACCTGACCGACCGGCACTTCGTCGTGCGCTCGGTGGAGCCCCCCGAGCCCCCGATGCCCCCGCACACCGAAGTGCTGCTGGCCCGCGGGCCGTTCACGGTGGCCGCCGAGACCGCGCTGCTGCGCGAGAACCTGATCGACGTCCTGGTCACGAAGGACAGCGGGGGAGCGGCGACGGCCGCCAAGCTCACGGCGGCACGCGAGCTGGCCCTGCCGGTGGTCGTCGTACGGCGGCCACCGCTGCCGGCGGGGGTGACGGCGGTGCCCGACACGGCAGCCGTACTGAAGCGGCTGGACCTCGAACCCAGCTGACCGGTCAGGGGTGTTGAGCCCAAACCCCGGCACCGCTCAGCTCTCCTTCGCGGCCCCCGGGTGGCGGCGCAGCAGATACGTGTCCATGATCCATCCCTTGCGCTCCCGCGCCTCGGCCCGCAGCCGTTCGATACGCGGACCGGCCTCGGCGATCGGACCGGAGACCAGGATCTCGTCGGGGGTGCCGATGTAGGCGCCCCAGTAGATGTCGATGTCCTGGTCCGCGTACTGCCGGAAGGCCTGGTGCGCGTCCAGCATCACGACCACGTCGTCCACGCCGTCCGGGAGCCCCTCGGCGAGCCGGCGCCCGGTGGTGATCTGCACCGGCCGGGCCACCCGGTTCAGCGCGGTGCGGTGCCGGGCCACCAGCGCCGAGACACTGCTGATCCCCGGCACCACGTCGTACTCGAACGCCACCGCGCCGCGGGCCAGCACCTCTTCGAGGATCGCCAGCGTGCTGTCGTACAACGAGGGATCGCCCCACACCAGGAAGGCGCCGGTCTGCTCGGCGCCGAGCTCCTCGTGGATCAGCCGCTCGTAGATGTCCGCGCGGGCGCTGCGCCAGTCCCCGACGGCCGGCGAGTACGCCCCGCCGCTCGCACCCCGGTCCCGGTCCGGGTCCCGCGCCTCGACCAGCCGGTAGCCGCCGTCCGGTATGTGCGTGTCGAGCATGTCCCGGCGCAGCTGGGTGAGGTCGCTCTTGACCTCGCCCTTGTCGAGGAGGAAGAACACGTCCGTGCTCCGCAGCGCCCGGACCGCCTGGAGGGTGAGCTGGTCGGGGTCGCCCGCGCCGATACCGATGACATGAATCTTTCGCACGCCCCGAGTCTGCCGCATCCCACCGACAGCGGAACCCCCGGTACTACCGGGGGCCGCGCAACCGCGGCGCCTCGACCCCGGCCTCGACGCTCCCGGCGCCGCTCTCCACCCGCCCGGCCAGCTCCCGCGCCCACGCGGCGAGCCCGTCGAGCTCCATCCCGTGCGGCCGCCGGACCCCGCTGCCGGCCGCCCACTCCTCGACCGCGCCCGCGCCGCGCCGCAGCAGCCGCGCCCCGCCGGCGGCGTTCCCCCGGGCCGCGTGCGTGAGCCCCACGGCCAGCTGGGCCAGCCCCCGCCACAGCGTCCGCTCCTCCTCCGGCCCCGACTTCCAGGCGTCCTCGAACACCTCGTGCGCGTGGAAGGGTTTCCCGTCGTCGAGCAGCGCCTGTGCCTCGGCGACGGTCTCGGCCGGGGTCCGTACGACCCCCTCGGCCTGCCGCTCGACGCCCGGCGCGCCGTACGGCAGCGGCCGCCCCAGCCCGTCCCGCGGCCGAGCGCTGCGTGCCCGCCCCTCGGCGTCCCGGTCCCGTGCCCCTGCCCCGGCGTTTCCCATACGGCCCATACGACCGATTGTCCCCCGTCCTTCCGTCCTCTTTCGGTCCGCCCGGGGACGTGGGGTAAAGTGCTGTCCGCGTGATCACGTGGTTCGCCGCGAGTGAGCGCACCGGGACGTGGCGCAGCTTGGTAGCGCACTTGACTGGGGGTCAAGGGGTCGCAGGTTCAAATCCTGTCGTCCCGACTGGAGACAGTCGCAGGTCAGGGCCGGTTTCGGAGTCATCCGAAACCGGCCCTTGATTATTCTTGGGGACCAGTCGGGGGACCGGCGTCCTGGACCGGGGCCGGCGGGTGACGACGATCGGGCTCGGCGGCGAGCGCGGTGCACGCGGCGCGCTCAGGGCGCGCGAAGAGCGTCGCCCCGGCGGCCGTGATCTTGTGCACGTCGGGGTGCAGGTATCGCTGGGTCGTGGTCAGCGATATGTCGCAGGACGTGGACCCGCACGCCCGCGTCGGCGAACCAGGTCAGTCCGGCGTGCCGGAGGTCGTGGCGGCCCGGGTGCTCGTAGCCGAGCTCGGTGACCACATCCTCCCGGCGTGTGGTGTCGAGCGGGACGGCGGGGGAGATGCGTCCGCTGCGCGGACCGGTGAACAGGAGGCATCGGGATCGGGATCGGGGCCGGCGGACAGGACGCGCTGAGCCGCGAGCGTCACAGCCGACGCCGACGCCGACGCCGACGCTTGCGCTGCGCAGCACAGAGGTCCGCCTGGACGAGCCCCCGGCCGCCCGCACATCCCTCCAACCCCCTGTCGCGACCCCTGCGACCGACTCCTCGGTCTCTCTAAGTCCCCACGGGATAAATGGAGTTGGGGCTCACTCAGCCTTGTTCAAGAATTGGCAAAGGTTGACTCCGGCCGAGGGTGCCCCGCTCCCATTTTGCCGTCCCTTGCCATTGGTTGGCGCCTTTTGGATCAAGTTACTTTCACAGCGGCGTCACAGGTGTGACGCCGCATCACATAGTGAAACGGCGGGATTCATGACGATTCTCAGGAAGTCTGCGTTGCGAAGACGCAGACGGCGCGGGTCGATGGCCAACACGCGCTGGATGGCGAGCGCGGTGTCCCTCGCCCTGACCGTCACACTGCTCGACGGGGCTTGGGCGACGGCCGCCGCGCCCGCGCCGCAGAACCACAAGGCTCCCAAGAAGGCGGCGGCCACGCAGGCGGCGGACGTCCCCTCCGCGCGCGTGGCGGCCCGTCTGTCCGGCAAGCGGGTGGAGGCCCTCTCCGAGCGCACCGAGACCTCCACGACCTGGGTGAACAAGAACGGCTCGCTGACCACCGAACTCACCGCGGGCCCCACCCGGTTCAAGGACGCCGCCGGGAAGTGGCGCAACATCGACCTGGACCTCAGGCGTAGGCCCGACGGGACGGTGGAGCCCACGGCACACCCGGACGGGCTGCGGCTGGCGGGCAGTTCCGGCACCCCGGCCCGGTCGTGGCAGGCCGCGCGCAAGGCGAAGGCCACGGACCTGGCGACCCTGGGCGAGGGGAACCGGAGCATCACCCTCCAGTGGAAGGGCGGCCTGCCCAAGCCGAGGCTCAGCGGCCGCCGCGCGGAGTACGCCGACGCCGTGCCCGGCGCCGACGTGGTCGTGGAGGCCACCCGGTCCGGCTTCGAGCAGTTCGTCGAGATCAAGGAGCGCCCCGACGCGGGCGGTTACTCCTACACGCTGCCGCTGAAGGCCAAGGGCCTCAAGGCCAGGAAACTGGCTGACGGAAGCGTGCTGTTCACGGACGGCAAGAACAGGAAACGGGCTGTCATGCCTGCGCCAGTGATGTGGGACGCCGCCGTGGACAAGCGGTCCGGCGAGCACCTCCACAGGGCCCGGGTCGGCCTCAAGGTGGAGCAGAAAGGCTCCACGGTCGATCTGGTGGTGACCCCGGACCAGAAGTTCCTGAACGCGTCGGACACCAAGTACCCGGTCACCGTCGACCCGTCGACGTCCGCCCTGTCGAGCGTCTTCGACACCTACGTCCAGCAGGGTGAGACCGTCGACTGGTCCAGTGACGTCGAGCTGGACCTGGGCAATCCCGGCACGACGAACGCCGACGGCACCCCGCGGATCGCGCGGTCCTTCATCACCTGGAACACCGCGCCCATCAGCGACTCGCTCGTGTCGAACGCCAAGCTGTCGCTGTGGAACTTCCACTCCGGCAACACCGACTGCAACCCGCACTCCTGGGACGTGTGGGACGCGGGCAAGGCGTCGACGTCCTCCCGGTGGGCCTCTCCCAACCAGCCCGCGTGGAACCAGAAGATGGCCACGTCCACCGAGACCAAGGGCAACCCGGGCTGCACCTCGGCACCCGACGGCTGGGTCAACGCGGACGTCACCGACCTCGTCCAGACCTGGGCCTCCGCGAAGAACGCGACCTCCGGGATGGGCCTGCGCGCCCTGGACGAGAACAACGTCCAGCTCTGGAAGCGGTTCAACTCGGCGAACGCCGCCTCCAACGTGCCGAAGCTGACCGTCACGTACAACTACCGGCCCAAGACCGGCACCGACCAGCAGGCCGGCCCGCCGTTCTTCAAGGGCAGCAACGGCACCTGGTACGTCAACACCACGACGCCGACGCTGCGGGACACCTTCACCGACGTCAACAACGACAAGGTCGACGGCACCTTCGAGATCGACGACGCGAGCACCGGCGCGCAGGTCGGCGACTACCTGGTGTCGCCGTACGTGCCGAGCGGTCAGCCCGCGTCGGTGACCGTGCCGGCGGGAGTGCTGCAGAACGGCAAGACGTACAAGTTCCGCACCAACTCCTACGACGGCACCCACTACAACCTGGGCTGGTCCCCGTACGCCACGTTCACCGTGGACACCTCGGCGCCCTCCGCGCCGACCGCGGTGACCTCCACCGACTACCCGGCCGACCAGTGGGTCAAGGGCGTCGGCCAGGCCGGTGACTTCACGGTCACCCCGCCCTCGGGTGACCAGAACGGCGTCGAGTGGACCCTCGACGGCGTCTCCTGGACCACCGTGCCCACCAACGGCACCACCACTCCGGTGAAGATCAACATCAAGCCGGACACCGCGGGTACCAACGTTCTCTCGGTGCGCACCACCGACAAGGCGGAGAACAAGTCCGACCCGGCCGCCTACACCTTCCACGTGGGCCCCGGCGGCATCACCAGCCCGCGCGACGGTACCCGCACGGCGGCCCGGGTGCCGCTGGCCGCGGAGGCGGACAGCGCCAAGTACACCGGTGTGTCCTTCGACTGGCGGCGCGGTGACGCCGACGCCTGGACCCCGGTGCCCGCCGGGGACGTGACCGTCGGCGGACAGGCGCTGACCTCGTGGCCCGCCCCGCTCACCGCGGGCAAGAGCGCCAAGCTGACCTGGAACACCACCTCGACCGTCAATCCGGACGGTGACATCCAGGTCCGGGCCGACTTCACCGGATCCGCGGCCCCGGCGTCCTCCGACTCCATCGGTGTCGTGGTGGATCGCGGCGCCGACGGCGCCGCCACCACGGACGTCGGACCCGGCACGCTCAACCTGCTCACCGGCGACTACGGCCTGTCCGCCACCGACGCGTCCTTCTTCGGCATGACGGTGAACCGTACGGCCTCCTCCCGCTCGCCGCAGGCCGGCGCGGACGACGACCAGGCGCCCATCTTCGGCAAGGAGTGGCTGTACGGCGCCGCCTCCGACCAGGTGGACACTCCGTTCTCCTACCTGCGCAAGACCTCGGCAACCTCGCTGACCGTGGTCACGGCGGGCGACGGCTCCGAGATCCACTTCACCGCGGCCGCGAACGGCAACGACTGGGTGCCCGAGCCGGGCTCCGAGGACTACACGCTCACCGGTGCCTTTACCGGCGGGTTCTCCATCAGGAGCAGCAACGGGGAGGTCACCACCTTCACCCGCACCGCTACCAACAGCACCACCTGGCAGGCGAGCACCACCTACATCGACGGTGTGGCCGATTCCACCACCACGACCGTCTCCGAGCCGGTCACCGTGGGCGGGGTGCAGACGGCCCGGCCGAAGTACGTGATCGCGAACACCTCCGCGGTCCCGGCGTCGACCTGCCAGGGCGACCCCTCCGTCAAGGGGTGCCGCGTCCTGGAGTTCGTCTACGCGACCACCACGACCGCGACCGCCTCGGCGCCCGGTGACGTGAAGGACCAGGTCTCGGGCATCCGGCTGTGGGCGACCGCGCCCGGAGCCGCCTCCTCGACCGCCACCTCCGTGGCGGCCTACCGGTACGACGGCTCGGGACGCCTCGTGGAGTCCTGGGACCCCCGTATCTCCCCGGCGCTCAAGACCGTCTACGGCTACGACTCCGCCGGGCGCGTCACCGGCCAGACGCCGCCCGGCCTTCTGCCGTGGACGTTCACCTACGGCCAGGCCGGCTCGAACCCGGCGGCGGGTGACGGCATGCTCCTGAAGGTGTCGCGCGCCTCGCTCACCCCGGGCAGCGCCACCCAGACCAACGGCACCGCCGAGACGAACATCGTCTACGGCGTCCCGCTCAGCGGCGGCTCCGCACCGGAGGACCTCGGCGCCTCGGCGACCGCCTCCTGGGGCCAGAGCGACGTGCCCACCGACGGCACCGCCGTCTTCCCGGCCGACCAGGTGCCCTCGGGCCACGACGGTCCGGGCCTCGGCACCGGCGGTTACCAGCGGGCGACGATCCACTACCTGGACGCCTCGGGACGTGAGGTCGACCAGGCGACGCCCGGTCACCGCATCTCGGTCACCGAGTTCGACGTGTTCGGCAACACCGTCCGCTCCCTGAGCCCCGCGAACCGCGAACTGGCGCTCGGCGGCACGACCGCGCAGCGCGCGCAGCTCACGGATCTCGGCATCAACGCCCTCTCCTCCGGCGAGCGGGCCCAACTGCTGTCCACGGTCTCCGTGTTCAGCGCCGACGGAGTGCGCGAGACCGACACCTACGGTCCGCTCCACCAGGTCACCCTGGAGAAGAACCTGCTCAACGGCGCCACCACGGTCGCCGCAGCGGGCAGCCAACTCGCGGCCCGCACGCACACCGTCCAGGAGTACGACACCGGTCGTCCCACCGACGGGACGGCGACCGTGGAGGACCAGGTCACCAAGACGACCGAGGGCGCCCAGCCGCGCTCCTGGCCGACCCTGCTGGCCGACCCCCGGGTGACCACCAACACCATCGACTGGGTGAAGGGCCAGCCCACCGGCAGCACCCAGGACCCGGGCGGTCTGGGGATCACCACCGGTACCTCGTACGACAGCCAGAGCAGGGTCTCGGCCACTTCGCAGCCCGCCTCCGGCGGAAGCGACGCCGGAACGACCCGTACCACCTACTACACGGCGGACGGCACCGGCACCTGCGGCAACCGGCCCGAATGGGCCGATCTGGTCTGCCAGAGCGCACCCGCGGCCGCGATCACCGGCGGTGGCAGCAACCCGACCGGCCTGCCCACCAAGACCTTCGAGTACGGCGTCTACGGCCAGGCCACCAAGGTGACCGAGACCGCCAACGGGGTCACGCGCACCACCAGCTCCGCCTTCGACGCGGCGGGCCGGGCCACCACCGTCACTACCAGTGGCGGGACCGGCGCCGCCGTGCCCGCGGGCACCACGTCGTACGACCCCGCCACCGGGCTGCCGCTCAAGGACACCTCCACGACCGGCGGCACGATCAGCAAGACGTACGACGCGCTCGGCCGGGCGATCACCTACGGCGACGCCGACGGCGGCACCACCACGACGTCCTACGACGCCCTGGACCGGCCGCTGACGGTGACCGACAGCGTCCCGTCCACGACCACCTACACCTACGACACCTCGATCGACCCGCGCGGCCTCGCCACGTCGGTCGCCGACTCCGTGGCCGGCACCTTCACCGCGCGCTACGACGCCGACGGAACGCTGACCAGCCAGACGCTGCCCGGCGGTTACACCATGACGCAGAGCGCCGACCCGACGGGTGCCGCGACCAGCAGGGTCTACACCCGTACCTCGGACGGCACGGTCCTGGTCTCCGACAGCGTCACGCTGACCGTGCACGGCCAGCGGGCCACGCACACCGGTACGCCGGGTGTCACCGCGTCCCAGGCGTACACCTATGACGCGGCGGGTCGACTCACCCAGGTCCAGGACACCAGCACCGACGCGTTCTGCACGACCCGTTCCTACACCTACGACAAGAACAGCAACCGCAAGACCCTGGCGACGGCGACCGGCGCGGTGGGCGCCGACTGCACCACGAGCGGCGCGACCACCACGTCGTACAGCTACGACACGGCCGACCGTCTGGTGAACTCCGGCTACGTGTATGACGCGTTCGGCCGCACCACCAGCCGGCCGGGTGTGACGCTGGCCTACTACGCCAACGACCTGATCCAGCAGCAGACCGCCGGCACCAAGCGCCAGACCTGGAACCTGGACGCCACCCTGCGCCTGCGGTCCTGGACCACCGAGAGCAACTCCTCGGGCACCTGGACGCAGACCGCGTCCAAGGTCAACCACTACGGCTCGGACGACGACAACCCCCGCTGGATCAGCGAGGACATCGCCGGCACCGTCACCCGCAACATCCAGGGCGTGGACGGCAACCTCGTCGCCACCAGCACCAAGACGGGTGCGGTCGTCCTGCAACTGGCGAATCTGCACGGCGACATCACTCTGCAGCTTCCTTCCGACACCTCCGTAGCGCCGACCGTCCTGGACGCCGACGAATACGGCAATCCCAGGTCGGGCCAGCCCGCCGTACGTTATTCCTGGCTCGGTGGCAAACAGCGTTCCGACGAGACCGTCACCGGGCTCACTCTCATGGGAGTACGGCTCTACGACCCCACCACTGGCCGCTTCCTGTCGCTGGACCCGGTCCGGGGCGGCAGCGCCAACGCCTACGAATACGGCAGCGGCGACCCCGTCAACAGCTATGACCTCGACGGCCGGTGCAACAAGGAGTGCCACGAGTTCAGGGCGTGCATGAGCCTGGGCTACTCGAACTGCGTGTTCGTCACGTATCTGTCCGGCATCCTGAGCTTGAACATCAAGACCAACAAGGGCCGCCGCAACGCCGTGCGCCATTTCATCTGGCAGGCCACCCTGACCTACTTCTTCGGCGCGACAGCGGCCAAACGAATCGGAGACGCCCACGAATACGGGGAAAAATGCACACCGAGACACTGCGACACCGGCAGGGACCAGCACAACAACCGAGTCGCACGGATATTTGAGAGCAGTAGCTGGAACCGCAGCCAGACCCGCTACTGGCTGAACAGGGGACTGCTGCTTCAGTACCTCTACAACGTCGGCAACTACCTGTACCACTACGGCTATCTCTGGTAGTCGCCAGCACTGCCTCACCATGATCTGACCGCTCGACCAGCCGGGGGCGGTCTCCCTGAGCGGGACCGCCCCCGTCTTCAATTGCCGTACTCCTTAGGAGCACCGTTGTCCTGCACTTCGTCATCCCCCTTCGCTCGCGCCGGTCTCACTGCCGCACTCCTCCTACCCACCGCCTTCCTCGGCGCCTGTTCCGTCATCGGCGGCGCGAGCTGCGACGGCACGAAGGACGAACTCAAGCGCCTGGCGACACAGCCGCTGCTCGACGCGGCACCCGCCCACGCCAAGGCGCCCTCCAACTACCACAACCTGGGCATAACCACCGCCTGCGACGACGACAGCAGCGGACAGCCCTGGCTGCACGCCGACCACATCTACGCCTTCGCAGGCGACAACTCGGAGGTCATCGACCACTACACCAAGGCAGCCGCCGCGGCCGGCTGGCGGTTCGAGCGCGACCCAGACCCCGCGGCTACGGCCCCCGAAGTGGAGGGCGCCTGCTGGACCAGGACCGAGAAGGGCCGACACCTGCTGCTCACCGTCGACTTCCGTACCGGCGCCTACTCGCCCGCACCCGAAGTGGGCACGGGAATCGCCTACGAGGTGTCGATCGGCACCACACCGGACGGAAACAACGACGACAACGAAGCCACCTGCTGGCACTAGCACTCCAGCAGCACTTTGACGTCTTCCCTGGTCAGAAGCGTTCTGGGCGAGTGTAGAGGGCGGGACTGTCCTAAAGATTGTGTATGCACCGGTGTGAGGGGCCCGGCTGGACCGGGATCTGGCCGAGCAGTTGATCGAGCGGGCCCGCCGCGAGGGAGTGAACCTGGTAGGCGAGGGCGGGCTGCTGTCGGGGCTGGTCAAGCTGGTCCTGGAAGGAGCCCTGGAGGCCGAGATGACCGAGCATCTCGGCTACGAGAAGGGCGATGCGGCCGGCACCGGCTCGGGCAACTCCCGCAACGGAACCTCCCGCAAGACGGTGCTGACCGACGTCGGTCCGGTCGAGCTGGACGCAGTCGTCATGATCGACGCCATCGTCGTGAAGATCCGCGACGTCCGCCGGCCGCGGGCTCGACTCGGCCGCGCGTTTCGCGGGACCGGTTTCGGGGTCGCTGGGGGAGGACGATGCGCGTGCGCGTGATCGGCGGGACCTGGCAGGATCCGGGTATGCCGATTGCCGACGTGTCGCCCGGAGTGTCCCTCGCCTACGACGGTTTCGGTGATCCCGGGGACCCCGCGGTGCTGCTCGTGATGGGCTTCGGCGCTCAGATGATCGCCTGGCACGAGGACTTCTGCCGTGCGCTGGCCCGTCGCGGCCGCTATGTGATCCGGTACGACAACCGCGACAGCGGTCTGTCCACCAAGTTCGACGAGCACCCGGTCGACGTCGGCCGGTTCCTCGACGCGGTGGGCTCGGGAGACATCCCGGCCGCCCTCGCGATGGTCCCCTACGGACTGCCGGACATGGCCGAGGACGGCCTGGGTCTGCTCACCGCGCTCGGCATCGAACGCGCGCACGTGGTCGGAGCGTCGATGGGCGGAATGATCGCCCAGACGATGGCCATCTCCCGGCCCGAGCGGGTGCTGACGCTGACGTCGATGATGTCCTCGACCGGCGAGAGCGAATACGGCCGGCCGACTCCCGAGGCCCAGGCCGTGCTGCTCGGCCCGAAGCCCCGGGACCGCGAGGGGTACATCGCCGCGGCGGAACGGGAACTGGTGTGGGCGTCCAGGCGCTACGGCGACCCCGCGGCCCTTCGGGAGATGGCCGCCGACAGTTACGACCGCGCCTACTACCCCGCCGGGGTGGGACGTCAGCTCGGCGCGATCATCCTCGGCGGTTCACGCGCGGAGGCACTCCGGAAGCTCAGGGTGCCGACGCTGGTGATCCACGGCCTGGACGACACGCTGATCGACGTCAGCGGCGGACAGCGCACCGCCGACCTGGTGCCGGGCGCCGAACTCCGCCTCATCCCCGACATGGGCCACGACCGCCCGCGCCAACTCTGGCCCGAGATCATCGACGCCGTCGTGGCCCACACCAGCTGAGCAGGCAGGCTGAAGGCCGACCTCCCGGGGGCTACGGGGCCGTGGTCCGGGGCACGTTGTGACCCTCGACGCGCACGCTCGGCTGTGAGACCGGCACGTCGGCCGGCCAGGAGGTGGTGACCGTCCGTGATTCGCCGGGCAGCAGCCACAGGTAGTTGTCGCTGTAGAGGGTGGGCAGGACCCGGTGCCCGGAGCGGGCGTCACGGAGCGAGACGCGGAGCATGGCCGCGACGGACGAACCGCGGTTGGTCACCCGGGCGGTGACCGTGTGCCGTTGTCTCCTCACGTCCCGGTCGGTGCCGGTGATGTCGACCGAGACCCGCGTCCGTTGCAGCCGGTTCATGGCCTGCATGGCCTCCGGAGCGCGATAGCGCCAGTAGGTGTTCTCCGAGAGGAGCGTGTTGCGCGCGTCCGTGAGACGCAGACGCAGCAGGTGGAGGTCCGGCAGCCCGTCGTCGTCGCCCGCGGTGAACGCGGTCGTGGCGGCGGACGGCGCGATGTCGACGTTCGCGTGCCGCTCGGGGGCGATCTGGTGGCCGGACAGGTCGTACCGGCGTGCCACGACCGTCGCGCCGCTGATCGGCCGCGCGGTGTGGTTGACGGCGATCACCCGGCCGTCGACGGGACTTGCCTGCACATGGACGGGTTCGGCGGCCTTGCGGACGCCGTAGTAGGCGCCGTTGACGTCGAAGTCGTAGTCGTACGTCTGCCACACCGTGCTGTACCAGGCGGGATGCGACATCCACAGCATCAGTCCGCTCGCGTCGTCCCAGAGCCGGTCGTTCCAGGCCTCGAACATGGCGCGGAAGTTCTCGTAGTTGACGAACTGCGCCTTGCGGCAGAAGTCGTCCAGGTCCGTCGCCGTGCCCAGCCGTGACTCGATGGCGGCCCGGTAGTTCTGCGGGGCCTGATTCCCCTTGGTGCTCCAGTCGTGGTAGTACCAGGCACCGCCGACGGGCCACTCCGGCTCGTCGCCGACGAGGTTGCGCATCGTCTCCGCGGTGGACACCACCGGCATGCCGATCTCCGTGTGGAAGCCGAAGGTCCCGCCGCCGTAGGTCGCGGCGGAGTAATAGCGTTCCGGCTCGACCCAGCCGTAGGGGCCGCCGCCGGAGACGATCCCGGCCGCCGAGTTGTTCTGGTAGAGGACGGCGGGCGCCTCCGCCCGGACCGCGGCCCGCATGCCGTCGTCCACCGGGCCGGGCGGGTTGCCCTCGTTGGCACCGCACCACACGGCCACGCTCGGGTGGATGCGATAGCGCCGTACGGTGTCCTGGGCCAGGTCGAGGAAGAGCTTGTGGTCCGGCGGATCCATGCCCCAGGCGTTGGGGAAGTCGTTCCACACGAGCAGGCCGTGTTCGTCGCAGCTGGCGTAGAACTCCTCGCGGTCGGAGCAGCCCACCCAGTTGCGGATCATCGTGAAGTTCATGTCGCGGTGCATCCGCACGGCCGTGTCCATGCGTGCCGCGGGCATCCGCCGCAGCAACTCGTCCCAGCCCCAGTTGCCGCCGCGGCAGAACACCCGGACGCCGTTGACGCTGATCTTCAGCGGCACGGTGGAGTTGTCGACGGACTCGACGTCCCTCCAGTCGGAGCCGTTGTCGGAGACCTGGATCGTGAACGTCTTCGCATAGGCCTGCTCCCACAGCAGCAGCACCCGGTCGAACCGCACCGGCGAGCCCAGGTCGACCTGGATCCACTGGTCGTCCTCGTAGGTCGAGGACCAGCGGGTGTCGGGATTCCCGTCCACCGCCTGGGCGGCCCGGGTGCCGTCGCTCTCGGAGGACGCGGTGGCCTCCTTGCGCAGGGCGAGGTCGGTGCCCGGCGAACCGCTGTCCACGACGGACAGGCTCCACAGCGACGAGCCCCAACTGGTCGCCCGGGTACGGCAGAACACCCGCACGTACCGGGCCGTCGCCGCGGTCAGCTCGACGGTCTGCAGGCTCGCGGCGCCGGACGTCCGGAACGGGAGCGGGACCGCCGTGTTGTCGACGCCGCGTACATCGGTCCACTCGGTGCCGTCGGCGGAGGCCTGGACGGTGTACGTCCCGGCGTAGGCCCGCTCCCAGGTGACGACGACGCGGTCGAAGGCGACCTGGGACCCCAGGTCGACCTGGATCCACTGGTCGTCCTCGAAGGCCGAGGACCAACGGGTGCCGGCGTCCCCGTCGGTGGCGTTGCCCGGCGCGTTCCCGGGATCGTCGACGGAGGAGGCGGTGGCCTCCCGGTGCAGGGCCAGGTCGTTCGTCGGCACGGAGCTGTCCAGCACGGAGAGGCTCCACATGGACGAGCCCCACTCCGTCGCGCGGGTGCGGCACAGGACGCGCACGTACCGTGCCGTGCGCCGGGTGAAGTCCACGGTCTGCGCGTACGCGTCGCTGCCCGTCTGGAAGGTCAGCGGCACCTCGTACGCGTAGCCGAACTGGCGTATCCCGAAGCGGGTGGTGCGCCGGTCGCTCTCCACGCCGTCCAGGGAGGCGGTCAGCGTCAGCCGGTGCAGGGTCGGCTCGCCGTAGCCGTTGGGCCACCACAACTCAGGGTCCTTCAGGCGGAGCTGGGGGTACTCGGCCGGGGTGAAGACGACGTCGGTGCTCTCGCCTTCGGCCACGGTGACCGTCCGTGTCACCCGCACCTTCCCGAAGGCCGCCGCGACGGTGATCCGCGTGGCGCCGGTGCCGGCGTTGCGCACCGGGACCACCACGGTCAACTCCGCCGTGCCGGTGTCGGGCAGGTCGGGCAGCGCGGTGTCCACCCGCGGGTCGCCGAGGACCGCCGCCCCGGTGGAGCGCAGCCGTACGTGGTTCCAGATGCCGGCCGCCCGGTCCCGTACCGCGGGCATCCAGTCCCAGCCCGAAGAGGCCAGGTAGGTCGGCGAGTTGCGGTTCATCATGTTCGCGCCCGCGTCCACGAACGCCAGCCCCGCCGGGCCCTTGTCCCCGGGGCTGCCGGGGAACGGCATCGGGGTGATCCGGACGGCGAGGGCCTGCTCGCCGTCGCCGAGCAGCCCGGTGACGTCGTGGGCGGCACGGGCGAAGGGGGAGGTGACGTCGCCGACCCGGGCGCCGTTGAGCCAGACCTCGGCCTTGTGGTTGATCCCGTCGAACTCCAGCCAGACATGACGTCCCGAGCCGGTGCGCAGACCCCTGGGGAGACGGAACTCGCGGCGGTACCACCAGGAGTGCCGGGAGAGCGCCTCCGGGACGTGGAGGTTGCCGAAGCCGGCCACCGGGTCGGGCAGCCGGCCCTGCTCCACCAGCGAGCCCAGCACGGTGCCGGGGACCGTGGCCGGCAGCCAGCGGCTGGTGTCGACCGACGGCCTGGACAGCGCGGCACCGTCCCCGCCCGCCCCATCGTCGGTCGTCAGGTCCCAGCCGGACTCCAGCGGAACCGTGCCGTCCGTGTCGACCCGCAGCGGTTCGGGGGTGCGGCGGTGGGTCTCCCAGTCCGTCCAGCCGGTCACCTCGGGGCGCGCGGTGCGGCAGGTGCCGTACACCTGGAGGCCGTTGAGGCCCAGCGGGTTGCTGTTGGAGCGCTTGTGGACCGTCATGCGCACCCAGCGCGCGGTGGCGGGCTCGGCCAGGGCGATCTCCATGATCCCGCCGGTGCCGGACTCGGTGCGGTACACCGTGGTCCAGGACCGGTGGTCGGTGGAGGTCTCGACGACGAAGCCGACCGCGCAACTCGACAGGATCTCCTGCCCGGTGGTGTTGTCCCGGGGGCTGCCGCTCGGTGACTCGGTGAACGGCGGATCGTCCGCGGTCGCTTCGAAGACGAGCCGGAGCGACTCCACCCGGCACTGCGCCTGGAGGTCGACGGAGATCCACTGCGGATCGCCCGCCGCGGCCCGCCATCCGGTGCCCCGGACGCCGACGGTGTCGAGACCGTCCACGGCGAACTCCGCGGGCGTGGGCGCGTAGTCGGTGGAGGACACCGACACCGGCCGGTAGGCGGCGAGCTCGCCCCGTGAGGCATCCGGGTGCGGCTGTCCGGATCCTGCCGTGGCGGCGGTGGCGAGCGGGCCGACACCGAGCCCGAAGCCGGCCAGCAAGGTGGTGCCGGCGGAGAGAACGGCACGACGGGAAGGCGAGGTTGACTGATCCGACATGGACGAGCGCTCCGATCGGGGGAGTTCGAAGAACGGCACAGCCGGGAACACCAGACGATGACAACGTTGCCATGGCTTCTGACAACGTTGCCGAACACTGCACCGCCGCAGTGACCCTGTCAAGGTCCTGTGCTCGCTTCCGTCTGGCTTCTATTAAATTAGTAATTAATCTTGACAGTGTTTCGGCCACAGGCCACAGTCATCGCCGTGACGTCGTAGGCCTCTGCCGCGGAGCGGCCCGCGTCACGTTCTCCTGCATCCCACTCCCCGGGAGAGGTACGTGACTTTGCACCCGCCCGTACACAGACCCACGCACCACCGGTTCACCCGGCCCGCACTCGCGGCCGCGATCGCGGCGGTCCTGGCCGCCACCGTGACCCCCGACGCCGTCGCCGTGACGGCTGTCGACCAGGGCGCACCCGCCTCCTACGACAGCGGCCTCGCGCCCACTCCCTACATGGGATGGAACACCTACTACGGACTGGGGGCGCCCACCGAGAAAGAGGTGCGCTCCGTCGCCGACCGGCTGGTGAGCAGCGGTCTGCGCGACAGCGGATACGACATCGTGTGGCTGGACGGCGGCTGGCAGGCCGACAACCCCCGCGACGCGCAGGGGCGGTTGGTCGCCAATCCGGACCGCTTCCCGTCCGGCATCCCGGCCCTCGTCTCCTACCTGCACAAGCGCGGACTGCGAGCCGGCATCTACACCGACGGCGGCACCTACGACGGCGGCAAGAGCTGCGGCCTCGGCAGCCGTGGGTACTACGACCAGGACGCACGGCAGTTCGCGAGCTGGAAGATCGACGCGATCAAGGTCGACTTCCTCTGTGGGATCGGCGCGAAGCTCGATCCGGGGCCCGCCTACAAGGAGTTCAGCGACGCGGTCGCCAAGTCCGGCCGCAAGATGCTGCTGAACCTCTGCAACCCGCTCACCGACGACTGGGGCCTGCCGCACACCCCCGAGCAGGACGCCCACAACACCTACGTCTACGCCCCGGCGATCGCCGACTCCTGGCGCACCGGCACCGACATCGCCTGGGGTACCCCGAGCCCCGGCGAGTGGCCCAACATCCTGCGCAACATGGACGCCAACGCCTGGCACCCCGAGGCGCAGGGCCCCGGCCACTACAACGACCCGGACTACCTCATCCCCATGCGGAAGATGACCGACGGGTCGTACGAGCTGACGCAGGAGGAGTCCACCAGCCAGTTCGTGATGTGGGCCGAGATGGGCTCGCCGCTGGTGCTGGGCTCCGACCCGCGGACGCTGTCCGACTCGATGCTCGCGACCCTGCGCAACCCGGAGATCATCGCCGTGGACCAGGACCCCCTCGCCGTCCAGGGCGTGCGGGTCGCCACCGACTCGGTCGGTGACGTCTACAGCAAGGTGCTGCGGGGCCGCGGACAGCGCGCGGTCGTCCTGCTCAACCGGTCCGACCAGCCCGCCCAGCGCACCGTGCAGTTCTCGGACACCGGCCTCGGCGGCCCGGTGCGCGTCCGTGACCTGCGGGCACGTGCCGACCGGGGCACGCACACCGGGTCGTACACCGTCGAGGTCCCCGCGCACGGCACCGCGTTCCTGAAGCTCACCGGCGCCGACGCCCTGCCGGGCACCGACCTCGGTGTGACGGCCACGGCGAGCCCGGCCGTGACGAGCGGCGGCGCCACGTTCTTCCGCGGGCCGCACGGCTCGCTCGTCGAGAAGGCGGACGGCGGGGCGCGGGACCTCGGCGGTCCGGTCCGGGGCCAGATCCTCGGCCAGCCCGCCGTGTACGCCTCCGCCGGCGGCCGGATCGACGTCTTCGTACGCGGCGCCGACTCCCGGGCCTACCGGCGGGTCTACGCCGACGGCCGCTGGGGGCACTGGCAGTCCCTGGGCGGGCAGTTGACCGACGCCCCCTCCGTCGCCTTCACCGATCCCGCGCACTGGACGCTGTTCGCGCGCGGCACCGACGGCACGGTCGCCCAGCGCGGGCCGGTGTCCGGCTGGTCCTCGCTCGGCGCGCCCGGCGACCGGCAGGTGTACGGCCGCCCGTCCGCCGTCGTCGACGCGCAGGGGAGCGTCCACGTCGCCGTACGCACCGCCGCGGACGACGTGTGGACGCGGACCCGGGACACCTCGGGACAGTGGTCGGACTGGGCCGCGCTCGGCGGGACCGTCAGCGGCAGCCCGACCCTGGTCGTCGCCGGGGACGCGGTGCTGCTGTACGTGCGGGCCGCCGACTACACCCTCTGGCAGCAGCGGTACAGCGACGGCGCCTGGCAGGGCTGGAGCAAACGGCAGGAGTTCCCGAGCGCGGCCTTCGACGGCGCACTCGGCGCGACCGCCGGCCCGGACGGAGCCGTCGACGCGGTGTTCCGCGGCGTCGACGGCCACGTGTACCGCACCCGACTCAAGTGACTGAGGAAACAACCATGGCCAACCAACAGCCCAGCCGACGCCGGTTCCTCGCCGGACTGGGGGCCGCCGGGACAGCGGCCCTGCTCAGCGGCTGTGTCACCGACAGCTCCTCCGCCAAGGGCTCCTCGAAGGGCGCGGTGACCCTCCAGTCCAACCTGTCCGCCCCGCAGGCCAAGGCCGCGATGGAGGACCTGGTCGCGGCGTACGGGAAGAAGGGATCCGGCAAGGCGAGTCTCAACACGGTCGCCGCCGAGACCTTCCGCACCCAGCTGCCGACCTACCTCACCTCGGCCAACCCGCCGGACGTGTACACCTGGTACCCCGGCTCGGTGGCGGACGCCTACGCGAAGAAGAACCTGCTGCTCGACCTCGACGAGGTCTGGGCCTCCTCGCCCGACCTCAAGCGCTACTCCAAGGCGCTGAACACGCTCTGCACCGCGAGCTCCGGCAAGAAGGTCTTCGTGCCCAACACCTATTACTGGTGGGGCATGTTCTACCGGAAGTCCCACTTCGCCAAGTGGGGCGTGAGTGAGCCCACCAGCTGGGACGACTTCCTCGACCTGTGCGACAAGCTCAAGAGCAAGGGCGTCGCGCCGATCGGACTCGGTGCGGGCGGCAACACCCCCTGGGTGGCGTCGGCCTGGTTCGACTACCTGGACATCCGGATCAACGGCGCCCAGTACCACCGTGAACTCCTCGCCGGGAAGCACCGGTTCGACGACCCCGAGGTGCGCAAGGTCTTCGACCGCTGGCAGGAGGTGCTGCCGTACTTCGACCCGAACGGCACCGCCGTCGCCTTCCAGGACGCGACGACCGCCCTGCTCAACGGCCGCAGCGGCATGATGCTCATCGGCACCTTCTTCGCCGACGCGGCACCCAAGAGCGCCCTGGACGACATCGACTTCTTCCGCTTCCCGGTCATCGACTCCAAGGTCCCGCTCGCCGAAGAGGCGCCCGTCGACGGCTACTTCGCCAGCGCCCGGACCGGCCGCGGCGACCAGGTCCGCGACCTGATGAGCTATCTCGCCACGGCCGAGGCCCAGGAGATCTACATCAAGGGCTCCTCCGGCACCGTCCTGCCCTGCAACCCGGACGCCAAGGACGCCGGCACCGCGCTCGTGAAGAAGGGCCGTGCGCACGTCGACGCGGCCGCCGAGATCACTCAGTTCTTCAACCGGGACTCCAGTGACGCCCTGCAGCCCACCGCGGACACCGCGCTCACCAAGTTCCTGGCCAAGCCCAAGTCGGTCGGGAGCATCCTGACCGACTGGCAGCGGGACGCCGAGAAGATCTGGAACGCCTGAGATGGCCGTCCTGACCGCGCCCGACCGGAAGTCCCCGGCCCGCCCGCCCGTACGTGGCGGGCGGGTCCGGGGGCCCCGGCGCACCCCGCCCCTGGTCCTCGCCTTCGTCCTGATCCCGCTCCTGGCCGAGGCCGTGTGGGTGTTCTGGCCCGCCCTGCAGGGCTTCTACCTCGCCCTCACCAAATGGGACGGCGTCTCCCCGCCGCAGTTCGTCGGCCTGGACAACTTCCGGGAGATGGCCCACGACGACGTCTTCCGCAGCGCGGCAGGCCACACCGTGCTGTGGCTGGTCCTGTTCGGCGGACTCTCCGCCGTACTGGGCCTGGCCGCGGCGCTGCTGCTCCAGCAGGAGCGCCGCGGGGTCGGCTTCTACCGGGCCGCGCTGTTCCTGCCGGTGGTCTTCTCCCTGGTCGCCACCGCCCTCGTCTGGCAGGCGATCTACCAGCCCGACGGCGTCCTGAACCGGCTGTTGCAGGGCGTGGGCCTCGGCAGCCTCCAGCACGCCTGGCTCGCCGACCAGGACACCGCCCTGTACGCGGTGATCGTGCCCGCGCTGTGGCGGCAGATCGGCTACGTCATGGTGCTGTATCTCGCCGGCCTCAAGGGCATCGACCCGGCGCTCTACGAGGCCGCCAAGGTCGACGGCGCGAGCGCCCTGCAGCGCTTCCGGCACGTGACCCTGCCCCAACTGCGCAGTGTCAACGCGGTCGTGCTGTCCGTCATCGTCATCGACTCGCTGCGCTCCTTCGACGTCGTCTGGTCGCTCACCCGCGGCGGCCCCTACCACTCGTCCGAACTGCTGAGCACCTACATGTACTCGACCGCCTTCCAGTCGCTGCGACTCGGCTACGGCTCCGCCCTGGCCGTCGTCATCTTCGTCCTCGCCTTCGGGGTCATCGCCTCCTATCTCGTCCGCGCGTTCCGGGAGGCCGACTGATGTCCGCCGACTCGACGGCACTGCGCCGCCGGCGGGCCGCCACCGCCGGATTCCACCTGGGCGCCGGTGCGCTGGCCGTGCTGTGGCTGCTGCCCATCGTCCTGGTCCTGGTCACCAGCCTGCGTACCTTCGACGACATCGCCGCCCACGGCCTGGGCAGCTGGCCGCACTCCTTCACCCTCGGCAACTTCGGGCAGGCCTGGACCGACGGCGGCCAGCAGCGCGCGCTGATCAACAGCCTGCTGGTGACGATCCCCAGTGTCCTGGTGACCCTCGCGCTCGCCGCGATGGCCGCGTTCGCCCTCAGCCGCTACGAACTCCCCTTCCGGCGCTCCCTGTTGCTCCTGATGCTCGGCGGCAACCTGCTCCCGCCGCAGATCCTGCTCATCCCGGTGTCCAAGCTGAGCGAGCTGATGGGCGTCTACGACACCCTGCCCGCCCTCATCGGCGTGCAGATCGGCTTCGGCGTCGGCTTCTACGTCTTCGTCCTGCACGGGTTCATGCGGTCGATCCCGGTGGAGATCCAGCAGGCGGCGGTCGTGGACGGCGCCGGGCCGTGGCAGATCTTCTGGCGGATCATCCTTCCGCTGACCCGGCCCGCCCTGGCCGCCCTCAGCGCCCTGTCCTTCACCTGGATCTTCAACGACCTGCTCTGGGCGATCACCGTCCTGCGCAGCGACACCAAGATGCCGATCACCGCCGCCCTCATCGGACTCCAGGGCCAGTACGTGTCGATGTGGAACGTGATCGCCGCCGGATCGGTCATCGCCGCCGCGCCCACGGTCGCCGTGTTCCTGCGCTTCCAGCGGCACTTCGTGGCCGGACTCAACCTCGGAGCGGTCAAGTGACCCACCAACGCTGGACCTTGCGCACGGAGCACACCTCCTACACCGTCCGCCTCTCTCCGGACGGCCCGTGGGCCGAGCTCGACGCCTGGGGTCCGCTCGGCGTCGAGGACGGGCCGTCCGCCCTCGACTGGTCCCACCGCACCCACTTCATCACCCCCGCCGACGCGGCCCCGGCCGAGTATCTGCCGTACGGACTGCGGCCGTTCACGGGATCCGAGCTGATCGCCGGGGCGGAGCGGGGCGTGTGGTGGGAGTTCGACGGCGCGCAGGAGACGGAGGGCGCGCTGCGGCTCGCCTTCACCGACGAGACGATCGGGCTGCGCACGGTCCTGTGCTACGAGACCGTGCCGGGCACCGATGTGATCCTGCGCTGGACCGAGTTCACCGCAGCCGGGGAACTCCGCCTGGAACGGCTCGACTCGGCCGCCGTGAACATCCCGGTGGCCGGCGCGGCCCGGCTGACGTACCTCTGCGGCCAGTGGTCGCAGGAGTTCCAGCTCACCCGACTCGACCTCACCCGGGGCACGTTCACCATCGGCAGTCTCCAGGGCGCGCCCGGACACGCGTACGCGCCCTGGCTGGCCGTGCAGAGCGAGGAAGCGGCGTACGGAGTCGCCCTCGAATGGCCCGGCAACTGGCACATCACGGCGGAGGCCGAGCCGGGCGGCGCCGTGCGGGTCCGCGCCGGCCGGGTCCCGCACGAGGGCGCCGTCCTCATGGCCCCGGGGGAGACCCTCGCGACCCCCCGTCTCGCCTGCGCGTTCAGCCCGGACGGCCTCGACGGCCTGTCCCGGGTCTGGCACCGCTACGAGCGCCGGCTCACCGGCGACCGGCTGCACCGCCCCCGCAAGGTGCTCTACAACTCCTGGGAGGCCACCGGCTTCGACGTCGACGCGGCCGGACAGCTGGAGCTGGCGAAGGCGGCCGCGGACATCGGCGCCGAGCTGTTCGTCGTGGACGACGGCTGGTTCACCGGCCGCGCCGACGACACCGGGGGACTGGGCGACTGGTATCCGGACCCCGAGGCGTTCCCGGAGGGCTTCGACCGGTTCGTGCGGGACGTCCGCGGCCTCGGCCTGGACTTCGGGCTGTGGGTCGAACCGGAGGCGGTCAGCCCCGGCAGCCGGCTGTACGCCGAACACCCCGAGTGGGTCTACCGCGTCGACGGCCGCCCCTCCCGGCTGGTCCGCAACCAGCTCCTCCTCGACCTCGGCCGTACCGACGTCCAGGAGTTCGTCATCGGCACCCTGGACCGGCTGCTCGGCGACTACGACATCGGCTACCTCAAGTGGGACATGAACCGCCCGCCCACCGAGCGCGGCCGCCCCGGTGCCGGTCCCGTCGACCTGGACGCCGAGCACGTCGCCGGATACCTGCGCGTCCTCGACCACCTGCGTGCCGCCCACCCGGACGTCACCGTCGAGGGCTGCGCCGGCGGCGGCGGCCGGATCGAGCACGCCACCATCGCCCGCACCGACGTCGTCTGGCCCAGCGACAACACCGCGCCCCTGGACCGGCTACGCATCCAGCACGGCTTCCTGCACGCACACGCCCCGCACCTGATGAGCTCCTGGGTCACCGACGCCCCCGGAATCCTCGACCCGCGGCCGCGCAGCCTCGCCTTCCGCTTCGTCAACGCCATGTGCGGGGTCCTGGGGATCGGCGCCGACCTGCGCGCTTGGACACCCGGTCAGCAGGCCGAGGCCGCCCGGTGGATCGCCCGCTACAAGGAGATCCGGGACGTCGTCCACCACGGCGAGGCCCGGCTGCTCGGCACCCCGGACGACACCAGCTGCGGAGTGCAGTTCGACCACGGTGACCGTACCGTCGTCGCCGCGCTCTCCACCGGCCGCCTCGACGGCGCACCGCTGCTGGCCGGCCGCCCCGACCGGCTCCGGCTGCGGGGCCTGGACCCGGCGGCGCGCTACCGGGACACGGCGACGGGAACGACGTACGGCGGAGCCCATCTGCTCCACTACGGCCTGCCGTTCGCCTGGAGCGCCGATCACGATGCCGACCTGGTGGTGCTGACCCGCCGGTAGGACACATATGTTTCCTGCAGCTCACCCTCTAAGGAGCCCGATGGACCAGTCCGTACGACGGTACGGTGCCCGCTTCACCGGCCGTACCGCCGTGGTGACCGGAGCCGCCTCCGGCATCGGCGCCGCCACCGCCGAACGCCTCGCCCGGGAGGAGGCCGCCGTCGTCCTCGTCGACATCGCGGACGAACGCGGCCAGGCCGTGGTGGACGGGATCACCAAGGACGGCGGCCGGGCCCGGTACGTGCACGCCGATGTCGCCGCCGAGGACGACTGGGCCCGGATCGTCACCGCCGCCCATGCCTACGGCCCGGTCGACGTGCTCGTCAGCAACGCCTACACCGTCGACGTCGTACCGGCGCACGAGCTGTCGGCCGAGTCCTGGCAGCGGCAGCTCGCCGTCAACCTCACCGCGAGCTTCCTCGGCTTCAAGGCGGTCCTGCCCGACCTGCGGGCCGGCCGCGGGGCCGTGGTGCTCACCTCGTCGGTGCACGCCCACGCCGGCATCCCCGGACACCCCGCCTACGCGGCGGCCAAGGGCGCACTGCTCTCCCTGTGCGGGCAGCTCGCCGTCGAGTACGGGCCCGAGGTACGCGTCAACGCGGTGCTGCCCGGGCCGATCCTGACCGGCGCCTGGGACGGGGTGACACCCGCGGAGCGGGAGCGCAGCGTGGCGCAGACCGCCGCCCGCCGGTTCGGCACGCCCGAGGAGGTGGCCGCGGCGATCGCGTTCCTCTGCGCCGACGAGGCCTCCTTCATCACCGGGTCCAGGCTGGTCGTGGACGGCGGCTGGAGTGTCGTGAAGGACTCCGTGTGAGCGCCGCCGAACCACGTCGTGAACAGAAAGGCTGTACGACATGACGCCCTACGCCCGCCGCGGTGTGCACGGCCAGACCGTGGAGGCCCTGGCGCGCCGCATCCTGGGCGGCGAGATCCCGGAAGGGGCCACGCTCGACCTGGTGGCCCTGCAGAGCGAACTCGACGTCAGCCTCACCGCCCTGCGCGAGTCCCTCAAGGTGCTCGCCGCCAAGGGCATGGTCGACGCCCGCCAGAAACGCGGCACCTTCGTGCGGGCCCGAGCGGACTGGAACCTGCTCGACGCCGACGTGCTGCGCTGGCAGTTCGAGGGCGCCGGTACGGCCGACGCCGACCGGTCGCTGCTGTACAACCTCGCGGAGGTCCGGGCGATCATCGAACCGGCCGCCGTCCGGCTCGCCGCCCAGCGCCGCACCGAGGCCGACCTCGTGGCCCTGGAGAATGCCCTGGACGCCATGGGCCGGCACGACGCCGCCGACCCGGGCCACGCGGTGGACGCCGACCTCGCCTTCCACCGCGCCCTGCTCGCCGCCACCCACAACGAACTGCTCGAACGCATGGAGATGGTGATCGAGTCGGGGCTCGCCCACCGCGACCGCATCGTGCACAGCTCCCCGCACAGCGAGCCCCCCGTCCCAGCCCACCGTGCCGTCCTGGACGCCGTCCGCGACGGCGACCCCGAGGCGGCCGAGCGCGCCATGCGCGCCCTGCTCGACCAGGCGGGCCGCGACCTGGCCCGGCTCGACGGCACCGACGACGACCCGAAAGGCAACGGCGGCCAGTGAAGATCGAACGAATAGAGACCTTCCTCGTCCCGCCACGCTGGCTGTTCTGCCGCGTCGAGACCGACGAAGGCGTGGTGGGCTGGGGCGAACCCGTCGTCGAGGGCCGCGCCGAGGTCGTGCGCGCGGCCATCGAGGTGCTCGCCGAGTACCTGGTGGGGCAGGACCCGCTGCGCGTCCAGGACCACTGGCAGGTGCTCACCAAGGGCGGCTTCTACCGGGGCGGCCCCGTCCTGTCCAGCGCCGTCGCCGGACTCGACCAGGCGCTGTGGGACATCGCCGGCAAGACCTACGGCGCGCCCGTGCACGCCCTGCTCGGCGGTCCGGTACGCGACCGGGTCCGGGTCTACGCCTGGGTCGGCGGCGACGAACCGGCCGAGCTCACCGAGCAGGTCGCGGCCCAGGTGGAGGCCGGCTTCACCGCGGTGAAGATGAACGCCGCCGGGGCCACCTCGCCGATCACCACGGCGTCGGAGACCGCGGCCGTGGTCGCCCGGGTGGCGGCCGCCCGGGACGCCCTCGGCCCCGACCGCGATGTCGCCGTCGACTTCCATGGCCGCTTCACCGCCGCGAGCGCCCGCCGCGTCCTGACCGAACTCGCCCCCCTGCACCCGCTGTTCGTGGAGGAACCCGTCGTCCCCGAGCAGGGCCACCTGCTGCCCGGCCTGGTCACGGCGAGCCCGGTACCGCTGGCCACCGGTGAACGCCTGTACTCGCGCGCCGAGTTCCTGCCCGTCCTCGCCGCCGGCATCGCGGTCGCCCAGCCGGACCTGTCCCACGCGGGCGGCATCTCCGAGGTGCACCGCATCGCCTCGCTCGCGGAGACCTACGGCGCGCAGCTCGCCCCGCACTGCCCGCTCGGGCCCATCGCGCTGGCTGCGAGCCTCCAGGTCGCCTTCGCCACACCCAACTTCCTGATCCAGGAGCAGAGCCGGGGCATCCACTACAACAAGGACGCCGACCTCCTCTCCTACCTGGTCGACCCCGAACCCTTCCGGTTCGTCGACGGGCACGCCCGGCGCGGTGACGCTCCCGGGCTCGGCATCACCGTCGACGAGGCGGCCGTACGCGCGGCCGACCGGGCCGGCCACCACTGGCGCAACCCGGTGTGGCGGCACCCCGACGGCTCGTTCGCGGAGTGGTGATGGACGTCCTGACCGACCTCGCCCACGGCGGCCGCTGGACCTCGCTGCGCCACGGCGGCCGCGAATGGCTGTGGCGGCGCGAGGCCGACGGACGCGACGGTGTGGCACCGGGCGACGCGTTCGTGGACGCGGGGGGACTGGAGGAGTGCGTCCCCACCGTGCGCGGCACCCCCGACCACGGGGACGCCTGGTCCCGGGCCTGGACCCGGGAGGGCGACGGCGAGCGCGTCCACTGCGAACACTTCACCCTGACGCGCGAGCTGACCGGTACGGCCGACGGTGTGCGGGCCGACTACGTCCTGACGGCCGAGCCCGGCTTCCGCTTCCTCTGGGCCGCGCACGCGCTGCTGGACCTCTCCGAGGAGGCCGTGGTGAAGGCCCGGGACGGGGCGCCGACCCGACTGTTTCCGGAGGCGGCGCCCCTGGTGGACCGCCCCTGGCCGGACGGCGCCCGCTGGCTGGAGGGCGCCTGGCCCGCGCCGCTGGGACTGCGACTGGACCGGTTCGGGCCGGACGACGGGACGGCGGCCGGTGCCGTGGTGGCGGGCGGCCGGTGCTGTGTGCACGACGAGGGGGACCGGCTCTCCTTCGCCCTCGAGGCGGAGGGACAGCCCCTCTCCGTCGCCCTGTGGCGCAACCTCGGCGGCTTCCCGGCCGGCCGGCCCTACCGCAGTACGGGCGTCGAGCCCATGCTCGGCCGGGTCTTCGACCTCGCCGACGCGGGCCCGGACGACGCGGCCCGCGTCGGCGCCTCGGGCGAGGTCCGCTGGCGCCTCACCGTGAGCGCCGCCTGCCGCTGCCCCTGAGCGCCCCCTGAGAAACCGAACCGTAGAAGGAGCCCTGGCCGTGGATCTACGAGCCGCCCTCATCTCCCGCCGCCTGCTCGCCATCGTGCGCGGCACCGATCCGGACGCCGCCCTGCGCACCGTGCTGACCCTGGCCGAGGAGGGCATCGAACTGATCGAGGTGTCCCTCAGCGGCACGGACGCGCTCGCCGTCCTGGCCCGGGCCCGCAAGGAACTGGGGCCCGAACGGCCGCTGGGCGCCGGCACCGTGCTGACCGCCGCCGACGCGCGGGCCGCCCACCACGCGGGCGCCACCTTCGCGGTCGCCCCCGGCCTCGGCGCCGGCGTCGACACCGCGCTGGAGCTCGGCATGCCGGTCCTGGCGGGCGTGCTGACCCCCACCGACGTCATCGCCGCGCAGGCCCGGGGCGCGGCCGCGCTGAAGCTCTTCCCCGCCGCCGAGGCCGGGGGAGCGGCCTATCTGAAGGCGTTGCGAGGTCCGTTCCCCGACGCCGTGCTGGTCCCGGTGGGCGGTGTCGACGTGAGCGCCGCCCGGGCCTACCTGGCCGCCGGGGCGACCGCCGTCGGTGTCGGCTCACCCCTGGTCGGTGACGCGGCCGACGGCGGCACCATCGCCGGACTCCGCGACCGGGCCCGGGCGTTCCTCGCCGCCGTGGCGGAGGACGGGCACGCATGACGGCACCCTGGCGGCCGGCCCCGGGACGGGTCGTCTGCGTCGGCGAGACCATGGCGGCCCTGGCCCCCGACCCGCCCCGGTCGCTCACCGACGCCGAGCAACTGCGGCTGTCCACCGCGGGCGCCGAGTCCAACGTGGCCATGTACCTCGCGGACCACGGCATCCCGGCGCTCTGGCTCTCGGCCGTCGGCGACGATCCGCTGGGCCACCGGGTACGTGCGGCGGTCGCCGCCGCCGGGGTCGACGTCAGCCAGGTGCGCACCGACCCGCACCGGCCCACGGGCCTCCTCGTCAAGAACCCCGGCCCCACCGGAACCCGCGTCCACTACTACCGCACCGGCTCGGCGGCCTCGGCCCTGGGCCCGGACCTGCTGGACGGCGAACCGCTGCGCTCCGCCGCCCTGCTGCACCTCACCGGCATCACCCCTGCCCTCTCGCCGTCCTGCCGCGACCTGGTGACCCGCGCCCTCGCCGCGCCGGCCGGCGAACGGCCGTACGCCATCAGCTTCGACGTCAACCACCGCGCCGCCCTGTGGCCGGACGGCACGGCGCCCGGGGCCCTGCGCGCGCTCGCCGACCGGGCCGACATCGTGCTCGTGGGCCTGGACGAGGCACAGCGGCTGTGGGGCGACGACCTGACCGTCACCGGCGTGCGGGACCTGTTGCCCGGTCCACGGATCCTGGTCGTCAAGGACGGCGCCCGGGCCGCCACGGCCGTCACCGCGGACGGCTCGTGCACGGTGCCCGCGCTGCGTACGAGGGTGGTGGAACCCGTGGGCGCGGGCGACGCGTTCGCGGCCGGCTTCCTGGCCGGGCTGCTGCACGGCGGGACGACGGCCCGTGCCCTGCGGCTCGGCCACATCACCGCGGTCTCCGCGCTCAAGGTGACGGGGGATCACGGTCCGTTGCCCGAACCGGCGGAGACCGAGCGGCTGCTCGGCCTCGCGGACGGTGACTGGGAGCGGTACGAGGACGGGATCGACCGCGTGTTCGCACCGTAGCCGCCGTCCGGAAAACACGTGGACTGCGTGACCGTCGTCACGGCACACTTCCCTTTCCTGACCTGCCGATTCGAGGCCGCCGCAGACCATGCGCCGGCCGGCTCGGCATGCCGTACGACGACTACACAGGGTTGACATGACATCCTCAGTCGATTTACCTGCGAGCGGACCGCGAAAAGGTGCCGTCGTGCTCGCACTTCGTTACTACGGACGGGAACTGGCGCGGCTCAAGCGGTTCACCCTGCCCGGAATGCTGCTGCCGGCGCTCGGCAACATCGGAATCAACTACGGGGCCCCGCTGGTCGTGGCCAAGCTGGTCGGCCGCATCGCCGACGGGCACGGCCTGGGCTTCGGTGCCGCACTGCCGTACGTCCTCGGCTTCGGCGGTGTCCTGCTCCTGGCGGAGGTGTTCTGGCGGATCGGTCTGCACTGCCTGAACCGCCTGGACGCGCTCGGCATCGAGCAGCTGTACGTCATCGGTATGGACGAACTGTTCGCCAAGGACTCCGCGTTCTTCCACGACAACTTCGCCGGGTCGCTCACCAAGCGGGTGCTGAGCTTCGCCACCCGTTTCGAGGAGTTCGCCGACACGCTCACCTTCAACATCGTGGGCCTCTTCGTTCCCCTGCTGTTCGGGTCGGTGGTGCTGTGGCGCTACGAACCGCTCCTGGTCGTCGCGCTGTTGACGATGATCGCGGTCACCGCGGTGTGCGTGGTGCCGCTGATCCGGCGGCGGCAGCGGCTGGTCGCCCAGCGGGAGGAGGCCATCGCCCGGGTGTCCGGTCATGTCGCCGACAGCCTGATGAACATGGACACGGTCCGGGCGTTCGCCGCCGAGCGGCGGGAGGCCGCCGAACACCGGTCCCGGGTGGCCGAGTCGAGGCGGCGCACCCTGCGCTCCTGGGACTACGGCAACCTGCGCATCGACACGTTCGTCGCACCGATGTCGGTGGCGACCAACGCGCTGGGCCTGCTGCTCGCGGTGGGGCTGGCCGGCGGCGGCCACGGTGTGGAGGCGGTCGTGGTCGCGTTCACCTACTACAGCAACGCGACCCGGATCATGTTCGAGTTCAACCAGATCTACCGGCGCATGGAGAGCTCCATGACGGAGGCGGCCCAGTTCACCGAGCTGCTTCTGGAGCCGCCGACCGTGCTGGACCCGGTGACCCCGGAGCCGCTCGCGCCGCGGGCCGCCGACGTCCGGTTCGAGAAGGTCTCCTTCACCCACGCGGGTGCCAAACCGCTGTTCGAGGGACTTGAGCTGGACGTGCCCAGCGGCTCGAAGTTCGGGTTCGTCGGCCGGTCGGGCGGCGGCAAGACCACGCTCACCCGGCTGCTGCTGCGGATGACCGACATCGACGCCGGACGGATCACCATCGGCGGTCAGGACATCAGCCGGCTGCGCCAGCGCGACCTGCGCAGCCAGATCGCCTACGTCCCGCAGGACCCGGCGATGTTCCACCGCACCCTGCGGGAGAACATCGCCTTCGCCCGGCCCGACGCCAGCGACGCCGAGATCCGGCTCGCCGCCGAGGCGGCCCACGTCACGGAGTTCGCCGACGCGCTGCCGGACGGCTTCGAGACGATGGTCGGCGAGCGTGGCGTCAAGCTCTCCGGCGGCCAGCGCCAGCGGGTCGCCCTGGCCCGGGCGATCCTGCGGGACGCCCCGATCCTGCTCCTGGACGAGGCGACCAGCGCGCTGGACTCCGAGAGCGAGATGCTCGTCCAGGAGGCGCTGTGGCGGCTCATGGAGGGGCGTACGGCACTCGTGGTGGCGCACCGGCTGAGCACGGTCGCCTCCATGGACCGGCTCGTGGTCCTGGACCGCGGCCGGATCGTCGAGCAGGGCACGCACCACGAACTGCTCACCGCCGAGGGCGCCTACGCCAAGCTCTGGCAGCACCAGTCGGGCGGCTTCCTCGACGAGGGCCCGACACCGGCCGAAGTGCACTGAGCGCTCCACCGGAGGTGCGGGGGTGCGTCACGCAGGTCTGCCGGGCCGGCTCGGAAGACGCCTGCCGGACGCGGGCGGGTGGTACACAGGTGATCATGAGCCATGTGAACGCCCCCGCCCGCCCGGCGGACCTGCGATGACCGCCGGGACCGACACCCCCGACCGCCGGGGCCGCACCGGACTCGACCGCACCGGCCTGGACCTGACCGGCAACCCGCGCGTGCGGGTCCGGGAGGTGAAACTGCTGTCCAGCCACTGGTACGTCGAGCGGGCGACCACCTTCGACTACCGGCACGCCGACGGCACCTGGCACACCGAGGAACGCGAGACCCACGACCGCGGCAACGGCGCCACCCTCCTCCTCTACGACGCCGAGCACGAAACCGTCCTGCTCACCCGCCAGTTCCGCTTCCCGGTGTACGTCAACGGCCACCCCGACGGCATGCTGATCGAGACCCCGGCGGGCCTCCTGGACGCCGAGGACGAGCACCCGGAACACGCGGTCCGCCGGGAGGTCGTCGAGGAGACCGGCCACACCGTCGGCGACGTCCAGCACGTCTTCGACGTCTACATGAGCCCCGGCTCGGTCACCGAACGGATCTCCTTCTACGCGGCCGCCTACACCCCCGCCACCCGCACCCACGAGGGCGGCGGCCTGGACGAGGAGGGCGAGGACATCGAGATCCTCGAACTCCCCTTCCGCCGCGCCCTGGAGATGATCCGCACGGGCGAGATCGCCGACGCGAAGACCATCATGCTGCTGCAATGGGCGGCCCTGGACGGCCCGTTCGCGTCCAAGTGAGACCAGCCCCCGCGCCCTTCCGAGGACGCGGGGGCTAGCTCGCTGTAGCGCCCCTTCAGGGGCGCGGGGAACTGCGCGACCGGCCACGACGGGACCGCAGCCGCCCGACGGCCTCGCCGATGCGGCGCTAGGCGATCGCCCGGCGCTCCCGTACGACCGCGATCTCACCCGGAGCCACCATGACGGCCCCGTCCGCAGGCTTCCCGGACAGCAGCTCCACGGACCCGGCCGCCACCGCGACCTCGGCCCCCCGGCCGCCATGGTCGATCACGAACACGTAGTCCGCGTCCGCACCGCGCCGCACGACGACCTCCACACCGTCCGGCGCGCCACGGCCCACGGCCACCCCCGCCTCCGCGCGGATCCGGTCGAGCAGCCCCGCCAGGGTCTCCGCGTCCGGCAGCGTCGCCAGGTACCAGGCGCTTCCCGTGCCGTACGCGTGCCGGGTCACCGCCGGGACACCGGCCAGCGGGCCGTCGGCGTACGACGTGACCACCTCGGCGCCCTCCGCCCGCAACCGCTCCGACCACAGCGAGCCCGTGCCGCCCTCGCTCAGCGCCACCCGCTCACCCGGCAGCAGCGGGAACAGCTCGTCCGTGCGGACGCCCAGCACCTCCCGGAACGCCCCCGGGTAACCGCCCAGCCGCACATGGCTGTGCTCGTCCACCATGCCGCTGTGGAAACCGATGGCGAGCGTGCCGCCGGCCTCCGCGAAGGCGGTGAGGTTCGCCGCGCCCGCGTCGTCCACCAGGTACAGGCTCGGGGCCAGCACCACCTTGTACGCCGACAGGTCCGCCTCCGGCCGGACGAAGTCCACGGCGACGCCCGCCCGCCACAGCGGCTCGTACCAGGAGCGGACCAGGTCCAGGTAGCGCAGCTCGCCGCTCGGCTGGGAGGGGAACTCCACCGCCCAGCGGGCGTCCCAGTCCCAGACCACGGCCACCTCGGCGGTGCCGGTGCTGCCGCGCACCTCCGCCAACGCCCGCAGGTCCGCGCCGAGTCGGACCACGTCCCGCCAGATCTGGCTGTCCGTCCCGGCGTGCGGCAACATCGCCGAGTGCCACTGCTCGGCACCGGCCTTCGCCGCCCGCCACTGGAAGTAGCAGATGCCGTCCGCGCCGTGCGCCACATGGGCGAGCGCGTTGCGCCGCAACTCACCGGAGTTCTTGGCCCGGTTGACGGGCTGCCAGTTCACCGCCCCCGTCGAGTGCTCCATCAGCAGCCACGGCCCGCCCGCCAGGGACCGCATCACATCACCGCTGAGCGCGACGTCGATCTGCGACTCGGGGTCGGCGGACATCAGATAGTGGTCGTTGGCCACCACGTCCAGCTCCGGTGCCCAGCGCCAGTAGTCGAGGGCGTCGAAGTTGTGCATCACCATGAAGTTGGTGGTGGCGGGGATCGAGGGGGCCGCCTCCCGGAGCACGTCACGCTCCGCCGTGTACAGCGACAGCAGCTCGTCCGAGCAGAACCGCCGCCAGTCCAGCTGGTGGGTCGGGTTGGGTACGGCACCGGTCGCGCGGGGCGGCAGGATCTCGTCCCAGTCGTAGTACCACTGGCTCCAGAAGGTGGTGCCCCAGGCGTGGTTCAGGGCGGCGAGGTCGTCGCCGTACCGGGCCCGCAGCCAGCGGCGGAAGGACTCCGCGCTGGTGTCGCAGTAGCAGGCCGCGTTGTGGCAGCCGTACTCGTTGTGCACGTGCCACATCTTCACGGCCGGGTGGCTCGCGTACCGCTCGGCGATGGCGCCGGCGATCCTGAGCGCGGCCTCCCGGTAGGCGGGGCTGCTCGGGCAGAACGTCTGGCGGCTGCCGTACGACAGGGTGCGGCCGTCGTGGTCCACCGGGAGCGCCCCGGGGTACGCGCGGAAGAACCAGGCCGGCGGGGCGGCCGTCGGGGTGGCGAGGTCGGCGGCGATGCCGTTCTCGTGGAGGAGACCGAGGATCTTGTCCATCCGCGAGAAGTCGTGGACACCCTCGGACGGCTCCATCAGTGCCCACGAGAAGATGCCGACGCTCACCATGTTGACGCCCGCCTCGCGCATCAGGCGGACGTCCTCGGCCCACACCTCCTCGGGCCACTGCTCGGGGTTGTAGTCGCCGCCGTAGACGATTCCCGGGACGGAGAGGGTGCGGTCGCTCATCGGTTGACTCCGGTAGCTCCGGTGAGAAGGCGGCGGGTCGTGTCCACGCCCCACGGGTCCAGGGAGAGCAGCCGGTCGCTGGAGGCGACCAGGCCGCCGACGGCCTCCACATGGGCCGCCCAGCGGGCGCGGGTCTCCACGGCGGGGCGGGCCATCAGGCAGTCGGGGTCGTTGATCCAGAGCCGGCCGTGCTGCCACTGGCGGCCGGCCCCGGTGAACTCGGCCGGGTCCTGCCCCGGTTGGCTGTAGTCGCCGGCCTCGGGGCGGCGGTGCGGGGCCGTGTCGGGGCTGACCCGCATCGCGTCGAACAGGCCGATGGAGGGCAGCATCGGCGCACCGCAGCCCAGCAGGTAGGCGTCCGCGCCGATGGCCTCCCGGATCAGGGCGATGCCGAGCCGGTACGCGGTGAGCGGGTCCGCGCCCGAGTGCCGTACGCCGTCCATCGCGCCCGCGTAGAGGAAGTCGACCTTGAAGTAGTCGTAGCCCTCGGCGCGCAGCGTGGCGAAGACGTCGGTGAGGTAGGCCGCGGCGGCCGGGTGGGTGGTGTCCAGGACGTACAGGTCGTGGCCCCAGTTGCGACCCGCGTGCAGCGGGTTGCCGTCGGGGTCGCGGACCAGCCAGTCCGGGTACGTCTCGGCGAGCGCGCTCGCCGGGTCGACCAGGAAGGGCGCCGTCCAGATGCCCGCCCGGCGGCCGCGGGCGCGGATGGCGTCCGCGATGCCCCGCCGTGAGCGGAACCGGCCGGAGAGGTTCAGCCAGTCGCCCAGGGCGCTCTGGTAGCCGTCGTCGATCTGCACCACGTCGATCGGCAGGTCGAGGGTGTCCATCGCGCGCAGGTTCTCGTGGATGTCGTCCTCGGTGACGGCCGTGAAGTACTCGTACCAGGAGCACCAGACGGTGGGCGCCGGGCGGGGCGCCGGCAGGGCCAGGGAGTCGGCCCAGTCGGCCAGCACGGACTGGATGTCCGCGCCGGTCCACTCCTTGACCGGGCCGTCGGCCTCGACCTCGGCGAGACCGCCGGCGACGGTCAGCCGGACCGACGGCACCTCGTGCAGCGGGTCCGTCGCCGCCCAGAGCCGGACCGGGGAGCCGTCGCCCGGGTCGAGCGCCAGCAGGCCCTCGCCCTGGAAGGCCCCGGCGGGCACACCGCGGCCGGGGCGGTAGCACACGGTCGCCCAGTTGTCGTTCGTCGGGCGGTGCGGGGCGGCGCCAAGGGTGTAGGAGCCGCTCGGCGACCAGGACTGCCAGCCCTCCTCGTGGACACGGGCGGCGCGCGTGTCCACGGGCAAGGAGGCGACCGGGGTGAACGGGTTGTGCACGGGGTTCTCTTTCGGATGAGGCCGGGTCAGCCCTTGGCGGAGCCCAGGGTCAGACCGCTGACGAACTGCTTCTGGAGCGCGAAGTACACGACCAGCGTCGGAATCGCGGTGAGCAGGGAACCGGCGGCGACCAGGTTCGGGTCGGTGAAGTACTGGCCCGAGAGGTTGTTCAGCGCCGAGGTGATCGGCATGTTCTCACCGGTCGAGATCAGCACCAGGGCCCAGAAGAAGTCGTTGTAGATCCAGATCGACAACAAAGTCGCCAGGGCCGCCATCGCCGGCCGGCACAGTGGCAGCGTGATCTGCCAGTACAGCCGCCACACCGACGCGCCGTCCACCAGCGCGGCCTCGGTCAGCTCGTGCGGCAGCGACCGCATGTAGTTGCTGAGCACGAACGCGCAGAACCCGGACTGGAACGCCACATGGATCAGCACCAGGCCGAGCGCCGAGTCGTACAGCTTGCCGCTCTGCGTGATGCCCGGCAGGTTCGTCAGCAGGTACAGCCGGTACAGCGGGGTGATGATGACCTGCTGCGGCAGCAGGTTGCCCGCGGTGAACACCAGCAGCAGCGCCAGGTTGAGCCGGAAGTCGAAGCGGCTGACGTAGAACGCGACCATCGACGACAGGAACAGCGTGAGCAGCACGGCCGGGACCGCGATGATCAGCGTGTTCATGAAGTAGTGGGTCATGTCCGACTGCGTGAACGCGTTCTTGAAGTTGTCGAAGTTCAGCGTGTGCGGCCAGGACACGTAACCGCGGTCGCTGGTCTCGCTGTACGGGCGCAGCGCCGAGAAGATCGCCCACAGCAGCGGGGCGAGCCACGCCAGCGCCGTGACGGCGAGGAAGACGTGCAGCAGGACGCGGGCCGGCCGGATCGGGGTGCGCTGTTTGGCCAGCGCGCTCACGGTGCTCATGCGCGCCGCTCCTTCCGGAAGGTCGCGATCAGGTACGGGATGATCACGATCAGCGAGATGAACAGCAGGACCACCGCGATCGCCGAGCCGTAACCGATGCGGCTGGACTCGCCGATGATGTTGTTGGTCACCAGGATGGAGAGCAACTCGGTTCCCTGGGCGCCCTTGTTGAAGACGAACACCAGGTCGAAGGCGCGCAGCGCCTCGATGATGGTGACGACCAGGACGACCGTGTTGGTGGGCCGCAGGGTCGGGAAGATGACGTTCTTGAACGTCTGCCACTCGTTGGCGCCGTCGAGGGCCGAGGCCTCGCGCAGCGACGGGTCGACGCTCTTCAGGCCGGCCAGGTACAGGATCATCATGTAGCCGGCGTGCCGCCAGGACGCGGCGATCAGGACCGCCCACAGGTTGAGCTTCGGGTCACCGATCCAGTCGATGTAGTGGCCCGGCTTGTTGGCGCCGATGAGGCTGTTGATCAGGCCCGTGTCCGGGTTGTAGATCAGCTGCCAGACGAACCCGATGCAGGCCATGGAGATGACGACCGGCAGGAAGAACGCCGTCTGGTAGACCCGGGTGAACCGGATCCGCTTGTCCAACTGCACGGCCAGGAACAGGCCGAACGGCGTCGGGATCAGGATGAGGACGACGAACCAGATGATGTTGTGCTGGACCGCGGGCCAGAACTGCGGGTTGTCGCTGAAGAGTTGCTGGAAGTTGTCGAGCCCGACCCACTTGATGGAGTCGAAGCCGATGCCGTCCCAGGTGGTGAAGGCCAGCAGGATCGAGGCGAGTGCGGTCACCCAGACGAGCAGGACATGGAGGACCGTCGGCACGCCGGCCATGAAGGCCAGCGTGATGCGGTCGCGGCGGGTCAGCAGGCGCTTGTGCCCCTGCCGGACCCGCTTCTTCTCGGACGCGCGCCCAGGAGGCGGCACGGCGGCCGCCTCCTGGGACTTCGTGGTGGTTTCAGTCGTCATTGAGCCGGCTCACTCGGACGCGAAGATGGTCTTCTTCTGGCGCTCGATCGACGAGAGCAGACTGTCGACGCCCTTCGGGTTCTGCAGGAACTTCTGCAGGCCGGGCTGCATCACCGTCGAGGTGAAGTCCGGGCGGGAGTCGCGGTCCATGAACTGGGTGAGGCTCTTGGCGCTGCTGATCATGTCGTACGCCTTCTTCTGCAGGGCGGAGTACGACGAAGTGTCCGCCTTGGAGGAGGCGGCGACCACACTGGAGTCGGCCTTGAGGTAGATCTGCTCGGCCGCGGGGGTGCCGAGGTACTCCATCAGCTTGAAGGCGCCGCTCTTGTTCTTCGGGGCCTTGCTGACCATGTAGCCGTCGGTGGGCGCCTCGACGGTGTCCTGGCCGTACGCGGAGTTGATCTCCGGGAAGGCGAAGAAGTCGAGGTCGTCCAGGTCGGCCTTGTTGGTGAACTGCTGGGCCACGAAGGAGCCGAGGAGGTACATGCCGGCCTTCTTGGAGACCAGGCTCTGCGCGGCGTCCTGCCAGGTGCGGCCCATGAAGCCGTCCTGGTGGTAGGGGAGGATCTCGGCCCAGTGGTCGAAGACGGCCTTGACCTTCGGGTCGGTCCATTCGGCCTTGCCGCCCATCAGGTCGACGTGGAAGTCGTACCCGTTGATGCGGAAGTTGAGCTGGTCGAAGGTGCCCATCGCCGGCCACGCGTCCTTGTCGCCGAAGGCGATCGGGACCAGGCCGTCCTTCTTCATCTGCTTGCACAGGGCCACGAAGGCGTCCCAGGTGGTGGGAACGGTGTAGCCCTTCTCCTGGAAGAGGCTCTTGCGGTAGAAGATCGCCCAGGGGTAGGTGTCCAGCGGCACGAAGTAGTACTTGCCGTCCTCGCCCTTGCTGAGCTTCTTCATCGCGTCGGGGAAGCCGTCGCCGATCTTGTCCCAGACCTCGTCGATCGGGGTGGCGAGGCCCTTCTTCGCGAAGAACTGCATCCGGTACCCGGCGAACCAGTTGAACACGTCGTCCGGCGTGCCCTGGAGGTAGGAGTTGATCTGCTCCTGGAAGGTGTTGTGGTCCTTCGTGTTGACATCGACCGTGATGCCCGACTGCTTCTTGAAGGTCGCGTACATCTCCGCGTAGGCCTTCTTCGGCACGGCGTCCGAGCCGTTGGAGCCGAGAGAGACCGTCTTCGGGTCGGAGGAGGATCCGCTGCCGCCGCATGCGGAGAGCAGGGGTATGCCGGCACCGGCGAGGAGGGCGGCCGAACCGGCCCCACGCAGAACGTTACGGCGGCTCGGACCCGGCAGGTGAAGACCGGACGGGGAGATGCGCATGGCGGCTCCTGAGTAACAGGGTTCGGCAAGGGGAAGAGTTGGTCTTCGAAAGGTCCCGAAACCGATCAGAAACCAACTCGGCCGAACATCGTGGGCGCAATAACAGCCGCTTGTCCGCTCATGCGTCAATAGCCTGCGTCCCTCTCACCCGTCTCTTGCCCGAAACGTAATCGACATGGTTGCCTGCCGGTTTGTTGAACGGAGCGGTACGGCCGGGCCCCCGGGGGGCGAACTCCGTGGGGGCCCGTGTGCGGGCATGTTGGTTTCCCGCGGCGGGACCAGCGGTTAAACCCGCGGCGGCCGGACCGCCAACCGCCGTTCGACGCGCCGTCGCGCGAACACCCTAGGGCCGTACCAGCAGTTGGAAGTCGAAGGCGTACCGGGACGCCCGGTAGACATGGCTGCCGTACTCCACCGGGCGGCCGGTGTCGTCGTAGGCCGTGCGCCGCATGGTGAGCAGGGCGGCGCCCGCCTTCTCGTCGAGGCGGGCGGCCTCCTCGGCGGTGGCGCTGCGGGCGCCCACGGTCTGCCGGGCGCTGTGCAGGGTGATGCCGGCCGTGCGCATCATCCGGTACAGACCGGTCGACTCCAGGCGTTCGGTGTCGAGTTCGAGCAGATCGGCGGGCAGGTAGTTGCAGAGGAACGCCACCGGCTGGCCGTACGTACAGCGCAGCCGCTCCAGCACGACGACCTCCGCGTCCTCCGCGATGCCGAGCGCGGCGGCCACCTCGCCGGTCGCCGGGATCCGCTCGTTGCGCAGCACCCGGGTGGTCGGGCCCTGCCCGGCCGACTCCAGGTCGTCGTAGAGGCTGCTCAGCTCCAGCGGCCGCTTGACCTGACTGTGCACCACCTGGGTGCCCACGCCCCGGCGGCGCACCAACAGCCCCTTGTCGACGAGGGACTGGATGGCCTGGCGGACCGTGGGCCGGGACAGGCCGAGCCGCACCGACAGGTCGATCTCGTTGCCCAGGAGGTTCCCCGGGGCGAGCACGCCGTGCTCTATGGCCCCCTCCAGCTGCTGGGCGAGCTGGTAGTAGAGCGGCACCGGGCTGCCCCGGTCCAGGGCGAAGTCCATGGAGTCGAGTGCCGAGACGGTCGCGGCACGGGCGGAACCTGCGGTTCGGGCCACCGGGACACCTCCTTCCGGAACGGGGCGGGGATTCACAGGTGCCGGCGGCGGCCGGCGACCTGTCGGTCGTAGTCCTCGCGGGCCCGTACGGCGGCCTCGCGGGTGGCGGTCTCGGCGACCGGGACGTCCCACCAGGCCTCGGCCCCGGGAGCGGTGGGCGTCGGGTCCGTCTCGACGTACACGCAGGTCGGCCGGTCGCTGGCGCGGGCCGCGGCGAGCGCCTCGCGCAGCTCGCGTACGGTCTTGGCGCGCAGCACCTCCATGCCGAGGCTGGCCGCGTTGGCGGCGAGGTCGACCGGCAGCGGGGCGCCGCCGAAGCTGCCGTCGGCCGAGCGGTAGCGGTAGGCGGTGCCGAACCGCTCGCCGCCCACCGACTCGGAGAGGCCGCCGATGGAGGCGTACCCGTGGTTCTGGATCAGCACCAGGTTGACGGGCAGGCCCTCCTGGACGGCGGTGACGATCTCGGTCGGATTCATCAGGTAGGTGCCGTCGCCGACCAGCGACCAGACCACGGTGTCCGGGGCCGCCTGCTGGACGCCGATGCCGGCCGGGATCTCGTAGCCCATGCAGGAGTAGCCGTACTCCAGGTGGTACTGGCGCGGGGAGCGGGCCCGCCAGAGCTTGTGGAGGTCGCCCGGGAGCGAGCCGGCCGCGTTGATGACAACGTCGTCATCGCCCACCACCGCGTCCAGGGCGCCCAGCACCTGGGTCTGGGTCGGCACCGCGTCCTCGTCGTCCGCGCGGTAGGCGGCCTCGACGACGGCCTCCCAACGCTCCTTGCCGGCCCGGTACTCGGCCTCGTAGGCCGCGGCCACCCGGTGCCCGGCGAGGGCCTCCCTGAGGGCGTCCAGCCCCGCCAGCGCGTCGCTGACGAGGGTGCGGGCGGACAGCTTGTGGGCGTCGAAGCCGGTGATGTTCAGGTTGAGGAAGCGGACGTCCGGGTTCTGGAAGAGGGTGCCGGAGGCCGTGGTGAAGTCCGTGTACCGGGTACCGACGCCGATCACCAGATCGGCGGTGCGGGCCAGGTCGTCGGCGACGGCCGTCCCGGTGTGACCGATACCGCCCAGGTCGGCCGGGTGGTCGTGGCGGAGCGAGCCCTTGCCCGCCTGGGTCGAGGCCACGGGGATGCCGGTGGCCTCCACAAGGGCCCTCAGGGCGTCCTCGGCGCGACTGTGGTGGACTCCGCCGCCCGCCACGATCAGCGGCCGCTCAGCGGCCCGTACGGCGCTCACGGCGTCCGCCAGCTCGACCGGGTCGGGGGCGGGCCGCCGGACCCGCCAGACCCGCTCGGCGAAGAACTCCTCGGGCCAGTCGTACGCCTCCGCCTGGACGTCCTGCGGAAGGGCGAGGGTGACCGCGCCGGTCTCGGCCGGGTCGGCGAGCACCCGCATGGCGTTCAGCGCGGACGGGATCAGCGCCTCGGGGCGGGTGATCCGGTCGAAGTAGCGGGAGACCGGGCGCAGCGTGTCGTTGACGGAGACGTCGAACTCGACCGGGTGCTCCAGCTGTTGCAGCAGCGGGTCGGGCGCGTGGCTCGCGAAGTAGTCGCCGGGGAGCAGCAGCACCGGCAGCCGGTTGAGGGTGGCGAGCGCGGCGCCGGTCACCAGGTTGGTGGCGCCCGGGCCGATGGACGTGGTCACCGCCTGCGCCGAGAGCCGGTCCAGCTGGCGGGCGTGGCCGACGGCCGCGTGCACCATCGCCTGCTCGTTGCGGCCCTGGTGGTACGGCATGACGTCGCCGTACTCCAGGAGCGCCTGGCCGATCCCGGCCACGTTCCCGTGGCCGAAGATGCCCCAGGTGCCGGCGATCAGCCGGTGCCGGACGCCGTCGCGCTCGGTGTACTGGGCGGACAGGAACCGCACCAGCGCCTGGGCGACGGTCAGGCGGGTGGTCGGCTGGCTCATGGGGACCTCATTCGGACGGGGTGGTGTACAGGGGTACGCCGGGCGCGAGCGGGTAGGGATCGCGAGGCTTCCCGGGTGGGGCGGGGTGCCTCTCAGGTGTAGATCGGGGCAGGTCGAACTGTCAATGGTTTGTACTTACATTCGGACCTGAGTGTGAAATGATGTCTTAACAAAGTATTGACAGCGGGCCGCGCAGGGACTTGTATCCCGTCCCAACGCACAGCACCGACCCGGACCGGCGCTTTCCGGACCGGGTCCAGGATCCTCACGGATTCCCTCTCTTTCCCGTCGCACAGTGAGGTGCAGGCAAGATGGACCGCTCATCACGTAACCGTCCGCGGAGACTGGCCCCCTTCGTGGCCCTGGCCGCGGCGGCCGCCCTGACCCTCGCCGGCTGCTCCAGCAGCTCCGGGGGGAAGAAGTCGGAGGAGGGCGGTGCGTCCGCCGCCGCCGGCAAGGCGAGCACCCCGCGCATGACGGTCGCGCTGGTCACCCATCAGGCGCCCGGCGACACCTTCTGGGACATCGTCCGCAAGGGCGCCCAGGCCGCCGCCGACAAGGACAACGTCAAGCTCGTCTACTCCGCCGACCCGAACGCCGGCAACCAGGCCAACCTGGTGCAGAACGCGATCGACCAGAATGTCGACGGGATCGCCGTCACCCTCGCCAAGCCGGACGCCCTCAAGGCCGTCATCGGCAAGGCCACCTCGGCGAACATCCCGGTCGTCGGCCTCAACTCCGGTCTGAGCGACTGGAAGAAGCTCGGTCTGCTGGAGTTCTTCGGCCAGGACGAGACGGTCGCGGGCGAGGCGCTCGGCAACCGGCTGAACTCGGAGGGTGCCAAGAAGGTCGTCTGTGTCATCCAGGAGCAGGGCAACGTCGGCCTCACCCAGCGGTGCGACGGCGTGAAGAAGACGTTCTCGGGAACGACGGAGACCCTGTACGTCGACGGCACGTCCCCGACCGCGGTCAAGTCCACGATCACCGCCAAGCTCAAGACGGACGGCGACATCGACCACGTGATCACGCTCGGCGCCCCCATCGCGCTGATCGCCGTGCAGTCGGTGTCGGACGCGGGCAGCAAGGCGAAGGTCGCGACCTTCGACCTGAACAAGGCGCTGACCGGCGCCATCAGCAAGGGGACCATCGAGTTCGCCGTGGACCAGCAGCCGTATCTGCAGGGCTACCTGGCGGTCGACTCGCTGTGGCTCTACAAGAACAACGGCAACTACATGGGCGGCGGTGAGCAGCCGGTGCTGACCGGGCCGGCCTTCGTCGACAAGTCCAACGTCGACAAGGTCGCCGAGTTCGCCGCGAAGGGCACACGGTGATCGGTATGAGCCAGCAGGCACAGCCGGCGGTGGCCACACCGCCGGCCCCCGGCCCCAAGGAGAAGGACGGCCGTACCGCACAACGCCCCCTGATGCTGCGGGTGCTGGCCCGTCCGGACGTGGGCGTCTTCCTCGGCGCCGTCGCGGTGTACGTCTTCTTCCTGATCGCGGCCCCGCCGGTGCGCGAAGCCAGCTCGATGGCGAACATCCTGTACCAGTCGTCCACCATCGGGATCATGGCACTGCCGGTCGCCCTGCTGATGATCGGCGGCGAGTTCGACCTCTCCGCCGGTGTGGCGGTGGTCACCTCGGCGCTGACCGCGAGCATGCTGAGCTACCAGCTGACGCTGAACGTGTGGGTGGGCGTGATCGCCGCGCTCGTCGTGTCGCTGGCCATCGGCTTCCTGAACGGCTGGCTGGTCGTCAAGACGGGACTGCCCAGCTTCCTGATCACCCTGGGAAGCTTCCTGATCCTCCAGGGCGTGAACCTCGCGGTGACCAAGCTGGTCACCGGCAACGTCGCCACCGACGACATCAGCAACATGGACGGCTTCGACCAGGCCAAGAACATCTTCGCCTCCTCCTTCCACATCGGCGGCGTCGAGGTCAAGGTCACCATCCTGTGGTGGCTGGTCTTCGCGGCGATCGCCACCTGGGTGCTGCTGCGCACCAAGTACGGCAACTGGATCTTCGCGGTCGGCGGCAACAAGGAGAGCGCCCGCGCGGTCGGCGTCCCGGTGACCTTCACCAAGATCTCGCTGTTCATGCTGGTCGGCTTCGGTGCCTGGTTCGTCGGGATGCACCAGCTGTTCTCCTTCAACACCGTGCAGTCCGGCGAGGGCGTGGGCCAGGAGCTGATCTACATCTCCGCGGCCGTCATCGGCGGCTGCCTGCTGACCGGCGGTGCGGGCTCGGCGATCGGCCCGGTCTTCGGTGCCTTCATGTTCGGCATGGTGCAGCAGGGCATCGTCTACGCCGGCTGGAACCCGGACTGGTTCAAGGCCTTCCTCGGCGTCATGCTGCTCGGCGCCGTCCTGATCAACCTGTGGGTCCAGCGCACCGCGACCAGGAGGTGACCCGATGACAGACAACGGAACCGGAACCCACGGCGCCGTCCTCCAGGACACGGCACCCGCAGAAGGCGCCCCCGTCGTCGAACTGCGCGGCGCGGGCAAGTCCTACGGCAACATCCGCGCCCTGCACGGCGTCGACCTCAGGGTCTTCCCCGGCAAGGTCACCTGCGTGCTCGGCGACAACGGCGCCGGCAAGTCCACCCTCATCAAGATCATCTCGGGGTTGCACCAGCACACCGAGGGCGACTTCCTCGTCGACGGCGAGCCGGTGCGCTTCACCACCCCGCGCCAGGCCCTCGACAAGGGCATCGCCACCGTCTACCAGGACCTGGCGACCGTCCCACTGATGCCGGTGTGGCGGAACTTCTTCCTCGGCTCCGAGATGACCAAGGGCCCCTGGCCGGTCCGGCGTCTCGACATCACCAGGATGAAGGAGACCGCCGACCGCGAACTGCGCAACATGGGCATCGTCCTGGACGACCTGGACCAGTCCATCGGCACCCTCTCGGGCGGCCAGCGCCAGTGCGTGGCCATCGCCCGCGCCGTCTACTTCGGCGCCCGGGTGCTGATCCTGGACGAGCCGACCGCCGCCCTCGGTGTCAAGCAGTCCGGCGTGGTCCTGAAGTACGTCGCCGCCGCCCGCGAACGCGGCCTCGGCGTCATCTTCATCACCCACAACCCGCACCACGCCTACATGGTCGGCGACCACTTCAGCGTGCTGCGTCTCGGCACCCTCGAACTCTCCGCCGAGCGCAGCGAGATCACTCTCGAAGAGCTCACCAACCACATGGCGGGCGGCGCCGAACTCGCCGCCCTCAAGCACGAACTGTCCCAGGTCCGAGGAGTCGACACCGAGGAACTCCCGGAAGAGGAGGACCTCACCGCCCCCGCGGTGACCGGTCCGGAAGGAAAGTCCTGACCCATGGCGAACGCCCTCGACCGCATCCGGGTCGGCTCGGCCCCCGACTCCTGGGGCGTCTGGTTCCCGGACGACCCCCAGCAGGTCCCCTGGGAGCGCTTTCTCGACGAGGTCTCCGAGGCCGGGTACTCCTGGATCGAGCTCGGCCCCTACGGCTACCTCCCCACCGACCCGGCCCGCCTCACCGACGAGATCGCCCGGCGGAACCTCAAGGTCTCGGCCGGCACGGTCTTCACCGGCCTGCACCGCGGCCCGGCCGTCTGGGAGTCCACCTGGGAGCACGTCAGCCAGGTCGCCGCGCTCACGCAGGCGATGGACGCGAAGCACCTGGTGGTCATCCCGTCCTTCTGGCGGGACGACAAGACCGCCGAGATCCTGGAGCCGCACGAGCTGACCGGCGAGCAGTGGGCCCACCTCACCAAGGGCATGGAACGACTCGGCCACGAGGTCAAGGAGACGTACGGCCTGGACATCGTCGTCCATCCGCACGCCGACACCCACATCGACACCGAGGAGCACGTGGAGCGCTTCCTCGACTCGACCGACACGGACCTGGTCAACCTCTGCCTGGACACCGGCCACTACGCCTACTGCGGCGGCGACAGCGTCAAGCTGATCGAGACCTACGGCGAGCGGATCGGCTACCTCCACCTCAAGCAGGTGGACCCGGCGATCCTGGCCGACGTCCAGGCCGAGGGCACCCCGTTCGGGCCGGCCGTGGCCCGGGGCGTGATGTGCGAACCGCCCACCGGGGTACCGGAGCTGGGCCCGGTGATGGAGGCGGCCCAGCGGCTGGGCGTCGACCTGTTCGCCATCGTCGAGCAGGACATGTACCCCTGCGAGCCGGACAAGCCGCTGCCCATCGCGGTGCGCACCCGGCAGTTCCTGCGGTCCTGCGGAGCCTGAGCCCGGGAACACGCGCCGGGACCCGGACGTTCTTCCGGACGACGGGACGAAACCGGACTCCGCCGCGGCGGTCACCATGCCGCCGCCGCGGCGGGCGACACGGACCATGGGGGCGACCATGACGGACGAACAGCACGCGGAGCCGGACGCCGACGCGGCCGCCGAGGTGTCGCGGCACCGGCGGTTCGGTGCGCTGCCCGAGCGGATCCGGCCGGAGGACATGGTCGAGACCAGGCCGGCGATCCGGCACGACCCGGACCGGGAGGCCTACGACCCGGACGAGTTCGCGGTCCGCTACGGCCTCTGAGCCGCCGGGACGTCGACCGCGCCGTGGGCGAGCAGGCTCTCGGCGCAGTCCAGCACGGTCTCCCGGGCCGGGCGCGGCTGCCAGTCCAGCAGCCGCGCCGCCTTCTCGGTGCTGTGCCGGTTGCGCCGGCCCAGCGCCGGGGTGATCTCGCGCAGCGCGGGGTCCCGGAAGCGGGCCGCGAGCCGCACGGCGAAGTCCGGCAACCGACGCGTGGACACCTGCTGTCCGCGCTCCCCGAGGCCCTCCCGCAGGAACCGGGCCAGGTCCGCCATCCACACGAACTCGCCGGTGGCCAGGAACCGTTCGCCCGCGGCGGCCGGTGAGGTCATCGCCCTGAGGTGGACGTCGACCAGGTCCCGGACGTCCACCACCTCCAGCCCGATGCGGGGCACGCCGGGCATCGCCCCGGAGAGCATCCGGGCGACGATCCCGATGGAACCGGCGACGTCCGGCGTCAGCACCGGCCCGAACACGGCGCCGGGCAGCACGGTGGCCAGCTCGGTCGGCCCGTCGTGCCCCCGCATGTACTCCCAGGCCGCCAGCTCGGCGAGGGTCTTCGAACGTCGGTAGGGGATCAGCGTGGGATCCTCCGGATCGGTCCACAGCGTCTCGTCCGTGACACCCTCCGAGGCGTACGACGACGGGCTCGCGGTGTTCGCGGCCGACGTCATCACCACCCGCCGTACGCCCGCCGCGGTGGCCGCCCGCAGCACCCGGAGCGTGCCCTCCCTGGCCGGGGTGACCAGGTCCGAGGACTGGGCACTCACGCCCAGCGGCGAGGCCACATGGAGCACCCGGTCGACGCCCTTCATCGCGGCCTCCCAGCCGGCGTCGGCGGTGAGGTCGGCGACGGCGAAGCCCAGCCGCCCGGCCGGGTCGGCGACCGAGGAGACCGCGTCGACGACCGCCTGTTCCCGGCCCGGTGAGCGCACGGTCGTCCGCACGTCGTAACCCCGTCGCAGCAGCTCGGCGACGCACCAGCCGGCGATGTACCCGGTGCCGCCGGTCACCAGGACGAGTTCGGGCATGACTGACCTCCACGGATGCGATGGGATGTGCCACAATCGGCAAGGAAACGGAGACCCCTCCGCTACATCTCCCAACGTACCGGAGGGGTCTCCGGATAGCAATCCACTTCGGACGGACGACTGACACCCGTGAACCCGCAGCCCTCGAAGCCGACCCGGAAGGACGCCCGCGACAACCGGGACCGGATCCTCGCCGCCGCCCGGGCGGAGCTCGCCGCCTCCACCTCGGCCTCCCTCTCCGCGATCGCCCGCGAAGCCGGCGTCGGCATCGGCACGCTCTACCGGCACTTCCCGACCCGGGAGGCGCTGATCATGGAGCTGTACCAGCACGACCTCCAGCACCTGATCGACCTCGCGCCACGGCTGCTGCGGACGCATCCGCCGCTGGAGGCCCTGCGCCGCTGGTTCGACGAGGTCGCCCACTACGGCCGGCTCAAGTTCGGCGTCTCCGAGGTCGTGCACGCAGCGACCGGCGGCGGCACCGACCCGATGTACGGGCCGTTCGTGCACGCCATCGCAACCCTGCTCGACGCCGGCGCGGCGGACGGCACGCTCAAGCCGGACGTCGACCCGGAGGACGTCCTCCTCCAGCTCAGCGTCCTGTGGCGGATCGACCCGGCACGCGGCGACGCGGAGGCGCGGGCGGCACGGATCCTGCGGCTGATCGTGGACGGACTGCGGGCCTAGCGGAGCGCCTGGCAGGGGAGACGGCGAACGGGCGGGCGGCGGGACCGTCTTCGTCTCCCGCCGCCCGCCCGTTCGTGGTGCCCGGTGTCAGGCCCCGCGCACCTCCGCGATCGTCACCGGACGGTGCTCGTGCAGGGACAGCGTGCAGGCCTCCGCGATCCAGCCGGCCTCCAGGGCGTCCTCGACCGTGCAGGGGGAGGGACGGTCGCCGGCCACGACCTCGGTGAACGCGGCGAGTTCGGCGCGGTAGGCCGCGGTGAAGCGGTCCATGAAGAAGTCGTGCGGGGTGCCCGCCGGGAAGGTCACCCCGGGCTCGACCGAACGCAGCGGGAGCTTGTCCTCCAGGCCGACGGCGATCGAGTCCTGGAAGCCGTGCAGCTCCATACGGACGTCGTAACCCCGCGCGTTGTGGCGGGAGTTGGAGACCACCGCGATGGTGCCGTCGTCCAGGGTGAGGATCGCCCCGGTGGTGTCGGCGTCGCCCGCCTCCTTGATGTAGTCGGCGCCCCGGTTGCCGCCGACCGCGTACACCTCGGTGACCTCACGGCCGGTCACCCAGCGGATGATGTCGAAGTCGTGCACGGAACAGTCCCGGAAGATGCCGCCGGACACGGCGACATAGGCGGCGGGCGGCGGGGCCGGGTCCAGGGTGGTCGAGCGGACGGTGTGCAGCTTGCCCAGCTCGCCGGCCTGGACGGCGGCACGCGCGGCGACGAACCCCGCGTCGAAGCGGCGGTTGTAGCCGATCTGGATCGGCACGCCCCTGCCCTGTACGGCCTTGAGGACCTCGACACCGTCGCTCATGTGCTTGGCGACGGGCTTCTCGCAGAAGACGGGGATGCCGGCCTCGACGCCGGCCAGGATCAGGGCGGGGTGGGCGTCGGTGGCGGCGGCCACCACGATGCCGTCCACGCCGGCGGCCAGCAGCGCCTCGGGCGAGTCCACGACCTCGCCGCCGAACTTCTCGGCGGCGGCCTTGGCGGCATCCGCGAACGGATCGGTGAGGACGAGCGAGTCGACCGCGTCGAGCCCGGAGAGGGTCTCGGCGTGGAACGCGCCGATGCGGCCGAGGCCGAGGATTCCGATACGCATGAGGGTGTTACTCCTTGAATGCTGGGTACTGGGGCACCCCGTAGGGGCGCGGGGCTGTGTCGATATGCGGCTCCGCCGCGTGGGCGCGACAAGCCACAGCGGCGCCGCCGGCGACCGACGACGCTGGGCGGCACTCCTTCAGTCGAGCCCCCCCAAAACGTTCTGGTCCCAGTCGATCACCGAGCCGGTCACCACCCCCGACCGTTCGGACAGCAGGAACACCACGAAGTCCGCGATCTCGTCCGGTTGGCCGAGCTTTCCCATCGGCAGCCTGGAGGCCGCCTCCTCCCGCCAGCCGTCCCCCGCCCCGTGGAACGCCCGCTGCGTCGCGTCCTCGCCCTCCGTCGCCGTCCAGCCGATGTTCAGGCCGTTGATCCGCACCCGGTCCCAGCGGTGCGCGTGCGCCGCGTTGCGGGTCAGGCCGATCAGGCCGGCCTTCGCGGCGACGTACGGTGCCAGGAACGGCTGCCCGCCGTGCGCGGACGACGTGATGATGTTGACCACCGTGCCGGGCGCCTTGCGCGCGACCATGTCGGCCACCGTCGCCTGCATCGCGAAGAACGGCCCCTTGAGGTTGATCGCGATGTGCTGGTCGAACAGCTCGGGCGTGGTGTCCAGCAGGGTGCCCCGGGAGGTCAGCCCCGCCGAGTTGACCAGGCAGTCGATCCGGCCGTACGCAGCGATCACCTCGGCCACCGAGGCCTTGGCCTGTTCGGCGTCCGAGAGGTCGGCCCGCACGTACAGCGCCTTGCCGCCGGCGGCGGTGAGTTCGGCCACCAGGGCCTCGCCGGGCTCGGGGCGGCGGCCGGTGACGGCCACCGTGGCGCCCTCACGCACCGCGGCCCGCGCGATGGCCGCGCCGACCCCCTGGCTGCCGCCGTTGACGAGGACGACCTTGTCGTCGAGAAGTCCCATGGAATCCTTGGCCTTTCAGCTCTCGCGCCGGGCCGTGGCGGCCCGAAGTTCGTCCCGCAGCACCCGCGTCGCCCATCCCTCGCGCAGCGCCCGCCGCACCAGGTCCGCCTGTGACGGCGGGGCCATGCCGTCGACCGGCGGATCGCTGTCGAGGTTGGTCGGGAAGGGGTAGCCCTCGGCGCTCGCGGCGATGACGTGCTCCTGCCAGGCCTCGGAGGCCCCCTCCGTCCGGCGCCGGCGCAGTACCGGGTAGACCGCGTTGGTCACCGCCTCCCGGTCCACCGTCTCCATGGCCCGTCCGAAGGCCGAGGAGACCTGGAGCAGGTTGGCCATCCGGCGCACGTCCACGCTCCGGTTGGTGCCGGCCGCGTGGAACACCGCCGGGTTGAAGAACGCCGCGTCGCCCTTGGCCAGGGGCAGTTGTACGTGGTGGGCCCTGAAGTGGTCCTGGAACTCGGGCCGCCGCCAGGCCAGATAGCCCGGCTCGTAGGTCTGCGAGTAGGGGAGGTAGAGCGTCGGCCCGGACTCCACCGGCATGTCGCAGTGGGCGACCGCACCCTGGAGGGTGAGCACGGGGGAGAGGCGGTGCACATGGGCCGGGTAGGCCTCGGCCTGCTCGTCGGAGAGGAAGCCGAGGTGGTAGTCGCGGTGCGCGGTCTGCGCCATGCCGCCCGGGTTGACCACGTTGATCTGCGAGGTGACCTGGTAGCCGGGGCCCAGCCAGGCCCGGGAGACCAGGGCCAGGATGTCGTTGGCGTAGTAGTCGGCGAACGCCTCCGGGTCGTACAGCGCCGCCTTCTCCAGCGCGTTCCACACCCGTTCGTTGGCCCCCGGCTTCGCGAAGTGGTCGCCGGCCCGAGCGCCCGACTCCTTCTGCTCCGAGATCAGCGCCTCGAACACCCCCGTGGCCCGGTCGACGACCTTCGGGTCGGGGAACGCGCCCTTGAAGACGACGACACCGGGGCCGTCCGTGAGGGCGCGCACGAGTTCGGTCCGCACTCCTTGGGGCGTGTCTACGGTGCGCAGCCGCTCGCTGTCGTAGACGAGGACGTTGTGCTCGACGGCCGAGGCGTGCGGATAGGCCGCCGGGTCGGTGGTCCGCTCGACCAGCGCGCGGAAGGTCTCGAGGTCGCAGTCCTGCTCGGAGAGCCAGGCGCGGCCCTGTTCGGCGGCGAGGGACATCGGTGTCCTTCTTTCGGTCACGGCCACGGTCACGGCCGGGGTCAGGGCCATGGGAGCGGCGGGGCTCTGTCATTGTTGTCAGTACAAACCCATCGAACAACCAGCAGCGAGCCATCAAAAACCCCTCAAGGAGCCAGGCTGTGGGTCATCCCTTCCCGATCCGTGAAATCGCACGTCAGGCCGGGCTCAGCGAGGCCACCGTGGACCGGGTGCTGAACGGCAGGGGAGGGGTACGGGAGAGCACCGAGCGGGAGGTGCGGCAGGCGATCGCCGACCTGGACCGGCAGCGCACCCAGGTCCGGCTGGTGGGCCGCACCTTCATGGTGGACATCGTGATGCAGGCGCCCGAGCGGTTCACCACGGCGGTGCGCGGGGCGCTGGAGGCCGAGTTGCCCTCGCTGCACCCGGCGGTGGTGCGCTCCCGGTTCCACTTCCGGGAGACCGGGCCGGTGGCGGAGCTGGTGGGGACGCTCGACCGGATAGCCCGCCGGGGCTCGCAGGGCGTGATCCTCAAGGCACCGGACGTCCCCGAGGTCACCGCCGCCGTGGGGCGCCTCAGGTCGGCGGGGATCCCGGTGGTCACCCTGGTCACCGACCTGCCCGCCAGCGCTCGGCTCGCCTACGTCGGCAGCGACAACCGGGCGGCCGGCGCCACCGCCGCGTATCTGATGGGCCAGTGGCTCGGCGACCGGCCCGGCAATGTCCTCACCAGCCTCAGCAGCGGTTTCTTCCGTAACGAGGAGGAGCGCGAGATGGGCTTCCGCAGCGTCATGCGGGCCACCCATCCCGAGCGCACCGTGGTGGAGATCGCCGAGGGGCAGGGGCTGGACGCCACCCAGTACGACCTGGTCCGCGCCGCCCTCGAACGTGACCCGGAGATCCGCGCGGTCTACTCGATCGGCGGCGGCAACAACGCGACCCTGCGAGCCTTCGCCGAACTGGGCCGGGAGTGCGCGGTGTTCGTCGCCCACGACCTCGACCACGACAACACCCGCCTGCTGCGCGAGCACCGCCTGTCCGCCGTCCTCCACCACGACCTGCGGCAGGACATGCGCGAGGCCTGCCACCTGGTGATGCGCGCCCAGGGCGCGCTGCCCCCGGCGGGCCCGACCCTGCCGTCGCCGATCCAGGTGGTCACGCCGTACAACATGCCGGCCCCGACGGGACGCTGAGCCGGTCGCTCCCGGAGGCCGGCCGTACCCGTCTCACGGACCGTCCGGCCCCCTCACAGATTGATCGCGTACGCCTTGCGCAGCGTCTCGTGCACCGTCCACGTCGTACGGTCGCCCGCGCGCAGCACGGCCATGTCCCCCGGACCCACCGTGAGCGTCGGCCCGCCCTCGACCTCGATCGTCGCCGAGCCGCTGACCACCACGAACAGCTCGTCCGCCTCGGTGTCGGTGACCACACCCGGGGTGATCTGCCAGATCCCGCGGATCTGCTTGCCGTCGGCCGACTCCCAGACCACCTTGCCGGTGACCTCGGGCGTGCCGGAGCGGATCTGCGCCGGGTCCAGCGGCTCGGGTTCGAGGTCGGCGTCGGGGATGTGCAGGGCGAAGCTGTGCGTCGTCATACGGTGACCCTAGCGAGCCGACCGGCGCCCTGGGCGTGGACAGGGTGTGGGGCATCGGGCCTGGTGGGAGGACACTTCGTCGGGCCGTCTGGACTGGCGGACGCGGCGCGCCGGGGTGATCGTGGAGAACATGGCCGACTCCACGGCGGCGGTGCCGGAGCCGCACACGCACGGCACCCGCGAGGCCGTCCTGTTCGGCGGGGTCTACGGCGCCGTGCTGGCCTCCTCGATGGTGGCGGCGCTCACCCAGTACGGCCACACCTCCGCCGCGAGCCGCCGTTACGACGCCCTCTGGCTGCTGGTGACCGCCTGTGCCTCCGCCCTGGCCCACGGCTACGCCCACTACATCGCCGAGCGTGCCCCGCACCGGCGCTGGGACGGGCTGCGCGCCCTGGCCGACGAGTGGCCGCTGGTCACGGCCGTGCTGCCCACGGTCTTCCTGCTCGCGGGCGCCGGCTGGGGCTGGTGGCCGCCCAAGGGTGTCGAGTACCCGGCGTTCATCCTGAACATCGTGATCCTGTTCGGCCTGGGACTGGTCACGGCCCGCTGGTCGGCGCGGAGTTGGCCGGCGGCCGTGCTCATCGGCATCCTCGACGCGTTGCTCGGGGTGATCGTGGTGGTGGCCAACGCGCTGATCAAGTAGATCCGTTCATTGAACGGTGAACGGGTCTACGCTCACTCATGGTCACTGTTCCGCCGGGCGAGGAGCCGTCATGACAACCGAAGACGCGGTCACCACGGAGGCCGTAGAGAGCCTGCGGGCCACCGACGACCCCCGGCTGCGCGACGTGCTCGCGGCGCTGATCCGCCATCTGCACGCCTTCGCGCGCGAGACCCGGCTGACCCAGGGCGAGTGGGAGACGGCGGTCGCCTTCCTCACCGCGACCGGGCAGACCTGCACGGACACCCGGCAGGAGTTCATCCTGCTCTCCGATGTGCTGGGCCTGTCGATGCTGGTCGAGACGGTCAACGGGCACAGTGACCCCGGCGGCACCGAGTCGACCGTCCTCGGCCCCTTCCACATGACCGAGTCCCCGGTCCGGGAGCTGGGCGCGGACATCGACCTGGTGGGCACCGGTGAACCCTGCGTGGTCAGCGGAGTGGTCCGGTCCGCCGACGGCACCCCGCTGCCCGGCGCCGTCCTGGACGTCTGGCAGGCCGACCCGCACGGTTTCTACGACGTGCAGCAGCCCGAGGTCCAGCCGCCCGGCAACGGCCGCGGCCTGTTCACGGCCGACGGCGAGGGCCGTTTCCGGTTCCGGACCTGTGTGCCCAGCGCGTACCCGATCCCGACCGACGGCCCGGTGGGCGCCCTGCTGAAGGCCACCGGACGGCACCCCTACCGCCCCGCCCACATCCACTTCATCGTCTCGGCCGAGGGGCATACCCCGGTCACCACGCACATCTTCGTCGCCGGCGGCGACTACCTGGACTCCGACGCGGTGTTCGCGGTCAAGGAGAGCCTGGTCAAGGACTTCACCCCGACCGACGACCCGGCGCTGGCAGCGGAGTTCGGCGTGCCGAACCCGTTCCGGCACGCCCGGTTCGACCTCGTACTGGAGCGTTCGTGAAGCTGGACTTCGTGTACGAGACCCGGCCCGCCCGGGTGGTCTTCCGGCCCGGCGCCGCGCTCACCGCGCCCGCCGAGGAGGCCCGGCTGCTCGGTCTGCGGCGGCTCCTGGTGCTCAGCGGCGAGCGGGGTACGGGGACCGCGCGGGCCGTCGCCGACTCGCTCGGGTCCGCCTGCGCCGGCCTGCACACCGGGGCCCGGATGCACGTCCCCGTCGAGGTCGCCGACCGGGGTGTCGAGGCGGCCCGGGCGGCGGGCGCCGACGGCTGCGTGGCCGTCGGCGGCGGCTCGGCCATCGGCCTCGGCAAGGCCATCGCGCTGCGTACCGGCCTGCCGCTGATCGCGGTGCCCTCGACCTACGCGGGCTCCGAGATGACCCCGGTCTGGGGCCTCACCGAGCACGGCGTCAAACGCACCGGCCGCGCCCCCGTCGTCCTGCCGCGCAGTGTCGTCTACGACCCCGAGCTCACCCTCTCCCTGCCCGTCCCGCTCTCGGTGACCAGCGGGATCAACGCCCTCGCCCACGCCGTGGAGGCGCTCTACGCGCCGGACGGCTCACCGCTGGTGGCGCTGATGGCCGAGGAGGGCGTCCGGGCGCTGGCGGGCGCGCTGCCCGGGATCGCCGCCGCCCCGGACTCGGTACCGGCCCGCTCCCGCGCCCTGTACGGGGCCTGGCTGTGCGGGGCCTGCCTGGGCGCCACCACCATGGGCCTGCACCACAAGCTGTGCCATGTCCTCGGCGGCACGTTCGGGCTCCCGCACGCGGAGACCCACACCGTCGTCCTCCCGTACGCCCTCGCGTTCAACGCGCCCGCCGTGCCGGAGGCGGCGGCCGCCGTGGCCCGGGCGCTGGGGGCGGACGATGCGCCGGGCGCTCTCCAGGACCTCGCGCATCGCCTCGGCGCGCCCCGCTCGCTGGCCGAACTCGGCCTGAAGGAAGCCGACTTGGCGGTGGCCGCCGGACAGGTCGCCGGACAGCCGTACGCCAACCCGCGGCCGGTGTCCGGGGAGGACGCGCTGGGTGTGCTGCGGGCGGCTTACAAGGGCGGGTCCGTCCGGGGCGGGTGAGAGCCGCGGGACCCGGGGACCGGCCGGTGGGGGCTGGTCGCGCCCGCGCGGTGGAGCCGTATGCCGGATACGGTCCCGCGCCCCTGAAGGTGCGCTTTCAGTGCAGCGTGCGTACCCCGTCCAGGGCGATCGCCATGACGCGGTCGCGCTGGGCGTCGTCCTCGAAGGCCGTGCCCGTGATGCCGGAGACCATCCGGAGCAGATCGCCGATCTCCATGTCCGTCCGTACCACGCCCGCCTTCTGGGCCCGCTCCAGCAGCGGGCCGCCGGCGCCGTACATCGAGTCGCGGCAGGCATGGAAGATTTCCGACTCGTCGTTGAGGGCGTCGCGGATGGCCCGCTTGGTGACCATGTAGCCGGTGAAGCGGTCCAGCCACGAGGTCAGGGCCTGCCACGGGTCCAGCTCGGCCAGCTCGACGGCAGCCCCGCACAGGGTGTTGACCTCGTCGGCGTAGACGCTCTCGAAGAGGTCGCGGCGGGTGGGGAAGTTGCGGTACAGCGTGCCGATGCCGACCCCGGCGCGGCGGGCGATGTCCTCCAGGGAGGCCTCCGCGCCGTTCTCGGCGAACGCCTCGCGGGCGGCCGCGATCAGTGCGTCGTAGTTGCGGGCCGCGTCTTTGCGGTGCGGTCTGCGGGACGCGACGATCTCACTGACGGGGAAGGGGCCGACGGCCACTGCTGCCTCCCGGGGGACGAGGGTGAACCGGAGGGATTCCTCGACTTCGGTTGAAGCGGAGGGTTGCCTCCAGTACAGTGGAGGGGTACCTCCACTTTAGCAGTGCGGAAAGGGCCCGCCATGGCCGGACGCGGCCTGCGCCCGTGCCCTTCCGCACCGACCCAGACATCGCTTTCCCCGCGCACTTTCCCTGCGTGCTCCCTTCGTTCTTTCCCTTCGTTCTTTCCCTCCGTGTCCGATGTTCGGAGAGGCTCCTTCATGCCCCGGAAGTCCACCCGCCTCACCTTCGCGGTCCTCGCGACCGGTGCCGGCGTGTTCTCCATGCTCCAGTCGCTGGTCGCGCCGGCCCTGCCGACCGTCCAGCACGCCCTGCACACCTCGCAGTCCAACGCGACCTGGGTGATGACGGCCTACCTGCTGTCCGCCTCGGTCTTCACCCCGATACTCGGCCGCGTCGGCGACCTGACCGGCAAGAAGCGCACCCTCGTCGCCGTCCTGCTGGCCGTCCTGGCCGGCTGTCTGCTCGCCGCCCTCGCGCCGAACATCGGCGTCCTGATCATCGCCCGGGTCGTCCAGGGCGTCGGCGGCGCCCTGTTCCCGCTCTCCTTCGGCATCATCCGGGACGAGTTCGCCCCGGCCCAGGTCAGCGGCAGCATCAGCAACCTGTCCGCGGTGATCGCGGCCGGCGGCGGCGTCGGCATCGTGGCCGCCGGACCCATCGTCTCCGCGCTGGACTACCGCTGGCTGTTCTGGATCCCGGTCGGTGTGGTCGCCGTGACCGTTCTCATCGCCGCCCGCTATGTGCCCGAGTCGCCCAAGAGGGCCCAGGGCAGCGTGAGTTGGCTCGGCGCCGGGCTGCTCTCCACGTGGCTGGTGGCGCTGCTGCTGCCGCTGAGCCAGGCCGGGCAGTGGGGCTGGGGCTCGGCCAAGGTGATCGGCCTGTTCGGCACGGCCGTCGTCCTGTTCGCGGTGTGGCTGCTCGTCGAGGCCCGCTCCCGCACCCCGCTGATCGACCTGCGCGTCATGCGGCTGCCCGTCGTCTGGACCACCAACGCCGCGGCCCTGCTGTTCGGCGCGGGCATGTACGCCCTCTGGTCCTTCCTGCCCGGCTTCGTCCAGACGCCGTCCTCCGCCGGATACGGCTTCGGCGCCAGCGTCACCGCCTCCGGGCTGCTGATGCTCCCGATGCTGCTCGCGATGTTCCTCTCCGGCATGCTCAGCGGCCGGCTGGAGCCCAGGGTGGGCGCGAAGGCGCTCCTCGCCGCCGGTGCGGCCTTCGGCGCCCTCGCACTCGGCCTGCTCACCCTGTGGCACACCGCCCAGTGGCAGATCGCCGTCGTCTCCGGCCTGTTCGGCCTCGGCATCGGCCTGGCCTTCGCCTCGATGGCCAACCTCGTCGTCGGCAGCGTGCCGCCCGAGCAGACCGGTGCCGCGACCGGCATGAACGCCAACATCCGTACCATCGGCGGCTCCATCGGCGCCGCGCTCACCAGCGTCCTGGTCACCGGCCGGCTCCAGCCCTCCGGACTGCCCTACGCCTCCGGATACACCCACGCCTGGGCGCTGCTCACCCTGTTCTGCCTGACCGCCGTCGGGGCCGCGCTCCTGGTGCCGGTCCGCCGCGGACAGCGCGTCACCGCAGCGGTCACGGAGCCGGCGGCAGCAGCACCGGTACGCGTGCGGTAATGTTCACCTGCGTGATCACGCGGCATCCGCCGCGTGACTCCGCAGCGGGACGTGGCGCAGCTTGGTAGCGCACTTGACTGGGGGTCAAGGGGTCGCAGGTTCAAATCCTGTCGTCCCGACTTTACGAAGTCGCGGGTCAGGGGCTGTTTCGGAGCGATCTGAAACAGCCCCTCGACTGTTTCGGGGACCAGTTGGGGACCAGCGCACTTGACTGCGTTGAGGCGCCCCTTGACCCAGTCAAGGTGTGCCATATGGTCCGTCGACGTGCACACTTTCCGCCCTCCGCGGGCCGGTGCCGGAACGGTCGCGTCCATTCATTTGACGCTCCTGCCGGGAACCGCCGGTGCCCGTTCCTGTGTTCCGGGTTGTGGTGTCGTGAATCGTGTGGGCTTCCGCGGACGACGCCCGTCCCCGAACCCTGGTAGACGCACCCGCCCGGATCCGCGTCGAGGTTCGGCCGGAAGTGTCGAGCAAGGCAGCCGACGCGACCGCACACTGGTCAAACTCCCGGCCCCGCTCGCCCATCTGGCCAACGCCCCGCACGGCCGGTACGTGCTCGCCTGCCGGGTCGCCTTCGCGCACCGCGGGCCCGAGTGGGCGGACCGGGTGGCGGCGAACCGCGCGGTTGCCTACCGCATCCATCTCGATGCGGCACGGGGCCGCTGGTATGTGACGGCCTCCTGGCAGGTCCCGGTGTCGAAGACCGTCTCGATGGCCGCCGCCCTCGCGCACGGTGTGATCGGCGTCGACACGAACGCCGGTCACCCCGCTGCCTGGCGCCTGGACGCCCACGGCAACCCGATCGGCAACCCGCGCGGGTTCTTCTTCGACCTCACGGGCACCGCGCAGCATCGTGATGCCCAGGTCCCCCACGCCCTCACCCGGCTGTTGAACTGGGCCAGAACCTGTTGATGATGACGCCTCGCTCGCCCTCGTCGTCGGGGACTTTGTTCAGCATCGCCGCGGCGGCCCGGCTCATGACGTTGAAGGTGCCCACGAGACTCGTGGCGACCATGCGAGTGAACTCGGCCGGGTCCGCCGGTGTTCCGTCCGCCTCGGTCAGCTGGACCGCGGCGATGTGGGCCGCGGAGTTGACGTTGATGTCGAGCGTGCCGAATCGGTCGAGGGCCGCGTTGACGGCGGCGGCCGCCTGGTCGGGGTCGGTGATGTCCGCGCCGGGACCGAGAGTGTTGCCGCCGAGGACGACGTGAGCGCGGCGTTCGGCGAAGTGCCGGGCTACGCCCAGCCCCTGCCCGGAGGTGGCTCCGGCGATGAAGGCGGTTTTTCCTTGGAGGTTCATGGGGCCGGAGGTGACCCCTTCAGGAGCGGAGTGTCTCAGGCGCGGGACCACCCGCTGTGCGAGGTGGGCGAGTTGGTGCTCGACCGAGGCATGGCCGACGCGCACGCGGAGAGGGAGCAGGCGGCGTTCGAGTCGGACGACCAGGTGCCCGGCACCGGTCTTTCACCTGGCCGCGGCCAGGTGGCCCGTGGGTGCTCCTGCGGTGATGAGCATCGCGCCCGGCCGGGTGAACAACCGGCACCGTGACCGGATCATGCCGCCAGGCGGCTTCGCACTCCGTGGCGGCAGCCCGCCGTTCCGCGTGCTTGCCGGCGCGGGTCCGGGCCGGCTGATCGTCGGAGCCGTGGTCGCAGGATGCGCAAGGGCAAGGAGGTGTGCACGGCCGCCAACCGCTTCGTCGCCGGATGCGCGTGCTGTGCTGAGCTGATGCGGTCGCCGGGCGGTGCGGCCCCAGGGCGCCACCCACGCCCGCCTTGGTCGCGACCCCGGCTCGGGCGTCTTCCGGGCGCCTGGGGGAAGCGGTTCCCGCAGGTGGGCGTGGGTGGCGCCGTGGTCGTCGTCGGATGTGTCGCGGCAGTCACTGTTCCCCGTCACTGCTGCCAGGCCCGATCGCTGTGGCGGGGAACGTGGACGTTCTTGTCGGGGCCGGTGAGGATTTTGACGTCGATGTGCAGCGCGACGGTCAGAACCGAGTGGTGCACGTCACCCGTTACGTTCATGATTCAACTTCTTACATGGAAATACTTTCTCTGGAAGAAGGTTTGAGCTGAGCGTCCTGCCCGGGGTCGGATCACCTGCCCTGGCGTGACACCCAAGGAGGCCGCGATGTCGGCATCCAAGAACGAATCGCAGGGACTGATGGCACGGGTCGGCCGCCTTTTCGGCCGATCCGCCGCGAAGCACGCCAGGCGTGAGTCCCTGTCTCTACTGGAAGAAGAGGAACCCGTCATGTTCAGCGCTGCCAACGTCCAGGCCGCTCCCAGCCCGGACCTGCTCACGCCCGACAACTCGGTCATGCTGTTCGTCGACCATCAGCCGCAGATGTTCTTCGGCACCGGCAGCGGTGACCGCACCTCGATCATCAACGCCACCGTGGGTCTGGCCAAGTCCGCCAAGGCGTTCAACGTCCCGACGGTGCTGACCACCGTGGCCGCGGAGTCGTTCTCCGGCCCGATCCTGCCGCAGCTGGCCGGGGTCTTCCCGGGCCAGGAGCTCATCGACCGCACCACGATGAACGCCTGGGAGGACAGCCGGGTCGTCGAGGCGATCAAGGCGACCGGCCGTCGGAAGCTCATCATCTCGGGTCTGTGGACCGAGGTCTGCATCGTGCTGCCGGTGCTGTCCGCGCTCGGTCAGGGCTACGAGGTGTACGTGGTGGCCGACGCCTCCGGCGGCATCACCCCCGAGGCCCACGAGCACGCCGTCCAGCGCATGGTCAGCGCCGGCGCGGTGCCGGTGACCTGGGTCCAGGTCCTGCTCGAGCTGCAGCGTGACTGGGCCCGTACCGAGACGTACCTGCCCGTCATGGACATCGTCAAGGAGCACGGCGGCGCCTACGGCCTCGGCGTCGTCTATGCCCAGTCCGTCATCGGCGCCCACGCCGCCGGCTGACCCTCATCTGGCCCGCCGGCCCGGGAGCGCCTCGCCCCGGGCCGGCGCCGGCCCATTGTCCACAGGACCTCGACGCGCACGACGTTCGGGGAATTCGAGGGGCGCGGAGGTCGTCCCGCGTCGCACGGTGAACGCACCCGCCGCAGGCGGGCGCCGAACCGTGCGCGAACAGCGGTCGGTTGGACGGCCTCTGAAGGGTGCCGTCGCCTGCGGGACCTGGCGCGGCAGCTGGGTCGCCGGCCGACGGCCCGCGACCGTGAGCGCTGGGGCGGTGCCTCCTGCCCACGGCTACCGGCCGGATGACCGAGGGCCCTGGCGAAGAACTTCGATCGCATCCTGGGCACCGCCCGGGAGCCGACCCGTGCCCGCGGCAGAGCGTCCAGCCGATGCGACGGGCCGCGTCCGCACGCGAGAACAACCCGAATCGGACATGGGCTGCGGCCCAAGGAAACGACAGTGAACCTCAATCATTCCTCGGCGCCCGGAGCGCCGGGCCGTCGTGAGCCGCTCCTGCCGGCCCTCATGACCGTGACGACGGTGAGCGGCCTCATCGACGCGATCAGCTATCTGGGGCTGGGGCATGTCTTCACCGCGAACATGACCGGAAACGTGGTCATCATCGGCTTCGCCGCCGTAGGCGTCCCCGGCTTCTCCGTGCTCGGCTCGCTGGTGTCGCTGGCCGCCTTTCTGGCCGGTGCGGTGGTGGCCGGTCGTCTGGAAACCGTGCTGCGCCGCCGCGGTCCGTCGAGTTGGCTGCGCCGGATTCTGGTTCTTGAAACGGTTCTGCTGGCCGTGGCGACCCTTGTCGCGTTCGCCGCGACTCATGCGGTCCCTGCGCTGATCGCCTTGATCGCGCTGGCCATGGGCCTGCGCAACGGGACGGTCCGCAAACTCGCCGTGCCGGATGTGACCACGACGGTGCTGACGCTCACTTTGACGGGACTGGCATCCGACTCGACTCTGGCAGGCGGTACCAATCCGCGCGCCGGGCGCCGACTGGCCTCCGTACTGGCGATGCTGGCCGGGGCGCTGGGGGGAGCCTTGCTCGTGCGGCATGTGGGGCTTGGCTGGCCCCTGCTGGTCAGCACGTTCGGTACCGCTGCCGCGGCTCTGGTCGTGCCGCGCGGCACGACCTCCGACTGACGCGGCCCGCCGGTCACTCCCACCTCGCCCGGCCCGTCGGTCACCGCCGCCCTGCCGCGGCCCTGCGGTAGCCGCTTCACCCCTCACACAGCTTCTGAGAACCCCCCACTTACTGGAGATGATCCCCATGGCCACTATGCCTGTGGCTGGCCTTCCCCCCGTCACCGATGAGAAATCAGCCGAGGCCACGGTGCGCAATGTGCACCTCGGCATCGAGTACCCCGCGGCCCACATCGCGGACGTGGTGGTGCGCAACGCCAAGCTCTACACCGGTGCCCCGGGCCGTCCGCAGGCCAGCGCGGTCGCGATCAAGGACGGCAAGGTCACGGTGGTCGGCGACGACGCCGACGTGGCCCGTCTGATCGGCCCGAACACCCGGGTGGTGGACGCGCTGGGCCGCCGGGTCATCCCCGGCCTGAACGACTCTCACCTGCACGTGATCCGGGGCGGGTTGAACTACGTCCTGGAACTGCGCTGGGACGGTGTGCCCACGCTGCGCCAGGGCCTGGCCATGCTGCGCGAACAGGCGGCCCGCACCCCCAAGGGCCAGTGGGTCCGCGTCGTCGGCGGCTTCTCCGCCAGCCAGTTCGCCGAGAAGCGCCTGCCCACCGTCTCCGAGCTCAACGCCGCGGCCCCGGACACCCCGGTCTTCGTCCTCAACCTGTACCAGTCGGCGATCATGAACCGCGCCGCCGTCGAGGCGGCCGGCTTCACCAAGGACACTCCCGACCCGCGCGGCGGGCAGATCGTCCGTGGCCCGAACGGCGAGCCCACCGGCATGCTGCTGGCCGCCCCGGGCGCCCTGATCCTGTACTCCACCCTGGCCAAGGCCCCCACCCTCCAGGGCGAGGACCTCAAGACCTCCACCCGTCACTACCTGCGCGAGCTCAACCGCTTCGGTCTGACCTCCGCCATCGACGCGGCCGGCGGCTTCCAGAACTTCCCCGACAACTACGGCACCGTCATCGACCTGGCCAAGGAAGGCCGTCTGTCGCTGCGCATCGCCTACCACCTCTTCCCGCAGACCGGCGGCCAGGAGGTTGCCGACCTCAAGCGCTGGATCGAAATGGTCCGCCCCGGCGACGGCGACGAGTGGCTCCGGCTCAACGGCGCCGGCGAGAACCTCACCTGGGCCGCCGCCGACTTCGAGAACTTCTCCCAGCCCCGCCCGGAACTCGGCCCCTACGAGGCCGAGTTCGAGCAGGCCGTGCGTCTGCTGATGGAGAACGGCTGGGGCTTCCGCCTGCACGCCACCTATGACGAGACGATCCGCCGTGACCTCGCGGTCTTCGAGAAGCTCGCCGCCGACGGCCTCTTCCCTGCCGGTAACCGCTGGCTGTTCGACCACGCGGAGACCGTCTCGAAGGACAGCCTGGACCGGATCGCCGCCCTCGGCGGTGCCGTCTCCGTCCAGAACCGTATGTCCTTCCAGGGCGAGAACTTCGTCCGCCGCTACGGCGCGGGTGCGGCCGCGGAGGCCCCGCCGATCCACGCGATGCTGGAGCGCGGCCTGACCGTCGGCGCCGGCACCGACGCCACCCGGGTGTCCTCCTACAACCCCTGGGTCGCCCTGCACTGGCTGGTCTCCGGCCGCACCGTCGGCAACCTGGCCATCTACCCGCCGGAGAACCGCGTCTCCCGCGAGAAGGCCCTGGAGATGTACACCCAGGCCGGCGCCGAGCTCACCGGAGAGCAGGATGTCAAGGGCATCCTCGCCCCCGGCTACTACGGTGACCTCGCCATCCTCTCCGACGACTTCTTCAGCGTCGACGAGCAGGACATCCCGCACATCGAGTCCCTCCTCACCGTCACCGGCGGCCGCATCGTCTACGCCGCCGGCGAGTACGAGGGCCTGGACGAGCAACTCCCGCCGGTGAGTCCGCTGTGGAGCCCGGTGGCGCATTTCGGCGGCTACCAGGCCACCGTCAAGCCCAGCATCCCGGGCGCGCGACAGGCCGAACTCCTCGGCCAGGCCGTCGCCGAATCCGAACAGCACCGTCAGTGGCGTGTGGCCCGCGGCTTCACCCCCGAGGCCGCGCCCGAGATCTTCGACGCCTGCTTCGTGCTGTAACGCACCCCACACCCCGACTCACCGCTCCAGTACCACCCACCCACGCATGAGGAGAGTGCGATGAACACCGGATTGCTCATCCTGAGGCTGGCCCTCGGCCTGCTGTTCGTCGGGCATGGCATCCAGAAGGTCAGCCACCGGCTCGGAGGCCACGGGATCGAAGGTGGAGCGGAGGAGTTCCGGGCAGACGGGTTCCGCGGCGGCCGCCTCACAGCGGCCGCCGCGGGAGGCGGGCAGATCGTCGCGGGCCTGCTGTTCACCGCGGGAGCGCTCACCCCCCTTGCGGCCATCATCGCGGCGGGAGTCATGACGGTCGCCGTCACGGTGAAGTGGCGCAACGGACTCTGGGTGCAGAGCAACGGCTACGAGTATCCGCTCGTGCTGCTGATCCTGCCGGGCGTGCTGACGCTCACCGGACCCGGCCGCTGGTCGGTCGACCAGGCCATCGGCCTGCTTCCCTGGGCCCCATGGTGGACAGCCGCGGCCGTCGGCCTCGGCATCGCCAGCGGACTGATGACCCGCGCCCTTCTCGGCGGCAGTCGCTACTGAACCATCGCATCACGCATAGATCAGTGCATACAAACATGCACTCCATCCGACTTGATTTTCCGGAAGATCAAACGAACGAAGGGTATTGGCATGTCCACTTGGTTCATTACCGGCGCGGCCCGCGGTTTCGGCCTGGAGATCGCACGCCAGGCACTGGAGCGGGGTGACAAGGTCGTGGCGACGGCCCGCAACCCCAAGGCCGTGCAGGACGCCCTCTCCCAGTACGGGGACAGCCTGCTCGCTGTCGCCCTGGACGTCACCGACGAGGCGCAGGCCCGTGCGGCTGTCGAGGAGGCCGTGCAGAAGTTCGGGACGATCGATGTCCTGATCAACAACGCGGGACGCGGTCTGCTGGGCGCGGTGGAGGAGACCACCGACGCCGCGTTCCGCTCGGTCTACGACACCAACGTCTTCGGTCTGGCCAACGTCACCCGTGCCGTGCTGCCGGTCATGCGCCGCCGGCGGTCGGGCCGCATCCTCAACGTGAGTGCCGTCGGCGGCTTCAGCAGCGTGGCGGGCTTCGGCGTCTACTGCTCCACCAAGTTCGCCGTGGAGGGCCTCTCGGAGGCCCTGCGTGCCGAGCTGGCGCCGCTGGGGATCCAGGTCACGGTCGTCGAGCCGGGATACTTCCGCACCGACTTCCTCGACGCCACCAGCCTGCACACGGAGGACCAGGTCATCTCCGACTACGCCGCGACCGCGGGTGCCGTGCGTCAGGCCGTCCCGGGCCTCAACCACGCCCAGCCTGGTGACCCCGTCAAGGGGGCCAGGGCCATCCTCGTCCTCGCCGACGCCGCGAACCCGCCGGTCCGCGCGCAGCTCGGCGGCGACTGCCTGGCGGAGATGGATCGCAAGATCGCTTATCTGCGGGAGGAGACCGACGCCTGGCGGGAGCTTGCCCTGTCCACGGACCACGACGATGTGAAGGGCGCCGTCCGACCCGCCGCGTGACCCGCATGAGTCAGACGACATGCAGGTGCACCTCGCAATCCATGGGAAACGGGCCACCCGACCTTGGTTCTGCGAGGCAGCGGCGCCGTGCCACGGTGCGAGTTGTCACTCCGGCGGTAGCGTAGACAGGGAGACCCTCTGATCGGTCGGAGATGACCATGGTCGATGAGGAGATCAAAGCCCTGGCGGCCGTGTTGCTCGAACGTGTCGGGGAGCTGGCCAAGGAGATGGCGGCGCGCGTCCGAGCCGGCTCGCACGACTACCAGTACGACGCGGTGCCCGACGAGGAGCTGGAGGAGGCCTGCCGCAAGCATCTCGGCAACGCACTCGGCGCGTTGTCCGGACAGGAACCTCTGGACACCACGGTCGCGGCCCGCATCGGCTGTGGACGCGCGCTGCAGGATGTGCCGCTTCCCACGGTGATGACGGCCTACCGCATCGGCCTGAAGTACTTGTGGGAGACAGTGGTCACCGAAGCCACCGAGAACGCCCATGTGGAGTGCGACGTGCTGGTCGCAGTGGCCTCGGCGATGTGCGAGATCCAGGACAACATCACCCAGGCCATGGTCTCCGGGTACCACGACACGGTGGCCCAGCGGATCCTCGCCAGCGAGCATGAGCGTTCGGCGCTGGTGGAGGCGCTGCTGGAGGGCAGAGCCATGGACGCCGACGCCGTGTTGTCCGCTGCGGAGGTCATGGGAGTGCCGCGCAACGGTCCCTTCGTCGTGGTCGTCGCGGAGGTGCCGCAGATCGGTCGGCAGGCCCTGCCGGACGTCGAGGACGTCCTGAACCGGCGTGGCATCCGCTCCTTCTGGCGGCTTCGCCCCGATCTCCAGCAGGGCATCGTGTGCCTGCGTACCCTGCGGGAACTCGGCGACCTCACCGAGGTGTTGCGCCGCCACGCGGAGCAACGCGTAGGGGTGAGCCCCTCCTACAACGAACTGATCCGGACGGGGGAAGCTCTGCGCTTCGCCAAGGTAGCCATGCGTGCCGGCGACGCGGAGAGCGCCGCCGTGACCGTCTTCGACGACTCTCCGGTCGCGGTCGCGTCAGCCGGCGCGCCCGACGTGATGGCACACGTCGCCAGCAACGTCCTCGGTCCGATCGAGGCCCTGCCGGCCGGCGAATGCGCTGTGCTCCTGGACACGCTGGACGCCTGGCTCGGCTGCGGCGGATCGGCCGACGAGGCCGCCAAGCGCCTGTACGTTCACCCCAACACGGTGCGCGCGCGCCTGCGCCGCATCTCCGAGCGTACCGGCCGCTCCTTCACCGATCCCCGGGGCGTCACCGAACTCTTCCTCGCCCTGTGCGCAGTGCGGCAGATGCCGAAACCCCCGTCCGCGGTGCTGCCCGGCGCCATGGGGACGTTGAAGACAGCGAGCAGCTGAACCGATCGGTATCCGGGCTGAGTTGCCCCTCGCCGCGACTGCTCGTCCCTCGATGCCGACACCTCGGACCCGACGACGACCTTGGCGACGTCGTGGTCCATGTCCGGCATCTTCGCCGTGCCGCGGCAGCAACCCGAGCAGACAGTGACTGTGCCGTGCTCCGCCGCTTCGGCGCCGCCGGCGGCGGGTGCCGACCGGCGCCTCACACAATTCGCATACTCGGTGGCTCAGGGGACCTGCGCGCCCCGGATGACACGTGGAGGCAGTTTTCCACGCGGATGTTCCTCTGCACATCCCACCCCTCGCGGACGGTGGCCGGGGTGCTCCTGGGTGCTGCTGCCCGGCATATCCGGTACGTCGGGGCTGCCGTGCTCACCGCGCCGCTCGTCGCCGGAGCGCCGGAGCCAGAGACAGCTGCCCCAGTGCCGCCAGCAGGCACAAGGCGGCACAGGTCAGCCAGAGGGGTGTGGAGCCGATGACGAGGAGGCGGGTGCCGATGATCGGCGCGATCAGGAAGCCGGTTCCCCAGGCCATTCCGATCAGACCGTTGTAGCGGCCGCGGAGAGAGGCCGGTGCGAGGTCGGCGACGACGGCCGCGGTGATGGCGAAGACGAGGATTTCTCCCAGGGTCGACACCGCGACGGCCACGGCGTACACGACGGTTGTCGAGGCGACGGCCGTCACCGTGTTGCCGCAGGCCGCGACGGCGAATCCGGTGGCGAGCAACCGGCTCTTGTCGTAGCGGGCCAGCCGGTGGCCGATCAGCGGCTGTATCGCGATGACGACGACACCGTTGACCCCCATGACCAGTCCGTAGGCGCCGCTGGACATGGTGGTGCTCCGCATCGCCAACGGCAGGGTGGCGAAGGCCTGTTGGAAGACGATCGCGTAGACCACGATGATCCCGGAGAAAGCCAGCATCGCCCGGTCCCGCAGAGGGGTGCGGAACCCGCCGGCCGTACGGTCGTGGGCGGCCGGGCGGGTTTCGGGGATGGCGAGCCACACCAGTACGCCGAAGACCGTACAGGCCGCCGCGTCCAGCCAGAAGAGCAACTGGTAGTCATGGGAGGCGAGGTAGCCGCCCAGGACCATGGCGAACGAGAAGCCGAGGTTGATGGCCCAGAGCAGGAGGCCGAAGGCCCGGGTCCGGTCGGCGCCGGGCACCGCGTCGGCGACCAGGGCCTGGGCGGCGGGGCGGAAGAGGTCGATCGTGATGCCGAGCACGAAGCAGGCGAGGACGAGCACCGTGAGGCTCCGGGCGTGACCGAGCACCAGCAGCGTCGCGCCGTTCGCCAGCATTCCGCCGGTCAGCGCGACGCGGCGGCCGAAACGGTCCGCGAGGAATCCGCCGAGCGGCTGGGAGATCACCGAACCGATGCCGACGACGGCCAGGATGAGCCCGGTGGTGCCGAGGGAGACGTCTCTGACGCCGGTCAAGTAGAGGCTCAGGAACGGATTGACCATGGAGCCCAGGCGGTTGACCAGGGATCCGCCCCACAACACCCAGAAGGCGCCGGGTAGTCCGCCCGCCCGCACCCGTACGAACGTGCGCAGCCGCCCCTCGCGGTGCCCGTCGGACTTCGGGGAGGGCGCGTCGATTCTGCTCAAGGCTCTCTCCTACGGGGCGTACGAGTGGGGTGCGGAGGCCGCATGCGCGCCGTCCGCCAGCGCCCCACGGTCGACCTTGCCGTTCGAGGTGGTGGGCAGGCTGTCCAGCAGTTGGATCTCCTGCGGAACCATGTACGCGGGCAGCGTCTGCGCGCAGAACTCGCGCAGGTCGCTCGCCTCGCGTGTGCCGCCCGCACCACTCACGTCGTGCACCGTGAGGACGACGAAGGCGGCCAGTTGCCGGCCTCCGCCGGGGAGCCCCAGCGGCATGGCGGCCACGGCGGCGACGCCGGGGAATTCCGCCAACCGCCGTTCCACCTCCCTCAGTTCGACGCGATTTCCGTTGATCTGCACCTGGGAATCGGTCCGGCCGCAGAAGTGGAACTCGCCTTCCGGCCCTTGGACTGCCAGGTCTCCGGTGCGCAGGACGACCTGGCCGGACTCCGGGGACAACGGGTCGGGGACCAGCGCCGCCCGGGTGGCCTCCGGATCGTCCCAGTACCCGGAGAACAGTGCGGGGCTGCGCAGATGGATCTCGCCGGGGACGCCGGGCTCGTCCACGACCTGGCCGGCGTCGTCGCAGAGGAGCATCTCGGCACCGGGATGGGCGATCCCGATGGAGAGCCGCTCCACCGATTCGGGGAGGGGGTTGGGCACGTCCGCGAAGGAGCAGGCCATCGACTCGGTGCTGCCGTAGCAGTTGATGATGCGGGCGTGCGGCAACAGCTGCTGGAGCTGCCGCAGTTCGGGCAGCGGGAACTCCTCGCCGCAAAAGAGCACGCCGCGCAGCCGGTTGAGTGCGGCCAGTCGGCCGGGCTCGTACCGCAGCGTCTGTCGCCAGATCGACGGTACGCCGTTGACCTGGGTGGCACCGGTGTCGCGCAGTGCCCGCAGCAGATGCCGTGGCCAGCGCACCAGGTGCTGCTGGACGGGCACCACGCAGGCGCCGCTGCCCAGCGCGAGGCCGATGTTCAGCAGCGAGAAGTCGAACTGCAGCGGTGAGGTGCTGGCGATCCGGTCCTCGGGCGTGGCGATGTGGTGCGCCAGCATGCCCCGGTAGAAGGCGACCACCGCCCGGTGGCTCATCACCACGCCCTTCGGCCGCCCGGTGGTGCCGGAGGTGAAGATCATGTACGCGGGGTCGGTGACACACGCCGTGCGGCGCCGGGGCGGTCGCTGCTCAGGCGCGCGTTCGACGGTCAGCCCCTTCGCGTCGAACCGGGCCGTTCCGACGGGGTGCGGGACGTCCTCGCGTGCGCCGGCCATCGTCTGGAGGTGAAGCGCCGGCCGCGTGGCGGCGATGATGGCCTTCAGCCGCTGTTGCGGTATCTCCGGGCTTACCGGGACAAAGGTGAGGCCGGTTCGGGAACAGGCGAGAAACATCGCTATGGACAGGGCGGTTGTGTCGGCCTCCAGGATCACCCGGGCGCCGATCTCGATGCCGAGGGCGTTGAGCCCGGCCGCGTAGGTGTGCGCCAGGGAGCCGAGTTCCGCGTGGGTGGTCACGGTGGTGTGTCCGGCCCGCGCGGACTCGATGACGGCGGGAGCGTCGGGCGTGTGCCGGCCCGGTCCGAGCAGGAAGTCATGGAGGAACTCCCCGGCGGAACCGGCTCGGACGGGTGGCTGCTGGCTCACGTTGCTGAGACCCCTCGTTTCGTGCGCGAACGGTGATCGTGATCCGGGGCGGGCCGGGCGGTCGGCAGGCGGGTGGAGCCGAGTCGGCCAAAATTCCGGTATGCGGAAAATAGATTCCGATTATCAGCGAGCAGGCTCTCATGTCCGTAGCGGGGGCGGGGGGTGACGTGGATCACTTCTGTGGGGGTGGAGGCTTCGATGGGGTTTTCTCCGGTGCGGGGCGCTGGTGCGGAGTGTTGCTTCGCCCTGAGGTAACTCCCTTGCCCCTGTGGCCAGTTCGGGCCCGCAGGAAGTGCGGGGAATGCGTCCGCCGGTGTCTCGGCCTGGACAGGGTTCAACAAAGTGTGGCAGCGTCGGACTCAACGTGGAAGTCAAATTCCGCATCCTGGAATTACGTCACTTGGGGGGGTGTATGTCCGAGGCGGGACCGCTTTCGTTGGGTCAGCTCTCGGTGTGGCACGACATCCGAGACCTGCCGCCCGTCCGGTGGCACGAGCCGAACAACGCGGCGGCCTGGCCCCTTTCGCGAGGCGTCGACGCGGGGCGCGTCCGTGCGGCGGTGCGGGCGATGGTCACCCGTCACCCGTCGCTCCGGACGCGATACGACCTCCACGACGCCGAGGCGCCCGGCCAGTTGCCGCCCGACGCCCACTGCCACGACGAACTGCCGGTGATCGAGGGTGGCGATGCCGAACCCGAGAGCATCGCGGCCGAGCTCGCCGCCGAGCCCTTCGATCTGGGCCGCGAACACGGCTGGCGGGCACGGTTGTTGACCCGAGACGGGACGGCTTCGCACCTCCTGTTCATCAAACACCACATCGTCGCGGACGCCTGGGCACAGGAACTGCTCCGCCAGGAATTCCAGCAGGCACTCACCGACTCGGTGGGGCTCGGCCCCACCCCGCCGGGTCCCGCCGAACTCGCCGCGGAACAGCACACCCCCGCCGGGCTCCGAAGACAGGCGGCGGCACTCGACCACTGGGCTCAACTCCTCGACCGGGCCCCTGCGGCCGCGCTGCCCGGTGCCGTCGGCGCGAGGGGCGACGTCGTCCAGGGCACCATGCACTCCGCACCCGCCCGCGCGGCCGCACACACCGTCGCCGACCGCGCGGGGGTGTCCGTCTCCAGCGTCATCCTGGCGGCGTACGCGTGCGGCGTGGCCCGCGCGTGCGGTACCGACTCCCTGCTGGTGCAACTGATGAGCGCCAACCGGTTCTCCAGCCGCTGGAAGAACCTGGTGACCTCGATGAACCAGTGGGTGCCTGCGCTGATCGAGGACGCCCGCGAGGGCGACCTCGGCATGCTGGCCCGTGCCGTGCACTGGAGTGGCCTGACCGCTTTCCGGCACGGCATGCACGACGTCACCGCCGTCGCGGCCCTGCTCGCCCGCCGGCCCGACGCCCCCGAACCGGCTTGTGCCTTCAACTACGTGGCGGTACCCGAGAACGCGCCGCACCGGGCCGGGGGACCGGTGCCCGACAGCGCGCCCGCCATCACCTGGGAGGAACCCTTCACCACCATCGGCCCGCGCTGCTACGCCCGCGCATCGGAGAACGCGCACTCGCTGTCTGTCCGGCTCACCGCCAAGGACCTGAGCCGTGCACAGTGCGCCGCACTCCTCTGGGACCTGCACGACACCCTGCTGACCGCCGCCGAGCGGTAGTGACCGGGCGGAAGGGGCCGCGGACCGAGGCGTCGCCGTCGGCCACGCCGCCACCCAACCGGCACGGCCGGCCCGCCCCGCACTCTTGTGATCCCCCACCGGACCACGGGAGTCGGCGCACTTCGGCGACGGACCTCGCCTCGTCGAAACCCGTGGTGGCGGGCCGTGGCGAGCGACTTCGCCGCACACCGCGCCTCCCGTCCCGGACCGCACCACCGCCCCGTCCGCCGCCCGCGCTCGTTCCTGCCCAAGGAGGCCTCCCCGTGCCCGAACACGTGATGATCATCCACCGGTGGTCCGACCGGTATGCCGACTACGCCGCGTACCTGGACCACGCCGCACACCACGTCAGCTACATCACCACTGAACGAGGCGCCCGCCACCTGCCGCTCGAACAGGCCGCCGGCGTACGGTTCGTCGACAGCACGGAGAACGTCAAAGCGGTCCGCGACGCGCTTGACTCCCTGGTCGAGCAGGTCGGGCCGCCGACGCGGATCGTCGCGCTGCAGGAGACCGACCTCGACCTGGCAGCCGAGTTGCGGGCCGCATTCGACCTCCCCGGCCTGCGCGAGGCGGATCTGGAGCCGCTGCGCGACAAACTGCTGATGGCGCGAAGGCTCGCGGAGACGGGTATCGCGGTGCCGGCGACCGCCGAGGCGCCGGACCACGACGCTGTGACCGCCTTCGCCACCCGGCACGGCTGGCCGGTGCTGGTCAAACCGCGACGGGGGACCGCCAGCGCGGGGATCACCCGGCTGGACTCCCCGGCGGACCTTCGGGCGTACGACTTCCCACGGGACATCGACATGCTCGTACAGCCGTGGATGCCCGACCAGGTCCTGCACGTCGACGGCGTCTACACCGGTACGGGGCTCGGAGCGTGGCGGGCGTCGCGCTATCTGAGTACCTGCCTGGAGTTCACCACCGGCACGGCCCTCGGCTCCGTCGAGATCGACGACCGCCCACTCCTCGGCCGTATCGGTGAGCTCACCGCGGCCACGGTCGGCACGCTGTTCACCGGGCCGTCGGTCTTCCACCTGGAGCTGTTCGAAAGCGGCACCGGTGCACTGACCGTCCTGGAGATCGGGGCCAGGCCGGGCGGGGCCGAAGTGCCGTTCATCTGGCGCGAAGTACACGGCATCGATCTGATGGCTGCGGCCTTCGCCCACCAGACGGGCACCGAGGACCGCACCGCCCGGACCGTCCGCGACCCCTCCCAGGTGGCGGGCTGGCTGCTGGTGCCGCCGTCCGTACCGATGCCCTGCCGGGTGCGTGCGATCACCTCGCACCAGGGGCACGCACCGTACGCCGAAGTCCTCCCCGAAGTCGGAGAGTTGTTGAACGGCGGCGGCTACGAGCACGCCGGGGCACGGTTCCGGTTCCGCGGCCGCAGCAGTGCCGAGGTGACGGCCGCCGTCCGCGGCACGATCGGGGACGCGGCGCTGGAGTGCACACACGTCGACACCGAGGCGCCCGCACAACTCGTCGTGGTGGGCTGCGGCAACCCGCCCTACCGCGAGTACGCGCTGCGCACCGTCGCCGCCCGGGTCCGCACCGCCCTCGTACAGCGTGCGGACATCGACTGGCAGCGCCGGTACGTGGCAGACGCCTTCCGGTCGGTGGACACCTCCGACGCCTCGGCCACCACCGCTGCCGTCGCCTCGCTGCTCGCCGCTCAGCCCGGCCCGGGAGCCGTACTGACCTGGGACGAGACGCTTCTGGAGACCACCGCCGAGGTCGCCCGCCGGCTCGGCCTGCCGCATATGAGCCCCGAGGCCGTGCGCCGCTGCCGCGACAAACTCGCCACCCGTCGGCTGCTCGGCGCCGCGGGCGTACCCTCCGCCCGCTTCCGCCATGTGCACACCCGGGAGGAGGCGCTGGCGGCCGCGGAGTCACTCGGGCTGCCGGTCGTCATCAAGCCCCGCGCACTGGCCGGCAGTATCGGCGTCACCCTCGTAGCCGACCCCGAACAGGTCCGGGGCGCCTTCGACCAGGCACACACCGCCTCCTTCCCCGGCATCGGCGCACTGGACGGGGCGATGGTGGAGGAGTACCTGTCCGGGCCCGAAATCAGCGTGGACTGCGCCGTGTTCGGTGGAGTGGTGCGGATCGTGAACGTGGCGCACAAGCGCCTGGGATTCGCGCCGTACTTCGAGGAGATCGGCCATCTCGTCGCCCCCTGGCGCCACGAACCCTGGGCCGACGAGATGCAGTCCGTGGTCACCGACGCCCACACGGTCCTCGGTATTGGCACCGGCCTCACCCATACCGAACTGCGCCTCACCGCCACCGGGCCGCGCATCGTCGAGGTCAACGGCCGGCTCGGCGGCGACTTCATCCCGCTGCTGGGCACCCTCGCCACCGGCGTCGACCCGGTCGAGGCGGCCGCCGATATCGCGCTCGGCCGAACTCCCGGGCTCACGCCCACCCGTGACCGCTGTGCCGAGGTCGGTTTCGTCTACCCCGACCACGACGGCGTGGTGAACTCCGTCGATCTGACCGCCGCCGCGGCCGAGCCCGGCATCCTCGAAGCCATCCCGCTCGCCGCCCCGGGCACCACGCTGCTGCTGCCGCCCCGCGGCATCGTGCCCCGGCTCGCCGCCCTGGTGGCCGTCGGCGAAACCTCCGAGGACTGCGCGGCCGCCCTCGCCCGCGCCCGACGCGCCGTACGGCACTCCCTCACCCCGCTCCCGCGACGCTGACCACCGGTCAACGAGGAGAGATACCCATGACATGGATTCTTGGTGTCAACGCACCGCCCACCGGCTGGCACGACAGCGCGGCCTGCCTCATCAACGGAGACGGCGAGATCATCGCCTTCTCCGAGGAGGAGCGCTGCAACCGACACCGTCACTCGCTCTACCGCAAGCCGCTCGGCGCCGCCCGGTTCTGCCTGGCGCAGGCCGGGATCCCCGCGGCCGACATCGATGTGGTCGCTCTTGGCTGGGACAGCGAGCAGCTCTACCCGCGGCGCTTCGCGACCGACGCCGAGTTCCTCGCGTACGCCGTCGGCCTCGACTTCGGCGACCGCTCGCCCGAGGTCGTCCGTGTCCCCCACCACCAGGCGCACGCAGCCTCCTCCTTCTACGCCTCGCCCTTCTCCGAAGCCGGCGTGCTCGTCATCGACGGACACGGTGAGAACGAGTCCTCCACCATCTGGACGTACAAGGACGGCGCCGAGCCCCGCCTGGAGCGCACCTGGCAGCGCACCGCGTCGCTCGGCTACGCCTATGACGCCGCCTCGACCTGGCTCGGCTTCTCCTTCCTCAATGCGGGGAAGACGATGGGCCTGGCCGCCTACGGACGCGCCGCCCGCCTCCCGGTGGAATCCCTCGTGGACATCGAGGCCGACGACTTCCGCCTCGCCGTCGAGCCGCTGGCGGAGCGCCACGGGAGTGCCACCGCCGAGCAGATCAAGGAGCAGTACGACGCCGTCGTCGGGCGGTGGCGGGAGCGCTACACGAAGATCGCCGGGGCGGCGGGGCCGGGCGCCCCCGAGGAAGCGCTCACCGAGGACCCGAACGCGATTCTCGTCGCGTACACCGCGCAGCGCCTCATCGAGGAGACGGTGACCCACCTCGCGGCGCTGACCCGCAAGGCATCCGGCGTCGAGCAGCTGTGCCTCAGCGGTGGCGTCGCTCTCAACTGCAGCACCAACGGCACCCTGCCCGGCCCGTTGTACGTGCCGCCGGTGCCGCATGACGCGGGCGTCGCCCTGGGCGCGGCGTGGACGGTGTGCCCGCCGCGGCGGCGGACCGGCCCGCTCAGCCCCTACCTGGGCACGGACATCCACGGACCCGACCACGTCAACGGCCCCGCGGCCCTGGACACCTCCGGCCTGATCCGCCGCGACCTGGACATCGACGAGCTCACCACGCTGCTGCTGGACGGCCGGGTCGGCGCGGTCGCCCAGGGCCGGGCCGAGGTGGGCCCGCGTGCCCTGTGCCGCCGGTCGATCATCGCGATCCCGAACACCGCGGATGTCAACACCCGGGTGAACGTCATCAAGAACCGTGAACAGTGGCGTCCCTTCGCGGGTGTGACCCGGCCCGGCTACGGGGCCCGGCTGTGGGAACAGCAGGAGCACCTGAGCCGCTACATGCTCGGCGCGGCCAAGGCCACCGAACTCGGCCGACACGTCGCCCCCGGCGTCGTCCACGTCGACGGCACCACCCGGCCGCAGGTGCTGCACGGCGACGAGGCCCCGGCCGTGGGAGCCGTACTGGACTCCCTCCAGCGGCACGGAGTACCGCCGGTGCTGCTCAACACCTCCTTCAACGACAAGGGCGAGCCCGTCGTCGACACCGCGGCCGACGCACTGCACTCGTTCCGCTCCATGGACCTGGACTTCCTGGTGCTCGGCGACGAGGTCTACCGCAAGCCGAAGCAGCGGGGAGGTGCGCACTGATGCCGGTCGGCCTGCCGGAACCCGTCCGCTTCCGGGCGTACGGCCCGCGCCACATCGACGACATCGCCCGCCGCTACGGACTGCCGGAGGAGATCCGGAAGACGGTGCGCAGGGTGTCGCTGGTACTGCCTTTCCGGGTCAACGAATATGTGCTGTCCCAGCTCATCGACTGGGACCGGGTCCCCGACGACCCGATGTTCCAACTGACCTTTCCACAGCGCGGCATGCTCACCACGTCGGATGAGGACCAACTGGCCAAACTGTCCGCCGACCCCGCCGACAAGCTCCTGCTGCGGGAGGCCGTTCAGGAGATACGCGGCCGTCTCAACCCGCATCCGTCCGGTCAGCAACAGCTCAACGTGCCGAGCCGGGACGGCGTCCAGCTCCCCGGCCTCCAGCACAAATACCGCGAGACGGTGCTCTACTTCCCCGGCCAGGGCCAGTCCTGCCACGCCTACTGCACCTACTGCTTCCGGTGGGCGCAGTTCATCGGGGACGCGGACCTGCGCTTCGCCGTGCCCGACCCCCGCGGGCTCATCGACTATCTGGGCGGGCACCCCGAGGTGCAGGACGTGCTGGTCACCGGCGGGGACCCGATGGTGATGTCCACCGAACGGCTGCGCAGCCATCTGGAGCCGCTGCTGGGCGTCGATTCGGTCCGTACGATCCGGATCGGCACCAAATCCGTGGCCTACTGGCCGCAGCGGTATGTCACCGATCCGGACGCCGACGACGTCCTGCGGCTGTTCGAGCGGGTCGTGGCGTCCGGGCGGCAGCTCGCCGTGATGGCGCATTTCAGCCACCCGCGCGAGCTGGCGACCGACCTCGCGCGGCAGGCCGTGGCCCGCATCCGGGCCACCGGCGCGGTGGTCTACTGCCAGGCACCGCTGATCGCGCATGTCAATGACGACGCCCAGGTGTGGAGCGAGCTGTGGCGGGCGGAGCTGGCGGTCGGCGCGGTCCCCTACTACCTGTTCGTGGAGCGGGACACGGGGCCGTACGACTACTTCAAGGTGCCGCTGGGCAGGGCCGTCGAGATCTTCTCCGAGGCGTACCGCACGTTGCCCGGGCTCGCCCGGACCGTGCGCGGCCCGGTGATGTCGGCGACGCCCGGCAAGGTCCTGGTGGACGGGGTCGAGGAGCGGCCCGACGGGACGTTCTTCCGGCTGCGGATGGTCCAGGCGCGGATCCCTTCACTGGTGGGCAGGCCGTTCGCGGCCCGCTACTCGGCCGGTGCCGCCTGGCTCGACGAACTGGAACTGGCCCCCGGCACACCCGCCGACCTCGTGGCAGCCGTGCGCGGCGGCGCACCGGCCGGATCCGAACCCGAGAACCCGGCACGCACCGCGCGGCCGACCGTGCGGAAAGGAATCTGAGATGACCGCCGTCGTCGTGGCACCTCCCTCCCCGAATCTGGCGCTGAACCAGTTGGTGGACCAGCGCCGGGCCGCGGGGGAGTCACTGGTCCACATGGCCTTCGGCGAGGCCAGGCTGCCGGTACTGCCCCAGCTGGCCGAGCGGCTGGCACAGGGCGCGACGCGCTCCTCCTACGGCCCGGTGGCCGGCGCCGCGGGCGTACGCGGCGCGGCGGCCGGCTACTTCGCCCGCCGGCGGCTGTCCACCGCGGCCGACAGCATCGTGCTCGCGCCGGGCAGCAAGCCCCTGTTGATGGCGTTGCAACTGGTCACCCCCGGCGATGTGCTGCTGCCACGGCCCGCCTGGAACACCTACGCGCCACAGGCGGCATACGCCGGCAAGCGGGCCTACGGCGTGCCGATCCCCGCGCAGTGCGGCGGCGTGCCCGAGCCGGCCGCGCTGCGCGAGACGATCCGTACGGCACGGGCGGCGGGCGGCGACCCCCGGATGCTGATCCTCACCCTCCCCGACAACCCGACCGGAACCCTCGCGCCACCCGCCTTGATCCGCGAACTGTGCGCACTCGCACGGGCCGAGGACCTGCTGATCGTCTCGGACGAGATCTACCGGGACATCGTCCACGACCTACGAGCCACCCCCTTCCTCAGCCCCGCCGAAGTGGCCCCGGAACGCACCGTTGTCACCAGCGGACTGTCCAAGACGCTCGGGCTCGGCGGCTGGCGGATCGGCGTGGCACGCTTCCCGGAGAGCGACAGCGGGTCCCGGCTGAGGGACGCGGTGATCTCGGCGGCCAGCGAACTGTGGTCGACGCTCGCCGGGCCGATGCAGCACGTCGCGGAGTACGCCTTCGCCGAGCCGCCCGAGATCGTCGAGCGGATCCGGGCGAGCGCCCGGCTGCACGGTGCGGTGGCCCGTGCGGTCCACCGGATCGCGGTGGACGTCGGCGCCGTATGCCGCCCGCCCACCGGAGGGTTCTACGTCTACCCGGACTTCGAGCCGCTGCGCGACCGGCTGACCGGACGTGGCGTCACGGACTCGGCGTCCCTCGCGGGCCGCCTCCTCGACGACTCCGGGCTCGTCGTGCTGGCCGGTCATCTGCTGGGCGACACCCCGCACGCACTGCGCTTCAAAGTCGCCACCAGCCTGCTCTACGGGAACGAGCACCAACAGGAGGAGGCCCTGCGTACCGACTCGCCGACACGCTTGCCGCACATCGCCGGCGAACTGTCCAGGATCGCCGAGGGCTTCTCCCGGCTGGTCGCCTAGCGCACCGTGCGGACCGCCGACGAGAACAGCCCGAGGAGGAAACACGTTGAAGGAAACACGTTGAAGGAAACAGCCCCCACCCCGGAGTCCTTCCAGGAGATCGCCGCCGCCGCGGACCGCCTCCTGGCCGGCCTGGCACGGCTTGATGACGACGACATCGCGGCACCGTCATCGCTTCCCGGCTGGACCCGCGGCCATGTCCTGAGCCACCTGGCGCGGCAGGCGCCCGCGCTGGAGCGGCTGATGGAGTGGGCGCGTACAGGGGTCGAGACACCGCAGTACGAGAGCCGGGAGGCCCGGGACGCCGAGATCGCGGCGGGCGCCGGCCGGTCGGCCGCCGCGCTGGTGTCGGACGTCCGTGAGACCGCGGCGCACTTCCAGCACACGATCGAGACGCTGCCGGCGGGCGCGTGGCAGGCGCTCATCAGGCCGTTCACCGGTGAACTCTGCACCCCGCGGCGGATATTGGTCATCCGGATACGCGAACTCGAATTGCACCATGTGGACCTTGACATCGGATACGGGTGCGCCGACATTCCCGACGCGGCGCGGGAGATCATCCTGGCCGACGTACTCGGCTACTACGCCGAGGCCGAGGGCGTACCGGAATTCACGCTGCTCGACAGCGCGGGAGTGGTACTCGGGCGTTTCGGCACCGGCGGCCCGGACGTGTCCGGCACGCGCGCGGACGCGCTCGCCTGGCTGGCCGGGCGCTCCGGCGGAGCGGGACTCGCCTCGACCGCGGAGCTGCCTGTACTACCCGGATGGCTCTGACCGGCAGGCCCGCAACGTGTGCCGGAACAACTCCCAGCGACCTCCCGGCAATCCCCGAACGGTCTCCGAGGAATCAAGGAATGTGAACGGATATGGCGGACACAGTGGAACCGGAGCATTTCGACATCGGTTCAGTTCATACCGGTCTACTGGACTGCATTCAGGTAAACCTGGCGGTACTCGCCGACCACCACTACGGCCCCGGGGCACATCTGCGACTGGGCGCGTCGCTGGACTTCCGCTGTTGGGAACGCGCGGACGGTCTGCCGACGGTCGACCCACCGCTGACGGAACACCTGAACACACTGCCGGCAGCCCTGGGGCTCCAGGTGGTACGGCGGGAGTGCCTGCCCCGTGCCGAACTGCTGGCGGCGATCGCCGAGCGCGGCGGGACGTGGTACGTCGTCGCGGACTCCTTCCACCTGCCCTGGCTGCCGTACCACCGGCAGGCACACATGGATCACAGTTTCCTGCTCGCTGCCGGCCCGGACGGCTGGCGTGTCACGGACGCGTACCGCAGCGAGACCCAGTGGGGGCCGGCCGTGCCCGGCCACTGGACGCCGGCCGAGGAAGACCTGGCGGGCATCGAGTCGGCCGAGCTCATCGAACTGGTGGCGGTGGGTGCCAAGCCCGTGTCGGAGCTGCCGCCCACGCTGACCTCGGACGAGGCCACGGTGGCGGCGTACCTCGCCGCGTACGACGCCTGCGCCGACCGCGAGCGCGCTGTCGAACAGCTCACGGTCGAGACCTGGCTGCTGGCCAGAGCGCGCAAGTTGCACGCGAAATACCGTGCGCTGTTCGCCGACCGTGCCGACAGGACAGAGGCCGAGGAGGGTCATCTGCGTGCCTGGGACAAGGTCGTCGAGCAGACCTATCTCGCGCACCGACGGGTGTCCCGAGGGCACGCCGAGCCACCGGGTGTGGTGGACCGCCTGCGGCAGGCCCTCGCCGGCGACCGCACCCTCCTCGGCGTCGCGCCCGCTGGGCACCCGGCCACGGACGACGCGCTGCGGCATCGCGTGGCGGCGGTGGCCGGTGCGGTGCTCGGTGTCGGGGAAGCCGAACTGCTCGGCGGTGCCCCGTTGGACTCCTTCGCCTCGTTCAGCTCGTTCCGTCTGATCGAAATCATCGAGCGGCTGGAGAGCGAACTGGAGAGGGAGTTCGACGCCGACGAGCTCATCCCGGAAAACCTCCGTCGACTCGACGACCTGTGCCGCATCGCCCGTTGACCACCCCCAGAACTGACGAGAGGTGTCCCGCCATGGATCCCCGTTTGACCGAACTCCTTCGGCCCTTCCTCAAGAACGCCGGCCCCGATGAGCTCGTCATCACGTCCGACACCGACCTGCGCAGGCTCGGCGTCGACTCCATGCAGGCCATCGAGCTGCTCTTCGCCATCGAGGACTCGTTCGGGATATCCCTGCCGGACGACGAGCTCAACGACGCCACGTTCGCCACCGCCGGCAGCCTGTGGCGAGCGATCTCCGCACAGATCCCCGACGCGCCCGACGACGGGATCACCGGCCGGGTGACCGCATGAACACCGGGCCCACCGTCTCGAGCTCCGTCCCCCTGGACCTGGCCGCCCGTCTCGCCCTGGTTGCCGAGGCCACGGACCGGCACGCGGCTCGCACCGACCGTGCCGCGGAATTCCCGGTGGACGCGCTGGATGCGCTGCGCCGCACCGGGCTGCTCGGCCTCCTGATCCCCCGCCGATACGGTGGACTCGGCGGCGGCGTGAGCGACCTCTTGGCGGCCACGCAGACGCTGGGGCGGAGCGACATGTCCGTCGCGATGATCTTCGCGATGCACTGCCAGCAGGCGTCGGCCCTTGTCCGGTACGGAAACGAACGGCTGCGCAAAGAGCTCCTGCCGAAGACAGCGGCGGGAGAGATCTATCTCGCCTCCGTCACCACCGAAGCCGGCAAGGGCGGACATCTGCTCAGCGCGCAAGCCCAACTGAACGATTCCGGGGCGGATTTGGTGATCGACCGCTTCGCGCCGATCGTCACCGGTGGAATGCACGCCGACGGCTTCCTCATCACGATGCGCAGCCCGCAGGCCGCCACGGCGAACGAGGTCTCGCTGGTCTACGCGCACCGCGACCAACTCACCCTCACCGACTCCGGGGAATGGCAGCCGATGGGCATGCGGGCCAGCCACAGCATCGCGCTGAAACTGACCGGGAGCATCCCCGGGCACCAAGTCGTGGGCGAACACGGCGAGTTCCATGAGATCGCCACCGAGATCTTCGGGCCGCTGGCCCATCTGGGCTGGTCGGCGGCGTGGCTCGGCACGGCGGCGGGCGCGCTCTCCCGAGTGCTGCGGCTGCTGCGCAGTCCGGCGGGCCGTGAGCGCTTCGATCTGACATCGGAGCTGCTGCTCACCCGGATCTCCCGGTCACGCCGGCGCCTGGACGCCGTCCACGCACTGCTGCGGCAGACAGCCACAACGGTGGAATCGGGCGCGGACCTCTCACTGCCGGCACGGCAACTCCAGCTCAACTCCCTCAAGATCACCGCATCCGAGGAGTGTTTCGCGGCGGTGGACGATCTGGTCACCGCGCTCGGGCTGCGGCACGGCTACCTCAAGGACTCGCCCACCCGTCTCGAACTGGCGCTGCGGGACCTGCGCTCCGCGGCGCTGAACTACAGCAACGACCGGCTGCACCTCGCCGACGGCCGACTGGCGCTACGCGACCAGGGAGTGACCTTTGCCTGAGACACGGCCACAAGAGCCCTCGGCAGCGTCGCCCGTCATGCCGTCTTTCCCGTCGTCCGGCATGTCATCCGGCACCGGCGCACCGGACGCCACCGGCTACGCCGCGCTGGACGCCCTGCCCCGTACCGCGAGCGGCGCCCTGGTATGGGCCGCGCTCGGCCGGGCGGGCCTGGTCACGCGCGGCTACCACGACGGCGTCGTCCCGACAGGCGCCGACCCCGTGGGGCTCGCAGGGCTGCTCACCGCCGTGGACGCCCGTTTCTCGATCGCGTCCACACTCTCGGTGAGCGTCCAGCTGGCCACCGCGCTGCCGGTCCTGGCGACGGGCCGCACGCCGGTGGCGCGGCACGCGCTGGAACGTGCGCTCACCGGCCAGGTGACCATCGCCCTGGCCGCAACCGACGTCACAGCGGGCACCGACCTCACCGCGCTGCGCACCCGGGTACGGATCGAGGACGACGCCCTGGAGGTGGCCGGCGAGAAGAACTGGATCGCCAACACCACCACGGCCGGATACTTCCTGGTGCTGGCCCGGCACCGCCCGGGGCGGCACTTCACCCACTTCACCTGGGTCCTGGTACCCGCCGACGCCCCCGGCGTCACCGTGCGCCCCGCCGACTCCGCGCTGTTCGCCGCCTCGGGAGTCGGCCATGTCACCTTCGACGGTGTACGACTCGACCGGGACCATGTGCTGGGCCGGATCGGCTTCGGACTCCCCGTCTTCGTCCGCCACATCGGTACCGAACGCCTCGCCGGCGCCCAGTGGGGCGTGGCCCTGTGCCGTCGCGTACTGGAAGACACCCTGCGCCACGTGCGCGGTCGGCCGCACGGCGAGGGCAGCCTGTGGGATCTGGAGGGCGTACGGCAGCGCTTCGCGACCTGCCTCGTGCGGGTGCGTGAACTCCAGGCCCTGGTCGCGCAATACGCGGAGCCGGTCACCCTGCGCCATGACACGACGGCCGCCGCAACCCTCAAAGCGGCCGCCGGATCCACCGTCAACCACGTCCTGACCGAGTGTGGGCAGCTGTGGGGGGCGGCCGGCTTCGCCACCGGCGGTATCCAGGAAGTCCGCGCCCAGGCCGCGCTGTTCGGCATCGGGGGCGGCGCGAACGAAGTGGTCCTGGGCGCGGTCGCGGACGCCGCCGAGAGCATACTGGCCGGCCTGGCCCTGCCGGGCACCCTGCCGTGAGGGCACCGCTCCAGGTCGGGGACCAGGTCTGGGTGACCTCCACGACGGCCGACCAGGTGGCGCCCAGCACCCACCACGGCGATCTGCGCCGGGCGGCCGAACTGCCGGAATGGCGAGCCCGCGCGTTCCTGACCGGCCGCGCACTGCTGAGAGCACTGGTCGCCGAGGTGCGGCCGGCCCTGACGGGTGCGGAGATCACCGTGGACCGGCGCGGGAAGCCCTGGCTGCGCGACCATCGCGAAATCGGCGTCAGCGTCTCGCACAGCCGGGGCACGGTCGCCGCGGGCGTCGCGGTCGGCCGCCTCCTCGGCGTGGACATCCAGAGGCCCGACACCTCCGTCACCACGTCTTTCGCCCGCAAGTTGCTGCGCGAGCACGCCCAGCGGCTCGCCACACTGCCCCCGGCACGGGCCGTCGAGGAAGTGGCCTGGGTGTGGACCGCTCAGGAGGCATGCGTCAAGGCCAGCGGGGCGGGGCTCGCCGGCCGGCCATGGACCATCGACGTGCCGCCGGGCGCCCGCACCGGCCGCTGGGGCGACTACCGCTGGATCAGCCTGCGCGACCATTCCTCCGTTCCGTTCAGCTGCGCGTTCCCGGAGCCCGCGTCCGATGCGGCTGCAGTTGGCATGTCCGGCAAGACCGCGAAACACGAGAAAGGCGAACGGTGAGTATGCCCGCCGAACGGCACACCCTCTACGACTGGTTCGCTGCGTCGGCCGCCAGGTACGCAGACCACTCAGCGCTGGAGGTCGGCGACACAGCCCTGACGTACGCGGAACTCTCCGCCCTCGCCGACAGCGTCGCGGTCCGCCTGCTCCGGCTCCTGGACGGCCGACCGCCACACCGGGTGGGCTTGCTGGCCGGGCGCACCATCGATGCGTACGCGGGATATCTCGCCATCCAACGCCTCGGCGCTGTGGCCGTCCCGCTCGGCCCCGCCTTCCCGGCCGAGCGCAACGCCCGGATCGTACAGGCCGCGGGGGTCGATGCCGTCCTGGCCGACGGGACCACCGACCAGACCGGTCGGCTCGACGTCCCGGCCCTCACCCTGGCCGACCCCCAACCGTTCCGCCGCACGCCCGACCCCGCCCTTCCCGCCGGCAGGGCCCGGCCCGAAGATCTGGCCTACATCCTGTTCACCTCGGGCTCGACCGGTGTCCCCAAGGGCGTCCCGATCCAGCAGCGCAACATCTGCGCCTATCTCGCCCATGTCGTCCCGCACGCGGCGGCGGGCCCCGGCGCCCGTCTCTCGCAGACCTTCGACCTGACCTTCGACCCCTCGGTCTTCAACATGTTCACCGCCTGGGGGAGTGGTGCCACGCTGGTCGTGCCGACCCGCGACGAGCTCCTGTCGCCGGTCCGCTTCGTCAACCGGCGAGCCATCACCCACTGGAACTCCGTACCCTCGGTGATCTCGATCGCCAAGCGGCTCCGGGCACTGCGGGCCGGGATCATGCCGACGCTGCGCCGGAGCATGTTCTGCGGGGAGGCGCTGACACTCCAGCAGGCGGCGGCCTGGCAACAAGCGGCTCCGCACAGTTCGGTGGAGAACGCCTACGGCCCGACCGAACTGACCGTCACCTGTACCACCTACCGGCTTCCGCCGGACCCGGCGGACTGGCCGGAACCCGCCAACGGCACCGTACCGATCGGCACCCTGCACCCGGACCTGCAACTCCGGCTCCATGAAGGTGAGTTGTGCATAAGAGGTCCGCAGCGCTTTCCCGGCTACCTCGATCCGGCGGACAACACCGACCGCTTTCTCGCGCCCGACGGCACTCCCTGCGACCCTTCGACCGCGCTGACCGACGCCCACTGGTACCGCACCGGCGACCGTGTCGGTCCCCTGTCCGACGGCCGCGGCGACGCCGAGAACAGCGGTACACCGGGCGATCTGCCGCTGGTTCACCTCGGGCGCTTCGACCAACAAGTCCAGGTGCACGGCTACCGGGTGGAGCTCGGTGAGGTCGAGGCCGCGCTGCGCACACTGCCCGGAGTCGTCGACGCGGCCGTCCTGACGCTGACCACCCCCAGCGGCATCGAACTCGCCGCCGCGTACACCGGCACGACGGACGACGTGGACGATCTCCGAGCCGCCCTGCGCCGCCGTCTCCCCGCCTATATGGTGCCCGCGGGCCTCACGGCACTGGACGCTCTCCCGCTCAACCGCAACGGCAAGGTCGACCGCGCGGCCCTCGGCGCCGTACTCGGGGCGGCGGCCCGCTCGGCCGTTCTCGGCGGCTGAGTCCGAACGCGCCCGGTCACCCCGCACATCAGGGCCGACAGCCGTCAGGCCGCCGTCATCCCGCCGTCGATCGTCAGCGCGGCCCCGTTGATGAACCGGCCCTGGTCTCCCGCCACGAAGGCGACGAGTGCGGCGACCTCCTCGGGGGTGCCGAGCCGGCCGTCGAGTTGGCGGGCCGCCATCGCCGCGCGGGCCGCGCCGGGATCGGGGGCGTCGGAGAGGATCTTGTCGATCCACTCCGTCTCGACCGTCCCCGGGCAGATCGCCACACAGCGCACGCCCTCCCTGGCGTGGTCCACCGCGACGGCACGCGTCAGTCCGACCAACCCCGCCTTCGACGCGCAGTACGCGGCACGTCGTGCGAGGCCCACCTGACCGCCCACGGAAGCGATGTTCACGATCACACCCGCACCGGCCGAGATCATGTGGGGCAGGACGGCCCGGGTCAGGTAGAACGGCCCGGTGAGATTCACGCCCAGCACCAGGTCCCAGTCACCGTCGCTGGTCTCCAGTACGTTCGCTGCCACCCCGACTCCCGCCACGTTCACCAGGACGGCCGGGGATCCCAGCAGGCCGACGGTGGACTCCGCCGCCGCGGTGACCTCCTCGGCCCGGCGCAGGTCCAGGGGAGTCTCGTGAGCGGTGCCGCCCTCCTTCTCGATCAGGACCCGGGTCCGGGACAGGCCGGCCCGATCGAGGTCCAGCAGAGCCACCGTGAAACCGTCACCGGCCAGCCGTAGGGCGGTTGCCCGGCCGATTCCCGAGGCGGCTCCGGTGACGATGGCGGTCCTGTGCTGAAGCGTCATGCCGCGACCTTTCGTAGTGTGCGGACGTCCCGCGGCGATGCGCCGTACGGTCGAGGAGGGGCTGTTCGGGTCACAGGACCGCCCCCATGCGCCAGGGGACGATCTCCTCCGTCCCGAAGCCGAGTGCCTCGGACTTGCTCTCGGCGCCCGACGCCATGTCCACGAGGGCCTCGAACAAGGCGGTGCCGTACGAGACCTGGTCGGCGTGGCTCATGGCCGGGCCGGCGTCGAAGTCGATGTCGCCGCGCATCCGCTCGTACAGCCCGCTGGTGGTGCTGATCTTCAGGCAGGGGACCGGACGGGAGCCGAACAGCGAGCCGCGTCCGGTCGTGAAGGCGAGCAGGTTGGCGCCGCCGGCGACCATGCCGGTGGCCGACACGGGGTCGTAGCCGGGCGTGTCCATGAAGGTGAGGCCCGGCGCGGTGACCGCCTCTCCGTATCCGACGACGTCGTTCAGCGGGCTGGTCCCGGACTTGAGCACGGCGCCCAGGGACTTCTCCCAGATGGTGGTGATCCCGCCGGCCCGGTTCCCGCGCGACGGATTGTTGTCGAGTGTGGCGCCGCCCGCGGCCGTGTACTGCTGCCACCAGGCGATGAGTTCGTCGATGCGGGCCGCCGCCTCGGGGTTCGACGCCCTGTCCCGCAGCAGGTGGTGGGCGCCGTAGATCTCGGGGGTCTCGCCGAGGACGACCTTCCCGCCGGCCGCGACGAGCAGGTCGGCCGCGACGCCGAGGGTGGGGTTGGCGGTCAGCCCGGAGTACGCGTCGCTGCCGCCGCACTGGAGACCCAGCGTCAGTTCCGCGAGGGGGATCGGCGTTCGGCGCGATGCCGCGATCCCGGAGACCAGGCGCTCGATGCGGTCGAGCGCGGCGTTCACCGTCGCCGCGGTGCCGCCGAGGTCCTGGATGGTGAGGGTCTCGGTGCCGGCGTCGTCGCCGAGGAGGTTCTCCGGCTGGTTGACCTCGCAGCCGAGGCTGATCAGGAGGGCCGCCGCCACGTTCGCGTGGCCGAGGTAGCCCCGCAGGGTGCGCCGCAGGATGGCGTCACCGGGGGTGCCCTCCGCCATTCCGCAGCCGAGGTCGTGCGGAAGCGCGATGACGCCGTCGAGGCCGGGAGTCCCCTTGTGCCGGTCGTCGGCCCGCTGGGCGATCATCCGGGCCACCGTGGCGGAGCAGTTCACGGTCGGCACCACGACGATGTAGTTCCGGGTGGCCGCCCGCCCGTCCGCCCTGCGGTAACCGAGGAAGTGGTCGCGGGTGGGGGCGGCGGAGGCGGGCCGCGTGCGGGCCGGCGACGGACGCGTCGCCGGCTCCTGCCACCCGCCGATGCCCAGGTTGTGCACATGCACGTGCCCGCCCGCCGGGATGTCGGCCAGGGCCACGCCGATCACCTCGCCGTACTTGCGGACCGGCGCACCCTTCGCGATATCGCGCAGCGCGACCTTGTGCCCGGCGGCGATGTCCTCGACGACCGGTGCCGTGCCGTCGGCGAGTTCGACGGGCGTCCCCCGTGGCACATCCCCGAGGAGCAGCCCTATGTCGTCCGGTCCGGGCCGGGGCACCAGCGGCCTGACGGCTGCCACCGGGCCCGCTGCCTCTGTGTCACGACGTTCACTGTCCATGCCATCGACCGTATGACGCCAATACCGCACAAGGGAAAGACGGTTATCGATGGTCATTCATCCGGAATGCGAATGCCCCGTGCCCTGGGGGCGGTTCCGTCAGGCCCGGAACGGCCGGACGGGGACCCCGTGCGTACCGGTCTCGATGACGAAGACGGAACCGGACAGCGGGGACCTGTCCAACTCCTCGGCGGACAGGCCGTTGCGGGCCGAGGTGATGTACAGGCGGCCGTCCGGACCGAAGGCGCAACTGGTCGGCTGGAGGACGGGCACCGGAACGATCCCGACGACCCGCCCGGTCGGGTCGTACCGTCGCACCTCGCGGCCCCCGTGCATGGCCACCCAGAAACACCCCTCCACATCGACGGCGAGGCCGTCGGGAACGCCGGCCCCCTCGGTCTTGGCCAGCACCTCCAGGCGGCCGAGCTCTCCCGGCTCGGCGTGGAAGTCGGCCCGGTAGAGGAGATTGGCGTAACTGTCGGCGAGGTACAGGACGGTGTCCTCGGCGTTCCAGCCCAGGCCGTTCGGCAGGACGAGACCGCCCGCGACGACGACGCTCGGCCCGTCGCCGTCCCACCGGTGCAGCCGGCCCTGGCCCGGCGCGAACTCCATGTCGTTGCTGCCGGCCCAGAACCGGCCGTGGGAGTCCACCTTGCCGTCGTTCATGCGCAGGTTGGGCTCGGGCAGCACCGGGTCGACCAGCGTCAGCCCGCCGTCGGTGACGAAACCGAACCCGTCCGCCACGGCGGCGGCGAAGCCCTCCTGCGTGGCGCGGGGCGCGACCGCGCCGACCATCGTGCCGACCTCCGTGACGGTCTGCCGTCCGTTCGACAGATCGTCGTCGTACACCTTGCAGCCGTAGATGTCGACCCAGAGGAGGTGTCCGGTACGCGGGTCGAACACCGGCCCCTCACCCACGTCCGACGTATCGCTGCGTACCGCCACATCGAGATTCGAGTACGTACGGACAGTGGCCATCGCGACTCCGATCCTTGCGGCTTTCGACCAACCTCACCCCGCTCACCCCGAGATCGTCAACGGCGATTCACGGATGGGGGGTATTCTCCCCGCGAATGAATCCCCGCGTCGTCACAGCGGTGGAATGGCGGTCGTCCCTTCGGGCCGTGGAGCCTTTATCACCGCTCGGATGAAAGCCTGTGCGGCCGCGCCCAGCGGTCGCTCCGAGTGCCACCAGATTCCCACGTCCCGATACCGGTTGAGATGGCGAATGGGCCGCATTTCCATTCCCTCGCGCAGGACCATCACCCCGCCCAGGTAGTTGATGATGCCGATTCCGTGCCCGGCCCGCACCATGGCGCCGAGGGTGGTCGGCTGATGGGACACGATTCCGCTCGGCGCGACCAGGTCCTTGATGCTCAACTCGACCTCGGCCTCGTAACCGACCACCGTGTTGGCGAGCGGATCGCCGATCGTGATGACGCGCTGGCCCGTGAAGTCCGCGAGATCGACCTCGCTCTTCTCCAGCAGGGGATGCCCGGTCGGGGCGAGCATGACGAAGGGTTCCCGCCACAACGGACGCATGGTGAAGGCGTGGTCGTGCGGCTCCGGCCGGACCGTGCGCAGGGCCACCGAGACCCGGCGCTCGGACAGCGCCGCCTCGATGAAGTCCACGTCACCGTCCAGGACCGCCACCCGGATCCCCGGGTGTTCCTCCTGCAGCGCCGTGATGACCCCCGGGAGGAACTCCGAACTCCCGCTGGCGAAGCTCGCGACGGTGACGGTTCCCGTGATGTCGCCCCGGTCGGTCTGGCGCGCGGTGACCAGTTCGTCCGCCGCCGCGAGCACCGCCCGCGCCCGGGCCAGCAGGGCGCGCCCGTCGTCGGTGAGGGTGAGCGGCCGGATACGGCGCTCGATAAGCAGACATCCGAGTTCACGTTCCAGATTCGCGATGTGCGCCGACACGCGTGGTTGCGACAAATGCAACTTTTCGGCCGCTCTGGTAAAGCCACCGGTATCCACGACCTCGACCCAGGTTCGCAACCAGGCCAGTTCGAGAGTCATTGACCGAACCTCCTCGCCGCGCAGCCGGGCCGCCGCCGGTACGGAATTCCTTCCGGCGTCAGGGCATCTGCGCGGCAGATCATGTGTATTCGCATTTCGCCGTTGACGAGTTCCGGCGGCCATGGCCGACTGGAACAATGACGGATCAGACTTCCTTCGGCACCGCCCGCGGCCTGTTGTCCGCGCACGGCGCGGACCTCCTGCGCGGCGACGACGGTGCGGTGATCACCTCCGTGGAGACCTATGCCCTCGCCGTGCCCCTGAAGCGGCCCATCGCCGACTCCACCGCCGCCATGGCGCACTGGACGGTACCCGTGGTCGAGATCCGCACCGCCGACGGCCGTGTCGGCACGGGTATCTCCGGCGTGCACTGCGCTCCCGAACTCCTCTCCGACGTGATCCTTTCCTACTATGCCGATGCCCTTCTGGACACCTCGTCGGAGGACATCCTGGGCACCTGGAAGCGCCTGTACTGGCTGCCCACGCACTGGATGGGCCGGGCGGGCGTCGTCCACATGGCGCTGGCCATGGTCGACATCGCCCTGTGGGACCTCGCCGCACAGCGGGCCGGCATGCCCCTGTGGCGCCTCCTCGGCGGCACACAGGAGAGCGTGGAGGCGTACAACACCGACGGAGGCTGGCTCAACCTCTCCGACAGCGAACTCGTCCGGGACCTCACCGCGCTGGTCGACCACGGCTGGTCCCGGGTGAAGATCAAGGTGGGCCGGTCCGACTGGCGGGAGGACGCCCGCCGCGTGCGCGCGGTCCGCCGGGCGCTCGGCGACGACGTGACCCTGATGTGCGACGCCAACCAGCGCTGGGACCTGTCGACGGCGAACCAGATCATGCCCGTCCTGGAGGAGGCGGCGATGGACTGGGTCGAGGAGCCCGTGCACGCCGACGACCTCCAGGCGCACGCCCGCCTCCAGGCGTCGACGCGGCTGGACGTGGCGGCCGGGGAAAGCATCTACTCCTACCACCAGTTCGCCTCCTTCATGGCGGCCGACGCCATCCGGGTCGTCCAGGCCGACGTCACCCGGGTCGGCGGGGTGACCGAGTTCCTGCAGATCGCCTCGCACGCGGCGGCGCGGGGACTGCGGTTCGCGCCGCACGCCGGCGACATGATGCAGGTCCACCAGCACCTGGTGGGGACGGTCCTGTCCGAGGTGCCGCCGCTGGTGGAGTTCATTCCCTGGACGCAGGAGGCCTTCGTCGAGCGCAGCGTCGTACGCGAAGGGCTCATGGAGCGTCCGCAGGGTCCGGGCGCCTCGACCGCGATCGATCCGGCCGCACGCGTCCGCTGGCAGATCCCCGGAGTGGGGTCGGCCAAGACGCTGTGAAGCCGCCCCACGCATCCACCGACGGAAGGAACGAGATGACCGAGTCGCCCCTGAGGCACACCGACGAGCGAGTGGCCGTCGTCACCGGCGCGGGCCAGGGAATCGGGCGCGCCATCGCCGTGGCGCTCGCGGACCGTGGCGTACGGGTCGTCGTCACCGACCGCAACACGGAGACCGGCACCGCCGTGGCCAAGGAGGTGGGCGGCGACTTCCTGCCCCTGGACGTCTCCGACCCGCGGGCCGTCGCCGAGGCGGCCGACGAGGTCGTACGGCGCTTCGACCGCGTCGACGTCCTGGTCAACAACGCCGGCATCGCCCACGAGGACGCGGCCCTCGACGTGTCGGACGACGTCTGGAACCGCATCCTCGGTGTCGACCTGACCGGGACCTTCGTGGCCTGCCGCGAGTTCGGCCGGCACTTCGTGAGCCGACGGTCCGGGTCGATCGTGAACATCTCCTCCATCGCCGCCTTCATCGGCTCCAACCCCGAGTACCACGTCGCCTACGACGTGGCGAAGGCCGGAGTGGCCCAGCTGGCACGGTCCCTCGCGGTCGAGTGGGCGCCGTACGGGGTGCGGGTCAACGCGGTCGCGCCGGGCCGCACCCGCACCCCCATCCTCGACACCGTCGGGATGGACGATCCGCTGCGGATGACGCAGTGGATCGGCCAGATACCGATGGGCCGGCTGCTGGAGGCCGAGGAGATCGCGACGGCCGTGGCGTTCGTGGCGCTCGACGCGACCGCGATGACCGGGCAGACCCTGCTCGTCGACGGCGGCCAGATCGCCCAGTGACGACGTCACCGGCGCCTGCCCTCAGCCGAGGCCGAGGGCAAGCGCCTCTCCCTCGGCGAGCCGTACGTCGAGGAGGTCGGCGCCGTACCGCACCTGCACGACCGTGGCCCGGGACGCCCGGATACGCGCGGCTTCCAACCGCCCGTCGCGCCACCGGACGTCCGCGGTGAGGCCGCCACGGGCGCGCAGTCCGCACACGCTCCCGTCGGGCCAGCCGGACGGCAGCGCGGGCAGCAGTTCGACCTCGCGGCCGTCGGACTGCAGGAGCATCTCGGCGACTCCCGCCGTGCCGCCGGCGTTGCCGTCGAAGGAGTAGATGTTCTGCGCCGCGCCCGCCACCCCGCCGGCGGAGAACGTCATCAGGTTCGCCTCGCTGGCGTCCGCGATCAGGCTGGTGAGGTGCCTGAGGGCCGAGTCGCCGTCGAGGAGACGGGCGAAGTAGACCGTGAAGTTGGCCTCGACCCACTCGGTCTGCTCCCACCCCGGAGCCTGCTGCCTGCGCTCGACGGTGACCTCGGCGGCGCGGGCGAGCTCCGGTGTGCCGCGCGGGGTGATCTGGCGCTCCGGGAACAGGGCGCTGAGATGCGAGGTGTGCCGGTGGCTCGGCTCGGCCTCCTCGTAGTCGTGCAGCCACTCCTGCAACTGCCCGTGCCGCCCGATCCGCAGCGGCGGCAGCCGTCGGCGCGCGGCGGCGATCCTGGTCCGCAGGTCGGCATCCTCACCGAGCAACTCGGCGCTCTCCGCGCAGATCCGCAGCACGGCCTCCATGAACACCCGGTCCGCGGTGGCCCCCATGGACACCGAACACCGGCTGCCGTCGGGCGCGAGATACCAGTTCTCCGGCGATTCGGACGGCCCGGTGACGAGCAGGCCGTGCTCCGGCTCCTCGACCGCGTAGGCGAGGAGGAACTCGGCGGCCCCCCGCAGGACCGGGTACGCGCGCTCCCGCAGGAACGTCTCGTCACGGCCGTACTCGAAGTGCTCCCACAACTGGAGGGCGAGCCAGGCCCCGCCGGTCACGTTCATGCCCCAGCCGACGCCGGAACCGGGCGCCGTGTACCCCCACGCGTTGGTCACCGTGTGGGCGACCCAGCCAGGTGCGCCGTACATCTGCTCGGCGGTCGCCCGGCCGTGGTCCGCCAGGCGCTCCAGGAGGCCGAACAGCGGTTCCTGGCACTCGGCCAGGTCGGTGGGTTCGGCGGCCCAGTAGTTCTGCTGGGTGTTCATGTCCAGGTGGAAGTCGTTCGTCCAGGCCGCGCTGCTGGCCAGGCCGTCGTTCCACAGCCCCTGCAAGGCCAGCGGCAGGGGGGAGTCGCGGCGGGAGCCGGCCACGGTCAGGTAGCGGCCGTACTGGAAGTAGAGCGCTATGAGAGCGTCGTCGGCCTGTCCGGAGGCGAGCCGGTCGCGGCGGGCGTCCGTGGGCAGGGCCGCGATGTCGGACGGTGCCGATCCGAGATCCAGCGAGACCCGCCGCATCAGCGCCCGGTGGTCCGCGATGTGTGCCGCCCGGACGGCCTCGTATCCGGCTGCCGGCCCGGCGGCCAACAGGGATTCCGCCCGCGCCCGCGGGTCCGCCCCCGCCCAGTCGGTGCCGACGACGACGTAGACGACCGCGCTGTCGGCGCCCTCCAGACGGAGCGCGTCGCCCGCCCGGTGCACGGTGCCGCCGTCGGCTTCGAGACGGGCGTGGATCTCCAGCGCGACGCCCTGCTGCCCGTCGCTGTGCAGGGTCTCGTAGGCGTGACCGCTGAAGACGACGGAGGAGTCCGTGGTGGTCGTGTCACCGGGGAGCAGGCCGTCCCGGACGGACAGGATGAAGCCGAGCGATCCGGGGCGGTCCGTGGTGAGACGGATCGCGATCAGACCGTGCGGGTTCGTGGCGAACACCTCGCGGGAGAAGCGGACGCCGCCTTGCCGGTAGGTGACCGAGGCGAGGCCGGTGTCCAGGTCGAGGGTCCGGCGGTAGTCCTCGGCCGGAGGCCCGTCGGGGAAGGCGAACTGGACCTCGGGGAGGGGGAGGTTGGTCCCGAACGACCTCGGCCTGCCCGGTAGATGCTCCGCCGCGAGCCGCTGTGCTTCGGCGTGTTCGCCGGCGAAGAGGAGCTCGCGGATACGCGGCACCTGCGCCCGGGCGGTCGGACTCAGGTCCGTCGCGGAGGGACCGCCCGACCATGCGGTGGACTCGGAGAGCTGGATCCGCTCGCGGTCGGTGCCGCCGTGGACCATGCCGCCCAGGCGGCCGTTGCCGACGGGCAGTGCTTCGAGCCAGCGGGTGGCCGGGCGGTCGTACCAAAGCGTTCCGGGCGGGCGGCGGACATCGCGGAAGTCGTGGGCGGAGAAAGCTTTCAGCATGGCGTGCGCTTTCGGTACGGGGTGACGGACGGAGGACGGCTCACGCGGGGCGGACGCGGGAGCGGCGCGCGGCGCGGAGGAGAGGCGCTCGGGGTTGCCGGGCGGGGCGAAGTTGTGTTCGCGGGGCAACCGGGCGAGGCGAAGTGGTGTTCGCGGGGCAACTGGGCGGGGGCGAAGTGGTGTTCGCGGAGCAACCGGGCGGGGTGAAGTGGTCTTCGCGGGTTACTTGGCGGGGGCGAAGATGCGCTGGGCGGCGACGGCGGCGCCGCCGCGGGCCCACTCCTCGAAGGGGAGGGGTCTGACGACGAGGTCGCAGTCGGCCGCGGCGCCGAAGGCGCGGGCCGCGAAGGTGGTACGGATCTGCTCCTCGTAGAGGTCGTAGGTGGCCACGCCCTCGCCCGAGATGATGATGCGTTCGGGCCCGATGAGGTTGGCCACGGAGGCCAGCGCCAGGCCCAGGGCGTGGCCGGCCCGGGCGAAGACGGCGCGGACGTCGGCGTTGCCGGTGTGGGCGAGGCGGACCGCCTGGTCCATCGTCAGCACCGGATCGCCCGTCGCCCGGCGGGCCTGTTCGGTGATGGCCTGGGTGGAGGCGACGGCCTCGACACAGCCGGTGTTGCCGCAGGTGCACACCCGGTCGGTACCGCCCACCGGAAGGTGCCCCACTTCCCCCGAGACACCGTGGGCCCCGGAGACGACCCGGCCGCCGAGGGAGATCCCGCAGCCGATGCCCGCGCCGACGGTGACCAGGGCGAAGGACGACAGCCCGACCCCCACGCCGAACCACTGTTCCGCGACGGTCAGCGCGCGTACGTCGTTCTCGATCACGGTCGGTATGTCCGTGGCCGTCTGGACGAGTTGGGCGAGGGGAACGCGGCGCCAGTTCAGGAAGGGGGAGTACTGGACGGTGCCGGTGTGGCCGTCGACGTCCCCGGAGATCGTGACGCCGATGCCGTGCAGGGCGCCCGCCGCACGGGGCGGTGCCTTCGCGGTCAGCCGGTCGACGAGCCGGGCGATGGCCAGGACGACCGTACCGACGTCGCGGGAGGTGAGGGTGGCGCGGGCGGTGGCCAGGGTCCGTGCGGTGAGGTCGGCCAGCACACCGATGAGTTCGTCACCGGTGACCTTCACGCCCACGAAGCGGGCACGGTCGGCCCGCACCGCGATCAGCGTGGCCGGCCGGCCGGCGGTGCGCTCGGCCGAGCGGCCCAGCTCGGTGATCCAGCCGTCCGTCAGCAGGGGAGTGGCGACCTTGGTGATCGCGCCGGGTGACAGGCCGGTGCGACGCCCGATCTCGGCGCGGGTGAGCGGGCCGTGCGCGAGCAGGGTCTGGAACAGCAGAGCGGCCGCGGGTGGCTGATCAGCGAGCGTCATGCGGCGACCATACATTTCCATTGGAAAAGAAGATAGGAGAAGTTCGCCGCCGGTCAGTGCCCGCCTTCCCTACTCATCGCCCGAATCCTGATCCATTCTTTCCGCGAATGTCGATGATTCGGGCCGCGCAATATGTTGACGCTGGAAGAAAAGCCTGGCTACATTCGCGGCACCTCAGGACAGGTGGATGGGACGTCCACCCGTGCAGGTGGCGGCCGGTTTCCTCCTCGACCGGCCGCGTAAGTCATCGCGGGCTGCGCTCCCGAACGGGCGTCGCCTTACGGCCACTTGGGCGCCCGAACGCCCACTCGACCAATTCCCCATGCGGCTGACCGTGCAGAGGCACTTCCAGGCCTTCCGAGGGCCCCGCCGTGCCTTTCGCGCCGAGATGGAGTAATCACATGGCTCGTCCAGCAGGACCTGCTGCATCCGTACGCCACAGACTCCGAGCGGGCGGTGCGCGCCTGCGGCACCTGCCCGTCCTGGCCGCCACCGCCCTGGTGGTGTCCCTCGCCGCACCGACCGCCGCGACGGCGGCCGGAACCTCCCCGTCGACGGCTGACGCCTCCTCTTCGGTGCCGAATACCTCGGTGCCGAATACCTCGGGGCCGAGTGCCTCGCTCGCGAGCGCCTCCCCGTCGGGTGCCGGCCGCCGACAGGACCTCCTGGCCGCCAAGCCGTACATGGGCTGGAGCAGTTGGAGCCTGGAAGCCACCAGCTTCCCCGGCTACGGCGGGGTCGGCTGGCTCACCGAGGCACACGTCGAGCAGCAGGCCGACGTGGTCGCCAAGAAGCTCAGGTCCCACGGCTACGAGTACGTCAACGTCGACGCGGGCTGGTCGAACGGCTTCGACCGGTACGCCCGCCCGACCGCCAACCCCACCACTTTCCCGCACGGCATGAAGTCCCTGGGCGACTACCTCCACCACAAGGGCCTCAAGTACGGGCTGTACCTGGCCGTGGGCCTGGACCCGGCCGCGTACGGCGACGGGAAGACCCCGATCTACAACGCGCCCGGCTGCACCACCTCGGACGTCGTCTACTCCGACCTGCGCAAGACCAACGGGTGGAACTCCGCCTACAAGATGGACTTCGCCAACCCCTGCGCACAGAAGTACATCGACTCCCTCGCCGACCAACTGGCCGGCTGGGGCGTGGACTTCCTCAAGGTCGACGGAGTGGGACCGGGCTCCTGGCAGGGCGACGCGGACCACGACAACACCCCGGACGTGAAGGCCTGGCACACCGCGCTCCAGCAGTCCGGCCGTCCGGTCCAGTTGACGCTGTCCTGGTCGCTCAGCCACACGAAGGCCGAGACCTGGAAGGCGAACTCCAACGGCTGGCGGATCGACACGGACGTCGAGTGCTACTGCAGCACGCTGGTGACCTGGAACAACTCCGTGAAGGGCCGCTGGAACGACGTCGTGCAGTGGATCGACGACGCCGGGCCCGGCCACTGGAACAACCTCGACTCGCTGAACGTGGGAGTCGGCGCCATGGACGGCCTCACCGAGGCCGAGCGGCAGAGCTACATGACGCTGTGGGCCATCGAGTCGGCGCCCCTGTACTCGGGCGACGACCTCACCAAGCTCGACTCCTACGGGCTGAAGCTGCTCACCAACGACGAGGTGATCGCCGTCGACCAGGCCGGCCATCCGGCGCGGCCGGTCAGTCAGACCACCGACCAGCAGACCTGGTACGCCCGTAATCCCGACGGCAGTTACACCGTCGCGCTGTTCAATCTGGGTTCCGGCGCCGCCGACGTCACCGCCGACTTCGCCGACCTGGGCATCGACGGCACGGCGGCGGTCCGCGACCTGTGGCGGCACAAGGACCTCGGCCGCGTCTCCGGGCACCTCACACAGAACCTCCCGCCGCACGGCTCGCGGCTCTTCACCTTCACCCCGACCCGCCACGGCAACCAGCCCGGCACCCCGCTCGGCCTGCACGGCACCGCCGCCACCTCGACGAGCGTCTCGCTGGCCTGGGACGAGGTGAACACCGGTGCCTCACCCGTCACCCGCTACACCGTCTACGCCGACGGCCGGCCGGCGGCCACCACCACCGGCACCACGGCAACGGTCAACGGCTTGAGTGCCGCGGGCGCCCACACCTTCACCGTCGTCGCCCGTGCCGGCGAGGGGCTCAACTCGGGCCCGAGCAAGGCCCTTTCGGTCACCACGCCCGCGTCCGGCGGCCCTACCGCCTACGAGGCCGAGGCCTCCGGCAACCCCCTCACCGGCAACGCCACCGTCGCCGGCTGCGACGGCTGCTCCGGCGGGCAGAAGATCGGCAACCTCGGCGGCGGTGAGGTGGCCATCACCCACGTGAGCGCCCCGAAGGACGGCACGTACCTGCTGAAGCTCGACTACGTGGACGGCGACTCCAGCCGTGTCATCGACCTCACCGTCGGCGGCACCACCCTCCACATCCCGGTGCCGGGCACCAACGACAACAACTGGGGTGCCCCGCAGGCCCTCACCGTCCCCGTGCCGCTGAAGGCCGGAGACAACACGCTCAGCTTCGGCAACGCCACCGACTACGCACCCGACATCGACAAGATCACCGTCTGATCCGCCAGTTCGTACCGCTCGTACCGCACGCACGTATCGCACGTACCGCACGTATCGCACGAAGGAGGGTGCTGTGGTGGTCACATCACAGGGCAACCACGCAACGCCGGTGAAACCGCGCTCCGGTGAACCGGGCGCGGTGGCCACCACGGCCGCCTCGCCGGTCAGGAAGAAGACCACACCGAGGAAGGGGCGGCGGCCCGGCGCCACCAGGTCCGTCGCGGCACGCCGCCGGGACCTGCCGGTCGCCCTGCTGCTCATCCTCCCCGCCGTGGTCGGCTTCGCGTCCTTCTACGCCTATCCGACCCTGCGCGGCATCTACCTCAGTTTCACCGACTTCCACGTCCTGAGCCCGCCGCAGTGGGTGGGGCTGGACAACTTCCGGGAGCTGATCGGGGACGACGTCTTCTGGCACTCGCTGCTCGTCACCGTCTACTTCGTCCTGCTGTCCGTGGTCTTCGGCACCTTGATCTCCCTGGTGACGGCTGTGGTGCTGGACCGGGTGACCCGGTCGTCGGTCCTGCGCGGCGTGATCCTGCTGCCGTTCCTGATCTCCAACGTCATCGCCGCCCTGGTGTGGCAGTGGATGCTCGATCCGACCCTCGGCATCGTCAACATCGCCCTCAAACACCTGACCGGCCACTCCATCCTGTTCTTCGGCAGCGGGGGATGGGCGATCCCCTCGCTCGCCGCGATCAGCGTGTGGAAGTGGATGGGCTACTACGCCCTGCTGATCTTCGCCGGTCTGCAGACCATCCCGCCGACCATCTACGAGGCCGGCCGCGTCGACGGCGCCAGCGAAGTGCAGATGTTCCGCCGGCTGACCGTGCCCCTGCTGCGGCCGATCCTCGTCATGGTGGTCGTCCTGACGGTGATCAACTCCTTCCAGGTGTTCGACATCGTGCAGGTCACCACCGAGGGCGGCCCGGCCAACGCCTCGAACGTGCTGCAGATGTACATCTACCGCAAGGCCTTCCGGCAGTTCGACTTCGGTTACGCCGCCACCATGTCGCTGGCCCTGTTCGCCCTGCTCATCGCGGTCACCTTCACCCAGCTGCGGCTCGCCCGCGCCAACGAATCCGACCTGAACTGAAGGAGACCGCCATGGCTGTCACCACCGCACCCGGCCCGGCGGCCGCCGCGCGCCGCCCGGTCCGGAAGGACTCCCGCAGGCTCTCGCCCGGCAGGGCCGTGGCCTGGATCTACCTCGGCGTCATCGTCCTCGTCACGCTCTTCCCGTTCTACTGGATCCTGCGCACCGCGCTGTCGAACAACTACAAGCTGGCGACCAATCCGTCCTCGCCGCTGCCGGTGGGCTTCACCTGGGGTGCCTTCGAGCGGGTCCTGGGCCTTGCCTCCACCGCGGAGGCCCAGGCCCAGGGCGGCTCCGGCGCCACCCTCGACATCGCGCTCTACCTGCGCAACTCGGTGATCTACGCGTCGGTGCAGACCGCGCTGATCGTGCTGATCTCCGCGGCCGCCGCCTACGCGTTCTCCCGGCTGCACTGGCGCGGCCGCGACCTGGTGTTCAACATCCTGATCAGCGCCCTGATGGTGCCCAGCGTGTTCACGCTGCTGCCCAACTTCGTCCTGGTGAAGGACCTGGGACTCACCGACACCTTTGCCGGACTCATCCTGCCCGGCGGCCTCTTCCAGGCCTTCACCCTGTTCTTCCTGCGGCAGTTCATGCTCGGCCTGAGCAGCGAGGTCGAGGAGGCCGCCATCATCGACGGCGCCGGCCCGCTGCGGATCTTCTTCCGGATCATCCTTCCGATGTCGACCGCGCCGATCGCCACCGTGTCGCTGCTGATGTTCGTCAACGCCTGGAACGACTACTTCTGGCCGCTGCTGATCGCCAACGACCAGAACGTCCAACCGCTCACCCTCGCACTCGGCGTCTTCAAGCAGTCCTCGCCCCAAGCCGCCCCCGACTGGGCGGGCCTGATGGCCGCCGCCCTCATCGCGGCGCTGCCGATGCTGCTGCTCTTCCTCGCGTTCGGCAAACGCATCGTCAACTCCATCGGCTTCTCCGGCCTCAAGTGACCAGTGAAAGAAGGAACCATGAGAGTTCGCAAGGCTGTGGCCCTGGGAGCCTCGCTCACCCTGGCGGCCCTCCTCTCCGCCTGCTCCTCCAACTCCGACAGCGGCTCCGGCTCCGGCACCCTGAACTGGTGGACCTGGGACGACAAGCAGGCGGCCGCCTACCAGGTCTGTGCCAAGGACTTCGAGAAGGCCAACCCGGGCGTCAAGGTGAAGATCACCCAGTACAACGTCACTGACTACTTCACCAAGCTCACCGCCGGCTTCGTGGCCAACAAGGCCCCCGACGCGTTCCAGAACAGCGTCCAGTTCTTCCCGCAGTACGCCGACCAGCACCAACTGCTCCCGCTGGACGACTACATCAAGAAGGACGGCTTCGACCTGTCGCGCTTCTCCGTCGGCGTCGACTCCTGGAAGTACACCGACGGCAAGCAGTACGGCCTGCCCCTGGACTGGGCGGCCACCGGCCTCTACTACAACAGCGACATGCTCACCAAGGCCGGCTACACCGCCAAGGACGTCCAGAACCTGAACTGGAACCCCGACAACGGCGGCACGATCGGCAAGATGATCGCCCATCTGACCCTCGACACCAAGGGCCGGCGCGGTGACCAGCCGGGCTTCGACAAGGCACACATCAAGACCTACGGCTTCGGCCAGCTGGCCGCCAAGGACTTCCTGGGCCAGTCCACCTGGAGCTCCTTCGTCTCCACGACGGGCTGGCGGCTCGGCAACAAGGCCAACTGGCCGACCGAGTTGAACTACAACGACCCGCGCCTGGTGAAGACCATGGACTGGATCCGCACCCTGGTCGCGAAGGGGTACGCACCCAAGATCGGTACGTTCACCAACACGGTATCCGACGTCGACCTGCTCTCCTCCGGCAAGGTCGCGATGGAGACGGGCGGATCGTGGTCGGCGTCCACCTTCGCCAAGATCCCCACCATCAAGGTCGGCATCGGGCCCACGGTCCTCGGCCCCGACGGCAAGACCCGTGCCGTCTTCAGCAACTCCAACGGGAACACCATCTGGGCCGGCACGAAGAACCCGGACCTGGCCTGGAAGTGGGTCTCCTACATGGGCTCCGAGGCCTGCCAGACCAAGGCGTCGGCGACCGGCACCTTCTTCCCGTCCATCCCCGCCTCGATGGACGCCTCCGCCAAGGCGCTCAAGGCACAGGGCGTCGACCTCACGGTCTTCACCGACATGCTCAAGAACAAGGAGCTCTACCCCTCTCCGGACTTCAACAACGGCGCGGAGCTGCAGGACGCGATCGAGCCGCTGATCGAGGCCTACTTCGGCGGGCAGAAGGACGACAGCGTCTTCGCCGACATGCAGGCCAAGACGAAGAGCATCCTGAACAAGAAGTGACCGCCGCCGCCTCGGCGCACCGCGACCGGGACGCGGCCCGTACGGCGCGTCCTGCCGCCCTCCCTGAAAAGAGACCGTATGCCCACCACCCCCGCGCGAATCGTCAGCCTGCGCGCGGCCGGCACCTGCTTCGCCGTGGAACTGACCGAACCGGTGCCCCGAGTCCTGCACTGGGGAGCCGACCTGGGCGAACTGGCCACTGAAGATCTGACGGCGCTGAGCCTGACCGCCGAGCCCGCGCTGCTCAACAACGCCCCGGACCTCCCGCGCCGCTTCACCGTCTGGCCCACCGAGGCGGACGGCTGGTCCGGCACTCCGGCCCACCACGGCCACCTGTCCGGCACCGCCGGCGCTCCCCGCCCGACCCTGACCGGAGCCACCCACCGCACGGACCCCGACGGCGGCGGCGAACTCCAACTGCGGTTGGCCGAGGCGGCGTCAGGTGTGGACATCACGCTCACCTACACCCTGGACGCCCACGGGATCCTCACCGCCGACGCCGTCCTCTGCCGCACCGAGGGCGCGGACCCGGTGCCGTACGACCTGTCCGGCGCGCTGACCCTGCTGCCTCTGCCGCGCCGGGCCACCGAGATCCTGGACTTCACCGGAAAGTGGAGCCGGGAGCGCTCCCCTCAGCGGCGCCCGCTGCACCAGGGGGCCCATGTCCGTGACGTGCGACGCGGGAAGTCCGGTGTGGACTCTCCGTATCTCCTGACGGTGGGAGTGCCCGGCTTCGGATACCGCACGGGCGAGGTGTGGGCCGTGCACGTGGCCTGGAGCGGTGACCAGCGCTACCTGGTGGAGCAACTCCCGGAAGGAGCAGGCGTACACGCCTCGGCGCTCGGCGGTGGCGAACTCCTGCGGGCGGGCGAGATCCGCCTGGCGCCCGGCGACTCGTACCGCACTCCGCGCTGCCACTTCGTGTGGTCGGCGGACGGCCTGGACGGCATCGCGGACCGCTTCCACCGCCACCTGCGCGCACGCCCCCAGCACCCGCGCGGCCCCCGTCCCCTGGTCCTCAACAGCTGGGAAGGGGTCTACTTCGACCACGACCTCGGCCGGCTCAAGGCCCTGGCCGAGCGTGCCGCCGCGGTGGGGGTCGAGCGCTTCGTGCTCGACGACGGCTGGTTCAGCGGCCGTCGCGCCGACACCGCGGGGCTCGGCGACTGGCTCGCCGACCCGACCGTCTGGCCCGAGGGACTCGGCCCGCTCGCCGACCATGTCCGGGCGCTGGGCATGGACTTCGGACTCTGGGTCGAACCGGAGATGGTGAACCTCGACTCCCACCTGGCCCGTGCCCACCCCGACTGGATCCTGGGTCCCGCGGCCGGCCTCGGCCCGTCCGCACGCCATCAGCACGTCCTGGACCTCTCCCGTCCCGAGGTCTTCGACTACCTGCTGAAGTCACTGGACGCCCTCGTCGGAAGCTACGGCATCGCCTACCTGAAGTGGGATCACAACCGGGAACTCCACGAAGCCGTGCACGCTCGCGGCGACAGGCCCGCGGCCCACGCCCAGGTCGAGGCGTTGTACCGGCTCCTGGACGCGGTCAAGCAGCAGCACCCCGGCCTGGAGATCGAGAGCTGCGCCAGCGGCGGCGGCCGGGTCGACCTGGGCATACTCGCCCGCACCGACCGGGTGTGGCCCTCGGACTGCAACGACCCCGTGGAACGCCAGGCGATCCAGAACTGGACCGGCCAACTCCTCCCGCCCGAACTGGTCGGCTCCCATGTGGGCGCCGCCCTCAGCCATACCACCAATCGCGTCACTTCCGACACGTTCCGGCTGGTCACCGCCTTGTTCGGGCATGCGGGCATCGAGCAGGACCTCAACGAGTGCTCGGAGCAGGAGCTGGCCGCGCTGACCGCCTGGGGTGCCCTCTACCGCGAACTCCGTCCCCTGCTCCACACCGGTCGTACGGTCCGCGCCGACCTGGAGGACGAGTCCCGCCTCCTGTACGGGGTGGTGGCCCAGGACGGATCCAGGGCGCTGTATTCCTGGGCGCGGGTGGCCACTTCCCCCGAAGGCCAGTCCGGCCGCACGCCCTTTCCCGGCCTGGACCCCGACGCCCGCTACCGACTCCGCGTGCGGACCGACCTCGGCCTGCCCTCGTTCCACCAGGTGGCACCACCCCGGTGGTTGACGGCAGCCCTGGACGACTGGCTCACTCTGCCCGGCGCCGTCCTGGCCACGGCCGGCCTGCCCATGCCCACCCTCAACCCTGACCAGGCCCTCCTCGTCGAGGTCCGCCGCCAGGCCTGAACTCGCCGTGCCCGAAGCCGCACGACGCGCCTGGCACACAGCCACGCCGGCCCAGGCCGTCGAGCCGGCCCGAGGCGCGTTCAGGACCGCACGGCGAGAAGTGGGTCCCCGCGGCATGGCAACCTCCGACGGGGGCCAGAGGGTTACCCGTTCGTGCATCCCGACAATTCTGTGGCGACACCTGGTGAACGCCGACGCCGAAAGCCGCTCACGACGGTGGCCCTCACCGTGACCGTGGTCAGCGCTCTGCTGGCCGGCTGCTCCTCCCCGACGAGTCCTTCTCTCCCGGGGGCGGGCGGCCCGGCCCCGACGACGGCCGGCGCGGCCGGCCCCTCCGGAGAGACCGAGCCCGTCTACTCGTACCAGAAGGCCGTCCGGGAGACCGTGTGGGTCGACACCGGGCTCGACGAGGACGGGGACGGGAAGAACGACCGGGTGGCCGTCGACGTCGTGCGCCCCGGTGAACCCGCCGCCCAGGGCCACAAGATCCCGGTCATCATGGAGGCCAGCCCCTACTACTCCTGCTGCGGTCGTGGCAACGAGAGCCAGAAGAAGACCTACGACGCGGGCGGGCGACCGGTCCGCTTCCCGCTCTTCTACGACAACTACTTCGTCCCGCGCGGATATGCCTTCGTCGCGGTCGATCTCCCCGGCACCGGTCGCTCCGACGGCTGCACGGACGCCGGAGGGTCCATCGACATCCAGTCCACGAAATCCGTCGTCGACTGGCTGAACGGGCGCGCCCACGGCTACACCACGCACACCGGCACCACCCGCGCACAGGCCACCTGGACCGACGGCGCCACCGGGATGATCGGCAAGAGCTGGGACGGCAGCATCGCCAACGGGGTCGCGGCCACCGGCGTCAAGGGACTGAAGACGATCGTCCCGATCAGCTCCATCTCCTCCTGGTACGACGCCTACTTCTCCCAGGGAGCCGGGCTGGTCGGGAGCGCCCCCACGCCCGGTGCGCTGATCCGCACGGTCGAGAGCGATGCCGCCGGCGGGCGCTGCGCCGCCGTCAACAAGCCGCTCGGCGACGGGGCCGCCGTCAAGTCCGGCGCCTGGTCCTCCACTTGGGCCGAGCGGGATTATGTGGCGGACGCGGACAAGGTGAAGGCGAGCGTCTTCGTCGTGCACGGCCGGCAGGACCTCACGGTCCGCACCAAGGAGTTCGGCCAGTGGTGGGACGCGCTCGCCAAGAACGGTGTCGAGCGCAAGATCTGGCTCTCCCAGACCGGGCACGTCGACCCCTTCGACTACCGCCGCGCCGCCTGGGTGGACACCCTGCACCACTGGTTCGACCATGAACTCCTCGGTTACGACAACGGCATCGACCGCGAGCCGATGGCCGACATCGAACGCACCCCCGACCACTGGACCACGGACGCCGTCTGGCCGCCGAAGTCGACGGCCACCGTGACCCTCGACCCCGGCCAGGGCACGCAGCCGGGCGTGGGCACGCTCGGTACCCGCACCGGCAGCGGGACCGACACCTTCACCGACGATCCCGAGAAGAGCGAGACCGACTGGGCCGCGCACATCGACCAGCCGACCGGGGAGAAGGCCGGCTTCGTCAGCCGGCCGCTGGCAGGAGCCGTCCGTGTCTCCGGAGCCTCGAAGGTCACCGTCACCGCCACCTCGACGACCGTGACCGCGAACCTGTCGGCGGTCCTCGTCGACCTGGGCCCGGCCACCATCCGCGACTACGACCCGGCCGGCCTGGGCATCTCCACGGTCTCCGGAAAGTCCTGCTGGGGTGAGAGCACGGCACAGGACAGCGCCTGTTACAAGAAGACGGCGACCGACACCGTGCACGTCACGAGCACCGTCTTCAGCCGGGGCTGGGCCGCGCTCGGCACCGCCGCCGCCGCGCACCGGGTCCAGCCGCTCACGCCCGGCAAGGCGTACACCCTCACGCTCACGCTCGCGAGCACCGACCACGTCGTCCCGGCCGGCCACCGGCTCGCCCTGATCGTCGCGGGGACCGACCGGGGCATCGCCTCCCATGCGGCCGACCGGCCGACGATCTCCCTCGATCTGGCCCACACGTCCCTGCGGCTGCCGGTGGTCGGGCAACCCGGTTGGCCCTCCACCTAGTTCCCTGAGTACGGGACCCATGAACACGGCGGGGGCAAAACGGAGTGAACCAGGTGGAGGCGGCGGATACCGAGTGGAGTTTCGAGGAGTTCGTCGCCGTCCGCGGAGACCGTCTGTACCGGGCCGCGTGGCTGCTGACGGGCGACGCCCACGCGGCCGAGGACCTGTTGCAGACCGCGCTGGCCAAGGTGTGGCCCAAGTGGTCCCGAATCGCCGGCGACAACCCCGAGGCGTACGCACGCCGGGTGCTGGTCAACACCCATGCCTCGTGGTGGCGTCGGCGCTGGCGTGGCGAGACCCCCACGCCGGAACTGCCGGACGTCACCGCGGTCCGGGACGTCTTCGCCGAGGTCGACCTGGAGCAGTCGCTGGCCGGAGCGGTCCGGCGGCTGCCACCGAGGCAACGGGCGGTCGTCGTCCTGCGCTACTTCGAGGACCTCAGCGTGGAGGAGACCGCGCAGGTGCTGGGCTGCCGCCCCGGCACGGTGAAGAGCCAGGCCGCCAAGGCACTGCGGATCCTGCGGCAGCACCTGGGGCCGTCGCACGCGCTGGAGGTCGGTGAGCAGCCATGACACGTACGCCAGGGGACGCGGAGGAACACCAGGAGGGGCACGCGGAAGAGGAACTGCTGCGTGTGGTGCTGGGCCGGGCCACCCCGTCGGGCTGGAATCCGCGGCGCGTCCAGGAGATCCGGCGGCGTGTGGTGGCCCGGCGCCGGCGCCGGGTCGCGCTGACGGGCGCCGCCGCTGTCGCGTTGGCGGTGGCTGTCACGACGCAGCTCTGGGATTCGCCGCCCGCCAGGGACCGCACCGCGGCGACGCCCGAGGTGTCCTGGGCGCCGCCCGGCTTCACCGGACTTCCGCTCTCGGGCCTGTCCGCGGGCCCGTCCGCCGGGTGGCGCACGGTGCTGCGTCCGGACGGAAAGCCGGGCACGGCTGTCGTCGCCGCGTTCAGCCCGAGAGCCTCCGCCGCCCCGCTGACTCCCGTCGTCGCGGGCGGGGCGCTGGTGTTCTACGTCCAGACCGAGGCCGGAGGTCCCCGTGCCGCCGTACGCCGACTGGACCGGGTCGAGGGCTGGTGCGCGCGGGCGGGCGGCTCACAGGAACTGATGCGCATCGTGGCTCCGGCCGAGGACGGGCATGCGGCGCGCACCGGCTATGCGTGCCTCAACAACGCCTCCCCGACCGTGATCCAGCAGACCACCGAGATCCTGGCCACCGCCACCGCCACCGCCACCGCCACCGTCGGCCGCTGATGCGGTGGGTGGACGCGGACCCGGTCGTGGAGTCTGCCGGACGGCGGCGGTCGCCTCGTTCCGCGACGTCCGCCGCCGGGTTCCGGCGGACGACCGGCTCCAGCGGTCCGGAGGGGCCTCGGGCTTCGATGCCCCGGGCCGGGCCCGCTCGACCGAGGCCCCGCCGCGGCCTGTTGTGCCTCCGTCACCTGCCCCAGATCTTGCGGTACGCCTCCTGGTAGCCCGAAGGGTTCCAGGCCGAGGTCCCTTCGCTGTTGGCCGCCGTGGAGACGTGCACCGGCGCGACGTAACCGCTGGCCGGACGGCCGGAGAAGGCGCGGTTGAACTCGTCGGCGATCTGCCAGCCCTGCAGCGACAGCGGCTCGGGGACGGTGGCCGCCTGGTACTGACCGCCGTTGATGCGCTGGAAGGCGGACGGGTCGCCGTCGCCGGCGCCGATGTTGAAGGGCGGGCCGGTGCCCCGCTCCCCGGCCGCGCGGAAGGCGGGGGCGGCGTCGGCGAAGTACAGGTCGTTGATCGCCACGGAGTGGGTCCACCGGCTCCCGAACCGGGCCAGGAGGGTGGAGACCTCCCTGGCGGTACGGGCGCTGGTGTCCGGGATCGGGATGTTCTCGTACGCCAGCACCCGCACCCCCGCACAGGTGGCCAGCCCCTTTCTGATCAGCTCGGACTTGTGGTGGGCGAACGGGATCGAGGCGTCGGTGAACAGGACGACCCCGGCGTTGCCCCGGGAGTCCGCGACGACCCACTGCGCGCTGATCGCGGCGACCTCGCCGACGTCGGTGGTGACGTTCGTGAAGAGCCTGGGCCGCACGCTGGGACCGGGGGAGGTGACCGCGTGCCAGCCGACGAGCGGGATGCCCGCCGCGGTGGCCCGCGCGGTCTGCTGCGAGGTCGAGTCGGGGTCGAAACCGCCGATGACGATGCCCGAGGGCCGCAGCGCCACGGCCTCGCTCAGCGCCGCCTGGATACCGGCGGGGGTACCCTCGCCGTCGATCACCCGGACGTTCCAGCCGATGACCTTCGCGGCCTCCCGCAGGCCCTTCGCGACGCCCGCCACCCCCGGGTTGGTCATGGTCTGCGCGACGTAGACGATCGTCCTGCCGGACACCGCCGCGGGGCCGGTGGTCGGCCCGTTCCAGGGGATGTCGGTCCGCTCCGCCCGGGTGACGGCCGCCTGGGCCCGCGCCTGGACCGCCGGGCAGCCGCTCGGGCCGGTGGCGGAGACCGCGGGGCCGTCCGGCGACCCGCGTTCGCAGCCCGCGAGCGCGGTCGCCGCCGCCAGCAGGACGACGGTGACGGACCGGGCCGGGCAGACCCTGCGGTTGCCGTGCACGGGGGCTCCTCGCACGGGAGAGGGACGCGGGGCACTCATGGCGTGGGGCCCGCCGGGTCACCGTCCCGGGCCGAGGGGGACGGCTCGCCGGGTGCGGCGGCCGCGTCGGCTCCGGTGCGCAGACGGCGGGCGGAGTAGCCGGCCAGTCCTACGGCGAGCAGGAGCGTGCCGCCGTAGAACAGCGGGACCGTCCAGAAGTCCGCGCCCAGCTGGCCGATGCCGGTGAGGCCGACCGCGAGCACGGCGACGGCGACCAGCGTGCCCAGGGCGTTGGGGCGGCCGGGTCTGATCGCGGTGGAGCCGAGGAGGGCCCCGGCGAAGGCGGGCAGCAGATAGTCCAGGCCGACACTGGGATTGCCGATCTGCTGCTGGGCCGCGAGCAGCACACCGGCGAAACCGACCAGCAGCCCCGACGCGGCGAACGCGTAGACGGTGTACCGGCGGGCCGGGATGCCGACGAGTTCGGCCGCGCGCGGGTTCGAGCCGACGACGTAGAGGTAGCGGCCGAGCGGCAGCCGCTCCAGCACCAGCCAGAGGGCGCCGGCGAGGGCGAGCACGTACCAGGCGGGCACCGGAAGCCCTAGGAACCTGGAGTTGTAGAGATCGGTGAAGGCGGCGGGGAGTCCCAGCGGACCGGGGACGATCCGGCCGCCGTCGGTGATCCAGCCGGTCACGGCGTACATCATGCTGCCGGTCCCGAGGGTGGCGATGAAGGAGTCGATCCGGCCGAACTCGACGACCGCACCGTTGAGGACGCCCACGACCGCCCCGCCGGCGACCACCACCAGGCAGGCCCAGGGCCAGGGCCACTGCTCGGTGACCACGAGGTGCATCACCATCACGTGCGCCAGGCCGAGGCCGTAGCCGAGGGAGAGGTCGAACGCGCCGGTCACGATGGGGACCGTGGCGGCGAGCGCGAGGACGGCCGGGATCGACTGGGTGAACAGGATCGAGTCGACCGTGTCCCGGGTGGGAAAGGTGCGGGGCAGCGCGAGCGAGAAGACCAGGAAGAGCAGCGCGGTGAGGGCCGGCAGGCCGTAGGCGCCGACGTGGTGTCCGACAGAGCCCCGGCGCGGCCGGGCCGGGGCCCGGGGCGAGGCGGTCATGAGGCCGTCGCGGTTCCGGCGGGGGGCATGGCCGAGGCCGCCCGGGTGAGCCCGGCGACCGTGAGCGCGGGACCGCTCAGTTCGGCCGTCACGGAGCCGCGGACGAAGACCAGGGCCCGCCGGCACACGCCGGCGACCTCCTCGAAGTCCGTGGAGACGAGCAGCACCGCGAGTCCGGCGGCCAGTGCCTCGTCGAGCAGCCGGTAGACGGCGGCCTTGGCCCCGATGTCCACGCTCGCCGTCGGGTCCTCCAGGATCAGCAGGCGCAGGCCCACCGGATGCCAGCGGCCGATCATGACCTTCTGCTGGTTCCCGCCGGACAGCGTGCCGAGCGGGGCCTCGCTGTCCCGGGGACGCACCGAGAACCGTTCGATCAGGCCGGCTGCCACCGCGCGTTCACGGCGGGGGACGATCCGGCGCAGCGCCGGCACGCCCGCGGCGCCCGGGTTGGCCAGGAGGTTCTCCCGCACGGTCAGTTCGGCGGCGCAGCCCTCCCGCTGTCTGTCCCCGGGCACCAGGCCGACCCCGAGGCGGACGGCGTCGGCGACCGTACGGGGGCGGTACGGGCGGCCGTCGAGCAGTACCCGGCCGCCGAGGACGGGGCGGGCACCTGCCAGGGCCCGGCCCAGTTCCCGGTGTCCGGCGCCGGAGAGGCCGACCAGACCCAGCACCTCGCCCGCCCTGAGGTCCAGGCCGACCGGTCCTGAACCGGCGGTCCGTACGCCGTCGAGGGTGAGGACGGCGGGGCCGCCCGCGGGGACGGTGGCGGGGCGGTACGGCGCGGGTTCCTCGCCGACGATGTCGTGGACCAGGCGGGTGGGGCTGTGGCCCGCCAGGTCGCCCTGGCTGACGAGCCGGCCGTCGCGCAGGACGGCGAAGGCGTCGGCGACCTCGTACACCTCGTCCAGCCGGTGGGTGACGTAGATCAGACCGTGTCCCTGGTCGCGCAGGGTGCGCAGGACGCGGAACAGCCGGGCGCAGTCCGCGGCGGGCAGCCGGGCGGTCGGCTCGTCCAGGACGACGAGTCCCGCCCGGGTGGCCAGGGCCCGGGCGATGGCGACCAGCGACCGCTCGGCGGGGGAGAGCCGGGCGACCGGCGTGGCGGGGTCGAGGTGTCCGGCGACGGCCGTCAGGGCGTCGGCGGACCGCTCCCGGGTGCGCCGCCAGGAGATCAGCCCGGCGCGGCGCGGGTATCCGGTGCTCAGGGCGATGTTCTCGGCGACCGTCATCCACTCCACCAGACCGAGGTCCTGGTGGATGAAGGACATGGCGGCGGAGGCGGCACGGCTGCCGAGCGGGTGCCCGTCCACTGTGATCCGTCCCGCCTCGGCGCGGTGGATGCCGGCGAGCACCTTGATGAGGGTGGACTTTCCGGCCCCGTTGGGGCCGAGCAGGGCGAGGACGCTGCCCGCCCGGACGTCGAGGTCGACCCCGTCGAGCGCGAGGGTCCCGCCGAACCGCTTGGTCAGCCCGCGGACGCGGACCAGGGGGTGCGCAGAGGTGTCGGGAGGGTCGTGCACGGACATCTCCGAGGGTCGGCCTGGCGAGTTCTTCCCGACTGTCACCAGCGATCCTAATGCGACAATCCATACCAGATCGGGTATCTGTCGCTCCGTGTGACACCAACGGGTCAGTGGCCGGTGCCGGTCTCAGCTGCCCCCGAGGCCGCACTCGGCCCAGATGACCTTGCCCTGCGGCAGATAGCGCGTCCCCCAGCTCTGTGCCAGCTGGGCGATGAGGAACAGGCCCCTGCCGCCCTCGTCGGTGCTGGCCGCCCGGCGCAGATGCGGGGCGGTGTTGCTGGTGTCGGAGACCTCGCAGATCAGGGTGCGGTCGAGCAGCAGCCGGACCCGGATCGGGCCGGAGCCGTGCCGGATGGCGTTGGTGACCAGCTCGCTGAGCGTCAGTTCCGCCGCGAACGCGGCCTCGTCGACTCCCCAGTCGGCCAGTTGCCGCATGGCGGCGGCCCGGACCTGGCCGACGAGGGCCGGGTCGGCCTCCAGGTCCCAGTCGGCGATCCGGTCGGGGGACAGGGCGAGGGCGCGGGCGACGAGCAGCGCGATGTCGTCACCCGGGTGGACGGGTGCCACGCTGTTCAGGATCGCCTGGCAGGTCTCGTCCGGTGTGCGCCCCGGTTGCGCCAGGACCGCACGCAGCCGGTCGAGGGCGACGTCGACGTCGCGGTACCGGTCCTCGATGAGCCCGTCGGTGTAGAGGACCAGCAGACTGCCCTCGGGGAGGTCGACGTCGACGGCTTCGAAGGGCAGGCCGCCGAGGCCGAGCGGCGGACCGGCGGGCAGCTCGGGGAGGGACACCGTGCCGTCGGGGCGGACCAGCGCGGGCGGCGGGTGCCCGGCACGGGCCATGGTGCACTGCTGCGTGGTCGGGTCGTAGACGGCGTACAGGCAGGTCGCGCCCAGGATGCCCGCTTCGGCGGCCGCGGGGTCCTCCCGGTCCAGGCGTCCCACCAGGTTGTCGAGATGGGTGAGGACCTCGTCCGGGGGGAAGTCGAGTTCGGCGAAGCTGCGGGCGGCGGTGCGCAGCCGGCCCATGGTGGCGGCGGAGAGCATGCCGTGGCCGACGACGTCCCCGACCATGAGCCCGACCCGGGTGCCGGAGAGCGGGATGACGTCGTACCAGTCCCCGCCCACGTCGGACTCGGCCGGCAGATAGCGGTGGGCCACCTCGACGGCGTCCTGGTCGGGCAGGCCCTGCGGGAGCAGGCTGCGCTGGAGCGCCAGGACCATGGTGCGTTCGCGGGTGTAGCGCCGGGCGTTGTCGATGGACAGGGCGGCACGGGCGGCGAGTTCCTGGGCCAGCGAACGGTCGTCGTCGCCGAAGGGTGCGGGATCCCGGCCGCGGTAGAAGGCGGCTACGCCCAGGACGACACCGCGGGCCACCAGCGGGACCGCGATCAGGGAGTGGACGTGGGTGAGGAGTTCCTCGGAGTGCTCGGGGTCGTGGGCCAGCCAGCCCGCGGCGACCTCCAGATCCGGCTCCAGCACCGGCTCCCCGCCGGTCAGGCAGCGCAGCTGCGGAGTGGTCGGGCCGTAGTCGACCTGCTTGCCGACCGGATGGAAGGGGCAGTCGTCGCGGATGCCGTGCACCACCGTACGGCGCAGGTCGCCGTGCGGCTCGGCGGACTCCTCGCCGCGCAGTACCGCCTCGGGCAGGTCGATCGTGATGTAGTCGGCGAGTCGTGGCACCGCCGTCCGGGCCAGTTCCTGGGCCGTGCGGCGCACGTCCAGGGTGGTGCCTATGCGCGTACTGGCCTCGGACAGCAGCTCCAGCCGGCGTCGGGCGGCGAGGGCGTACCGTCCCACCTCCGGTTCCCCCACGAGCAGCAGCCCTCTCGACGGAGGCGCGACGGCGGGACGGCCGGCCCGTGCTCCCGCGACCGTGACGTCCCTGCCGCCCGAGGAGACCTGACCGGGCCCGGTGACGGTGACGGCCCCGGACGGCAGGACGAAACCGGGGGCGGCGGGCGCGGCGGGGAGGTCCGGCAACTCGTCGAACCGCCCCGGGGTGATGAGGGGATCGCGTGGCGCGAGGCCCGGCAGGACGGCCTCGATGGCCACGCCCTCGACTCCGGTGGTACTTGTCATGGGGCGGCTCAGCAGCGTGACACGGCGGCCGTCGGACAGGCAGACGTGGACAGCTGCCCGCTGTGCGCGGGAGAGCAGCTCGGTGGCCTTCTCCATGAGGATCGCGCGGTCCCGCGGGTGCTGTCCGAGGGCCAGTTCGTCCAGTCCGACGGTGTGGCGACAGCCGACGGCGGCCTCCGCCTCGGTCTCCACGTACGCCCCCAGCAGTGCCCGCTCACGTGCGGAACTCTGTCTCAGCAGCCGCCGTTCGACGGCTCGCGCCGCCTTGCGGATCACGGTGGCGAGCCGGGGGTCGTCGAAGGCGCGGGGATAGCCGAAGCACAGCACGCCCTCGATACGGCCGCTGAGCGGGTCGCGGACCGGGAGCGCGCGGCAGGCACTCGTCTGGGCCCGCTCGGCGAAGTGCTCGGCGCCGTAGACCCGGATGAGCTGCCGCTCCGCCAGTGCCAGACCGATGCCGTTCGTGCCGGCGACCTGCTCGGCGAACACGAACCCCGGCACGCACTGGATCGCCGGGAGGCTTCTGGCCAGGGACGCCTCTCCGAAACGGCGCAGCAGGACGGTGCCGTCGGCATCGGCGACGGAGATGTTCAGCCGAGTGCCGGCGAACCTGTACTGGAGCCGGTCGAGCACCGGCACGGCCGCGCGCACGATCCGGGCGTCCCGCTCGAAATCGTCCCGGAAGGGGAGGTCGCTCTGGTCCGCCGAGAGCCCCAGGGACCGGCAGCGCTGCCACGAGTTCTGGATCGAGGTGCGCACACCCGCGTCGACGGATTCGCCCTCCAGGAACCGCTCACGCGAACGCGCGGGCCCTGCGCCGTCTGTCGCACGCCCCGTGGCCGTTGGTGCCCCGCCGAACCGCACCGCGCTTCGCCTCGCTCGCGATAGTCCGCTCTCCGTAAACAATTTTCCATAACAATCCGACATGAAAGACAATACGGACATTAGGGGTGTGAGTCACGGGGTGGCACCGCTGTCCGCGTACGCCGCCGGGCCGCACGTCACAGGACCGCCACCGGGTTGACGGGCGAACCCGTCCCGCCCGGGACGTTCAGCGGCGCCACCACCAGCAGGAACTCGTACCGCCCGGCCTCCGCGGTGGCGGCCGAGAGGGCCTCCAGGTCGAGGTTGTCCAGCAGCGGGACGCCCATCGCGGCCAGGGCCAGGGCATGGACCGGCGAGTGCACACCCTCGACGGGCGAGGGCCTTACATCGCTGTCGCCGTCACCGCCGAGCAGCGCGATACCGCGCTCCGCCAGCAGCGGTACGGCGTCCACGTGGAAGCCCGCGCTCGCGGTGTCCGGGTCCCAGGCGCCCATTTCCCCGCGGCGGCGGACGTGCCCGGACCGCAGCAGCACCGCGTCACCCTCGCCGATCGTCACCCCGAGCGTCCGCTCCGCGTCGGTGACGTCCCGCGCGTGCACCGCTCGTCCCGGCTCCAGCCAGCGGACCCCGAGGACGGCGGGGAGGTCCAGGAGCACACTCCTGGTGACGAGGGGCCCGAGCGCCGACACCGCTCCGAAGCGGGCGCCCGCGGTGCCCACGACGTCGGCGGCCGTCCGGCCGTCGTAGAGCTGCCCCCGGTAGGCGATGTGGCACAGGGCGTCGAGATGCGTGACGCCCTTGCCGTGGTAGTCGGCGGCGATGAAGTCCTTGTGGGCGGTGGGCTCCGGGCGCTCCACGTCCCCGAGGTCGGTCATGTGGTGCAGCGCGGGCCTGCGGTTGTCGGGGCCGGGCCGGGTGTTCCACGGCAGCGCCAGCGGGACGACCGTCCCGGACCGCACGCCGGCCGTGGCCCGCCGTACCCGGTCCGCGGTCACCCGGTTCCAGGCACCGCGGTCGGCCGGGTCCCACCGCCCCCAGGTGCGGACCGCCTCGAAGAGCGCGTCGAACTCCCGCCGGGAGACGGCGGGCCCGTTGCCGGTGACGGCCGAGCCGGGACCAGGGGGGTCGGGGGCGGCGGCGGGCTTCGAGGTCATCGGTACTCACCGTCCTCCGTCTCCCGGGCGGACGCACGGGAGCGTGGCGCCTGTGATCAACTCCAGCTTCGCACAGCGGCCCGCGCGGGCGGGCCCAGATGTGGGCCGCCTCGGTCTGGGGCGACCATGGATGAAGACAGCACGCCCGCCGACGTGCCACGAGCCAGGGCACCGGGCGGGAGGGAAGATGAGGGATGGGCACGACGGACTCTCCCCGAGCAGTCGCCGGCCGGTCGGCGGCCGGTTCCGCCACGCCACCCAGCGGCCTGCTGGATCTGCTCAGCGTCGCCGCGGTGGTGCTGAACGCGCAGGGCCAGGTCGTCCTGTGGAGCCCGAAGGCCGAGGAACTGTTCGGCCACAGCGCCGGGGAGGCGCTCGGGCAGTACGCGGCTGAGCTGATGGTCCACGAGGAGCACCGGGACGAGGTCGTCAAGCTGTTCGCGCAGGTCATGGAATCCGGCCAGGACTGGGCCGGGGTCTTTCCGGTCCGGCACAAGGACGGCAGCACCCGCCTGGTGGAGTTCCGCAACATGCGGCTGCTGGACGACCTCGGCGGCTTCTACGCGCTGGGTCTCGCCGCCGACCAGGCCGCGGTCGAGCGGGTCGAGAGGGACGCGGCCCTGGCCATGCGTCTGGTGTCCCAGTCCCCGGTCGGGCTGGCCATCCTGGACTCGGACCTGCGGTACCGGGCCGTCAATCCCGCCCTGGAACGCATCACCGGCCAGCCCGCCGCCGATCGCCTGGGGCGTTCGGTCGGCGAGATCCTGACCTACCTGGACACCGGACCGGAGGCGCGGCTGCGCCGGGTCCTGGAGACGGGCGAGTCGGTCGTGGACCGGGACATCGTCTGCCGTCCGCCCGGCGACCCGGACCACGACCACGCCTGGTCCGTCTCGTACTACCGGCTGGAGGACTCCGGCGGGCGGGTGCTGGGCCTGGCCTACTCCGTCATCGACGTCACCGAACGCCATCGGGCGGCCGCCGAGGCGGCCGACGCCCGGCGGCGGCTGGCACTGATCGCCCAGGCCTCCGCCTCCGTGGGCACCACCCTCGATCTGGAGACGACGGCACGCGAGCTGGCCGACGTCGTCGTACCGGACCTGGCCGACGTGGCCGCCGTGGACGTGCTCGACCGGGCGCTCGACGGCCGGACCGCTGAGCAGGAGGGCCCGCTGTGCTTCCGCACCCTCGCCCTCAGCGCGGTCCACGCCGGCGAGGAGATGCGCGCGGCCCACCCGCCCGGGGAAGTCGCCGTCTACGACAGCGACCGTCTGATCGCCCGGTGCGTACGCGGCCGTCAGCCGGTCCTGCTGCCCCGCACCACGCGTCGGGACCTGGAGCTCATCGCCCGCGACGACGCGACCGCCGCCGTCCTCGCGGACTCGGGCGTCCACTCCTACCTGGCCGTACCGCTGCCGGCCCGGGGCGAGGTCCTCGGCGCCCTGACCCTCGCCCGCACCCGGAACCCCGCGCCCTTCGACGACGACGACGTGTTCCTCGCCTGCGAGCTGGCCGCCCGGGCCGCGGTCTGCATCGACAACGCCCGCGGCTACCAGGCCCAGCGCCATGCTGCCCTCACCCTCCAGCGCTGTCTGCTCCCGCAGCTCGCGACGCACCTGCCGGGCCTGGAGGTGGCCTGCCGCTACCAGCCCGCCGGCGCCACGAGCGAGATCGGCGGCGACTGGTACGACGCCATACCCCTGCAGGGCGACAAGACCGCCCTGGTCGTCGGGGACGTCATGGGCAGCGGTATCAACGCCGCCGCCACCATGGGGCAACTCCGCAGCGCCGCACGCGCCTTCGCCGAACTGGACCTCGCCCCGGACGAGGCCCTGTACCACCTCGACCACCTCACCGAAGGGAGCGAGCAGGCCATCACCACCTGCCTCTACTGCGTCTGCGACCCGCACCGGGGCGAGTGCCGGATGTGCCTCGCCGGCCACCTGCCCCCGGCCCTGCTGGCGGCCGGACACCCGGCGCGGCTGCTCGACCTGCCGCCCGGCGTACCGCTGGGCGTCGGCGGGGTGCCCTTCGAGGCCGCCACCATCGAGTTCCGCCCCGGCGACGAACTGGTCCTCTACACCGACGGCCTGGTCGAGACCCGCAGCGAGCCCATCGACGCCCGCCTGGACACCCTCCTCGACGCCGTCACCGCGACCCGCGGCCGCGATCTGGAAGAGACCTGCGAACGCATCCTGGAGACGCTGCGGCCGCCCGGCGGCGAGGACGACGTCGCCCTGCTCATCGCCCGGGCCCAGCCCCTGCTCCCGGGCAGTCCGCCGAGTCCGGGGCCGGCGGAGACCTTCTGCACCGGACGACCGGTCGGCGAGTGGTCTCGGGGACAATCGTCACCGTGAACGACCGTATGAGCGAAGCGGAGAACCGGCTGGCCAGGATCGAGCGGCTGCTGGCGGACGGCGAGCGGGAAGTGGTGCCCGCGTGGCGCAGGGCCACGCAGGGCGAGCCACGGTGGGCCGTGACCGCCGTGATCCTGCTGGCCGTGGTGCTCCAGCTGGCGCTGCCGCACCGGCTCGCCCTCCAGCCGTACTGGGCCCTGCCGGCCCTGGAACTGGTGCTGCTGGCCGGCCTGATCGTCGGCAACCCCCGGCGGGTGGAGCCCCGCACCCGGTGGCTGCGCGTGCTGGGCCTGGTCCTGATGTGCGCGATCAGCCTCGCCAACGGCTGGGCGGCGGTGCGGCTGGTGGTCGGACTGGTGAACGGCACCGAGGGCGAGGACGCCGGACCGCTGCTGCTGACCGGCGGCGGCATCTGGCTGACGAACGTCATCGTGTTCGCGCTCTGGTACTGGGAGTGGGACCGCGGCGGACCGATGGCGCGGGTCCAGGGCCACCACCAGTACGCGGACTTCCTCTTCGTGCAGATGCAGAGCCCCGAGACCGCCCCGCAGGACTGGGAGCCGACCTTCCTCGACTACCTGTACCTGTCCTTCACCAACTCCACCGCCTTCAGCCCGACCGACGTGATGCCCTTGTCGCGGTGGGCCAAGATGCTGATGATGCTGCAGTCCTCCGTCTCCCTGGTGACGGTGGTCCTGGTGGTGGCGCGGGCCGTGAACATCCTGCACTGACGGCCGGGCTGCCATAGGTTCGGCGGTATGAGCGAAGACTCCCTGCGCCTGGTGACGGTCGAGCGCACCGCCACCGGCCGCTTCACCGCGACGAACGCACGCGGCGGCACGATCGTCTTCGGCACCGCCGACGGCACCGAATTCACCCCGGTGGAGCTGCTGCTCGCCGCGATCGGCGGCTGCACCGCGGCCGACGTCGACGTCGCCACCAGCCGCCACACCGAGCCTGCCGCCTTCACCGTCGCCGTCAGCGGCCACAAGGTCGGCGACGAGGGCGGCAACCGGATGACGGACCTCGCGGTCGCCTTCTCGGTCACCTTCCCGGACGGCCCGTCGGGCGACCGGGCCCGCGCCATCCTGCCCCGGGCGGTCGCCGTCTCGCACGACCGGCTGTGCACGGTCAGCCGCACGATCGAGGCCGGGACGCCCATCGCCGTCTCGGTCGAGGACGACTGACCCCCGTGGGCGGTGTGCCGCCGGTGGTTCGTCAGGTCCGGGGCGGCGAACCGGCTGTGCGGGCGCCGTGCTTGGGTGGAGGGATGAACGGATTCCCACCTTTCGACCGGACCGCGTGATGAGCACCGTCGACGCGTTCCCGCTCGGCGCCTCGACCACGCTCGCCGAACTCGCCCGCGATCCGCACCCGCGCCTGGCACGGCTGCGCGCCGACGAACCCGTGTCCTGGCTGCCCGAGTTGAACGGCTGGCTGGTCACCCGCCGCGACCTCGCGCTCGGCGTGATGCGGGACGCCGTCTCCTTCACCGTCGACGACCCGCGCTTCTCCACCGCCCAGGTCGTCGGCCCGAGCATGCTCTCCCTGGACGGCGCCGCGCACACCCGCCACCGCGAGCCCTTCGCCGCTCCCTTCCGGCCCCGCGAGGTGCACGACGGCTTCGCCGCGTTCATCGAGGGGGAGACCGACCGCCTCATCACCGCACTGGAACCGTCCGGCGCCGCCGAACTGCGCCGTACCTTCGCCGGACCGCTCGCCGTCGCCGTGGTCACCGAGGCGCTCGGACTGGTCGGGGCGACCACGGACACGGTCCTCGGCTGGTACGACGCGATCGTGCGGTCCGTCTCGGACATCACCGAAGGACTGGAAGCAGGCCCCGCGGGCACCGCCGCCTACGCGGAACTGCGGGCCGCCGTCGAGGCCACGATCGTCGACCGGCACGCGACCTCGCTCCTCGTCTCCGCCGCCGGCCGGCTGACACCGCCCGAAGTGGCCTCCAACGCCGCGGTGCTGATGTTCGGCGGCATCGAGACCACCGAGGCGATGATCACCAACGCGCTGCTCCACCTGCTCGGGGACCCCGGCCAACTCGCCCTCGTCCGGGCCGATCCGACCCTGCTGGACGGTGCGGTCGAGGAGTCGCTGCGCCTGGAGCCCGGGGCGGCGGTGGTGGACCGCTACGCCACCCGGGACATCGTCCTCGGCCCGGCCGCCGTCCGCCGCGGCGACCTGGTCACCGTCTCCCTGAGCGGCGCCAACCGTGACCCGGCGGTCTTCCCCGACCCCGACCGCTTCGACGTCCGCCGGGGCAACGCCCGTCTCCAACTGGCCTTCGCCCACGGCCCGCACCACTGCCTCGCCGCCCATCTCGCCCGCCTGGAGACCCGTATCGCTCTCCAACGCCTGCTCGAACGCCTTCCCGGACTGCGCCTCGACCCGGAACGGCCCGCCGCGCCGTACGGTCTGGTGTTCCGCAAGCCCCCCGGCCTGCACGTGCGGTGGTGAACGGTCTGACCCGTGCCGGAGTGTGCGCAAGCACCTCGACGGGGCGTGGGTGACGCAACAGGCATGCATAGCTTGCGGACTCCGGTACGGCGCCGCACCCCCCGCCCCGACGTAGCGTGAGCCCGTCACCGCAAGCCCGCCCGCAGCAGGGGAGTCCCCGATGGCCCGCTCCGAAGCCCGCGTCACCACCGACCGCCCCGCCCGCTACGCCAAGCAGCTCGCCTCACACCTCGGCCGCCGCTCCCGGACCAGCTGGGACGAGGAGACCGGCACCGGCGCGATCGTCTTCCAGAACGGCACCGGCACCCTCACCGCCACCGACGGTGCCCTGCTGCTCACCGTGGAGACGGACCCCGAGAACCTCGACCTCCTGGAGGGCGTCGTCGGCCGTCATCTGGTCCGTTTCGGCACCCGCGACGAACTCCTCGTCGCATGGCACCGCGACAACGGCGAACCGGGTACCACCCAGACCGACTCCGGGGCCCCGCAACCGCACTGAGCTAGTCGAACTGGCTCGGCATCGGTGCCGGGGTCTTGCCGGACAGGACGTCCTTGAGGCGCTGGGCGCCGGTCTGCACGGCCAGCGCGGTGCTGTCGTGGTCGACGCCGGACAGGCTGCCGTTGGTGACGGCCGCGCCGGAGGCGCCGATACGCAGCACGGCCACGTCCGTGGTGTAGGTGGCGGACTGGCCGTTGGCGTTGCCCTGCACGGTCACCGTCAGGGCCTCGCGCGCGTCGCCTGACTTCGGCACCTTCGCCGACACGACCTGTACGGTCCGCTGCCCGCCGTCCTTACCGGTTGCCGTGAACTGGTTGCACTTGTCCGGCAGGGTCTTCAGCCAGGCCAGCGTGGCGTCCAGGTTCGCCGAGCCGTAGTCGCCGACCTGGTACAGCATCCGGGAGTCCTCCGAGGTGAACCCGCGCAGGCCGGAGGCGCCGGAGGCACGGCCGAGGAGGCTGTCGGAGTACAGGCCGTCGAGGAGGCGCTGGCAGTCGGCGGCGTCGGACTTGGCGGTGAGGAAGTCGGCCACGTCGACCTTGCCGACCAGCATCGTGTTGCGCCAGGTCGCCGCGTCCTTGGCCAGCTGCCAGTTGTCCTCGATGTCGGCCGGTGTGATCAGGGCGGCCTGCGCGCCCGCCCCGGTGAGGGCGGGGGTCGCCGACGGGGACGCGGGCGAGTGCTCGCCGGCCGGCGAGACGGACACGGCCTCGGGGCCGCCGCTCTCGTCCGTGCAGGCCGCCGTGGCGAGCAGGATCCCCGTCGCCAGGGCCGAGACGAGAACACGCACGGATCGGGACGGACGGATCATCGCGACTGCCTCCTCGGGAACGCGGTACGTCACTTCGCGGGGGGCAGCGGTGCTGCGTCACTCCACGGGCAACGGCGGTACGTCCCTCCACGCCACCATCCGGCACGGTCGCCGACCACCCGCGCGTGCCATCCGGGTGAGCGTCATGATCCGGGAACGGTGATCCGCACCTTCCGGCTGCCGCAGCGCGGGCACACCGCGTCGGTGAGCGGCGACCACACGGCCCGGCCGGCCTCGTCGACGTACTCCTGGGTGCTCTGCAGGTCCGGGTCGGCGATCGGGTCGGTGAAGAACACCGCCGGGAACGTGGCCTCCCAGACCTCGCCGCACCGCCCGCAGGCGAACACGAAGGTCTCGGGCACGGCGCCGGGCACGGGTCCGGGACCCGGGGGCTCGTTCATCGCATCCGGCTCCTGTCACTCGGCCTGCGCCTCCAGCGGACAGCCCCTGCCGCCCGGCGGCAAGCCGGGCCGGGTGGCCCAGGCGTGGACGCCCCCTTGACGGCACGCGGAGGCCGATCGACACTCCAGGTGGGAATCCTAGTGAAAAGGTAGGGAAAGATGGGTCGGCTGCGCACGGTCACCGGCAGACAGCGCCGAGGGAACCGCACGCCCTGCCCCGTCCCGCTGCTCACCTCCCGTCTGCACATCGATCTGCAGCGAGTGTGCAGCGCCATCAGCCGCACCGGCTGAGCACCCGCCGCCGGCCGTACCAGCCGCCCGGCCGCGACGAGCCGGACGCCCGTAGCCGGCCGCACCCGCCGAACGCCCACCCACCGAGTGTCCGGCCGTCGGGCGCCCGCCCGCCGAGCGCCCACCCACCGACGAACGCTTCCGCCGCGCGTACGTCCGCGCGCCCCTACCCCCAGGGAGACGCATGTCCATCACTCCGCTCGCCGCCCTCCCGTCCGTCCGCACCGCCCCCGCCTTCCGCGGGCGCATCGGCCGGGACGCCCGCAGCGGGCACTACGCCGTGCCGCGCCGCTACCGGCTCCACCTCGCCACCGCCTGTCCCGACGGCCTCCGCATCGCCGTCGGCCACAGTCTGCTGGCCCTCGACGACTGTTGTCCGGTCACCTTCCTGCCCGCCGTCCCGGACTGTCCCGACGGCAGCCACAGGGCGCTGCGCCCGCTGTACGAGGCGAGCGCCCACCACTACGCGGGACCGGCCCTCGCGCCGGTGCTCAGCGACGACTGGTCCGGCCGGATCGTCAGCACCCACAGCCGGGACATCCTGCGCGACCTGGACCGCCACTTCGGCGACGGCGTCGTCCGGCTGTACCCGTGCGGTGCCGAGGCCGAGATCGAGGAGGTCGAGCGGCTCTGCGCGGAGGACATCGCGCAGGCGGCACAGCACGCCGGCCGAGAGGGCGGCGACCCGGAGGCGCTGGAGACGCTGCTCGCCGCGCTGGACGAGCTGGAGCACCGGCTGACCGGGGCGGAGTTCCTGGTCGGCGGACAACTCACGGCCGCGGACGTCGAGTTGTGGGTGGCCCTGGTGCAACTCGACACCGTGCACCGCAACCACCTGGACGCCGCCGCCGTGCACGGCATCGCCGGCCACCCGGTGCTGTGGGCCTACGCCCGTCGGCTGGCCGCCCACCCGGCCTTCGGCGCCCATCTGGACCTCGACGGCATCGCCCGCCGCCACCACGGCCGTTGCCAGGGCCTGGAAGCCGCCGGCGCGGCCGTCCAGATCCTGGACTGGGCGGGCCACGCGGCGGACGCTCCCGGCGCTCCGCGCAGGTGAGAGCGGTCCGAACTGTTTCGCCAGTCGGACAGGCGTTGACATTCGTTCGGGCGGCTGCCTAACTTACGCACGAGAACGGTCAAGAGCGTCAGCGTCAAGCCCTGGCTTGCTGACCGGCAACCCTCGCACCGCGGTGGGGTGCCCCAGGTGACGACCGGACCGGATGACGATGTTCGGTAAGCGCGAGGCCCCCCAGGGGCCGCCACAACAGCGACAGGTGACAGGACATGTACGCAGCTTCCAGGTCGGCCGAGGGCCGCACCCAGGGCTGCGTACAGCCGTATCCGAGCCCGCTGGTCGCCGACCGCGCCGTCGACCTGCTCCGCGTCAACAGCGCCCTGTGTAGCGCGTGTACCGCACCGGGCCGCGCCCGCTGTCGGGTCTGACCAGGCCTTTCCGCCTCGCCCGCAGCGCGGCTCCCGCAGCCTCGCGTCCCAGCGTCCTCGTCGAAGCACCGGCCGCCCCGGTGCGAAGCCGTCCGCCCCATCCCGTGTCCCGCGCGCCCCCGCGCACCTGTGCCGTGTCCCGACGCGGTGCGGTGCCGCGGCCCCGGCCGTGTGATCCGGGGTGTCCGACTCCGCCGGAGCCCGCCATGAGTGAACCCCCAGGCGTCCTGTCCGTGGCCGAGGCGCCACCGCCCACCGACGCACCGTCAAATCCTCTGAAAAGCCAGCGAGTTCAGCCGCTGCGCCGACCCGGCCGGTGGATCGCCACCGCCGTCGTCCTGGTGCTCGTCGCCCAGTTCGTGCACGGGCTGGCCAGCAACCCCTTCTACCAGTGGGACCGCTTCCGCTACTGGTTCCTGCGCCCCACGATCCTCGACGGGCTCGTCGTCACCCTCGAAGTCGCCGCGCTCAGCGCCGTACTGGGCCTGCTCGGCGGCGTCGTACTGGCCCTCGCGAGGCTCTCCGGCAGCCCGGTGCTGCGGGCGGTGAGCTGGACCTACACCTGGCTGTTCCGCTCGATCCCGCTGATCGTCCTGCTGATCTTCCTCTACAACTTCTCCGCCCTCTACAGGACGCTCAGCCTGGGTGTGCCCTTCGGCCCGTCCTTCGTCAGCTTCGACGAGTCGAAGCTGGCCACCGACATGGCCATCGCCGTGATCGGCCTCAGCCTCAACGAGGCCGCCTACGCGTCCGAGGTGGTGCGCGGCGGCGTCCTCTCCGTCGACCAGGGCCAGCACGAGGCGGCCGCCGCGCTCGGCCTGCCCAAGGGCTACCAGTTCACCCGGATCGTCTTCCCGCAGGCCCTGCGCTCCATCGTGCCGAACTACGTCAACCAGCTGATCGGCCTGATCAAGAGCACGTCCCTGGTGTTCTACGTCTCGCTGCTCGACCTCTTCGGCTCGGTGCAGTCCATGGGCAGCACCTACCCCGGTGACATCGTGCCGCTGCTGCTCGTCGCCACCGTCTGGTACCTGATCCTGACCAGCGCCGTCTCCGTCGTGCAGTACTACGTCGAGCGGTACTTCGCCCGCGGCGCCACCCGCACGCTGCCGCCGACCCCCCTCCAGAGACTCCGCACCGGCCTGGCCGGCCTGCGGGAACGGATACGCCAGGAGGCCGCCGTATGACCACCGCACCGGAGAAGGCGCCGGACATCGCGCCGGCCGCCCTGGAGATCCACGGCGTCCACAAGTCGTACGGCGCCCACCGCGTCCTCGACGGCATCGACCTGACCGTCCGCCCCGGCGAGGTCACCGTCGTCCTCGGCCCGTCCGGCTCCGGCAAGTCCACGCTGCTCCGGGTCGTCAACCACCTGGAGAAGCCCGAGTCCGGCCATGTCAGCGTCGGCGGCGAGCTGATCGGGGTCAGACGCCACGGCGACGGTCTCAAGGAACTGAGCGAACGCGCCATCCTGGCCCAGCGCAGCCGGATCGGCTTCGTCTTCCAGAACTTCAACCTGTTCCCGCACCTGACGGTCCTCGACAACGTCGCGGCCGCCCCCGTCGCCACCGGAAAGCTCACCAGGCCTCAGGCCCAGCAGCTGGCCAAGGAACTCCTCGAACGGGTCGGCCTCGGCGAGCGCGTCGGCGCCTATCCGCGCCAGCTGTCGGGCGGCCAGCAGCAACGCGTCGCCATCGCCCGCGCCCTCGCGCTGCGCCCCGGGATCATCCTGTTCGACGAGCCGACCTCCGCGCTCGACCCCGAGCTGGTCGGCGAGGTCCTCGCGGTCATCAAGGACCTGGCGTCCAGCGGCACCACCCTGGTGATCGTCACCCACGAGATCGGCTTCGCCCGCGAGGTCGCCGACCGGATCGTCTTCATCGACGGCGGAAAGATCGTCGAACAGGGCCCGCCCGCCGAGATCCTCGACCGTCCGCGGCACGAACGGACCCGGGACTTCCTGCGCAAGGTCCTCTGAACGACCTCCCCCTTTCATTTCCCGCCCGAACTCTCACCTTTCGCTCGAACACGAAGGACAGCCATGCCCACGCTCCTCTCCCGACGCAGCCTGATCCGCGGCCTCACCACGGCGACCGCCGTCGCGACCCTCGCCACCGGGCTCGCCGCCTGCGGGGGCGACAGCGACGCTGCCACCACGACCGGCAGCGCCAAGAGCGGCGAGGTCGTCATCGGACAGGTCTCCAACGGCGCCGCGCAGCAGACCACCATCAAGGTGTCCGAGGTCAAGTCCATCAGCGCCGAACTGCCCGCCGCCGTCCGCAAGAGCGGCAAGCTCGTCATCGGCGAGGGCGCCCTGCCCGCCGGATTCCCGCCGCTGGCCTACGTGGGCAGCGACCAGAAGACCCTCACCGGCTCCGAACCCGACCTCGCCCGGCTGGTCGCCGCGGTCTTCGGCCTCACCCCCGAGGTGAAGAACTTCACCTGGGAGAACATGTTCGTCGGCATCGACAGCGGCAAGGTCGACGTGGCCCTCTCCAACATCACCGACACCGAGGAGCGCAAGAAGAAGTACGAGTTCGCCTCCTACCGGCAGGACAACCTCGCCTTCACCGTGCCGAAGAAGAGCACCTGGAACTTCGGCGGCAACTACGAGAACCTCGCCGGCAAGACCGTCTCCGTCAGCGCCGGCACCAACCAGGAGAAGATCCTCCTGGAGTGGAAGGCCAAGCTGGCCAAGGAGGGCAAGAAGGTCACGGTCAAGTACTACCAGGACAGCAACAGCGTCTACCTGGCCCTCAACAGCGGCAAGATCGACGCCTACCTCGGCCCCAACCCCGGCATCGCGTACCACAACAGGCAGACCGCGAACACGCCCAACGCCACCCGCACCGCGGGCACCTACTCCGGCGCGGGCGGCAGCCTCCAGGGCCTGATCGCGGCCACCGCGAAGAAGGACAGCGGTCTCGCCAAGCCGCTCGCCGACGCCATCAACTACCTGATCGAGAACGGCCAGTACGCCGAGTGGCTCAAGGCCTACAACCTCTCCAACGAGGCCGTCGCCAAGTCCGAGGTCAACCCGCCCGGACTGCCGCTCGACAACTCCTGATCAACCGTCAGGCAGCAGCCCCCACGAAACCCACAAGGCGAGAAAGGACCCCGCCTCCGTGACCCTCCGGACCGACCTCCACGGAAGCGGGACCCCGCTCGTACCCGACCCGGCCCCGCTCGACGACGCCGTCCGGTCGGCCCTCACCGGGCCGCACGCCCACGTCGCGAGCGAAGCGAGAGGGGGTCCCCCCGGCCCGAAGGCCGGGGGGAGGCTGCGGCTGCCCGGCTGGACGGAGATCAGCGCCGTCTGCACCGACCCGGAGCACCGGGGCCGGGGCCTGGCCACCCGGCTGGTCCGCGCGGTCGCCGCCGGTATCCGGGAGCGTGGCGACACACCGTTCCTGCACGCGGCCCCGGGCAACACGGGCGCGACCCGGCTGTACGAGTCGATCGGCTTCACCGAGCGGCTGCGCACCCGCACCCTGCTGGTGCGCAGCCCGGGAACAACCACGGAAACCGGTCTGTTGTGACTCACGACGAGATGTACGCGGAGCAGGCGGGGAGGTGCCGGACGTGACACGTGTCCTCAGTCCCAGCCGCCGTACCGTCCTGCACTCCCGGCCGCACATCGACCTCCAGCGCGTGGCCGGCGCGCTCTGTTGCCGCTGACCTTCCCCCAGCCTTCGGCCGGGGGACCCCCACCTGGCCGCGCTCGCCCGCCGCGCCCCTGACTTCGGTGCGCCCTAGTACGGACCCCTCAGGAAGGCACCCCTGTGTCCTCATCTCCCGCTTCCCACCTGCACCTCGCCGTGGCCCTGGACGGTACCGGCTGGCACCCCGCGTCCTGGCGCGAGCCGGTCGCCCGCCCGCGCGACCTGTTCACCGCCGGATACTGGGCCGATCTGGTCGCCGAGGCCGAGCGCGGTCTCATCGACTTCGTCACCATCGAGGACGGCCTCGGCCTGCAGTCCTCGCACTACGGCGAACTGGACGGCCGCACCGACCAGGTCCGCGGCCGGCTGGACGCCGTCCTGATCGCGTCCCGGATCGCTCCGCTGTCCAGCCACATCGGCCTGGTGCCGACGGTGATCGCCACCCACACCGAGCCGTTCCACATCTCCAAGGCGATCGCCACCCTCGACTACGTCAGTACCGGCCGCGCCGGCCTGCGGGTGCAGATCTCCGCCCGTCCGCACGAGGCGGACCACTTCGGCCGCCGTACCTTCCCGCCGATCGACCTCGCACAGCTGCGGTCGCCGGCCGGACAGCAGCGGCTCACCGAGCACTTCGACGAGGCCGCCGACCACGTCGAGGCCGTGCGCCGGCTCTGGGACAGCTGGGAGGACGACGCCGAGATCCGGGACGCGGCCACCGGCCGCTTCATCGACCGCGACAAGCTGCACTACATCGACTTCGAGGGCCGGCACTTCAGCGTCAAGGGCCCCTCCATCACCCCGCGCCCGCCGCAGGGCCAGCCGCTCGTCACCGCCCTCGGCCACCAGACCGTCCCCTACCGGCTGATCGCCCGACAGGCCGACGTCGGCTACGTCACCCCGCAGGACGGCGCCGACGCCCGCGCCGTCGTCGCCGAGATCCGCGCCGAGCAGGAGGCCGCCGGCCGGGCCGGCGACACCGTGCACGTCTTCGGCGACCTCGTGGTCTTCCTGGACGACGACCAGGCCGCGGCCGCCGCCCGCAAGGAACGCCTCGACGCCCTCGACGGCTCCGCGTTCACCAGCGACGCCCGGATCTTCACCGGTACGGCGGCCGAACTCGCCGACCTCCTGGAGGAGTTTGCCGCCGAGGGCCTCACCGGCTTCCGGCTGCGTCCCGCCGTCCTCGGCCACGACCTGCCGCGCATCACCGCGGACCTGGTCCCCGAACTCCAGCGCCGCGGCCGGTTCCGCACCGCCTACGAGGCCGACACCCTGCGCGGCCTGCTCGGGCTCGCCCGCCCCGCCAACCGCTACGCAGCCGCTGCCACCGCCTGAGCCGGAAGGACCGCACCCGACATGAGCAAGCCCCTGAAGCAGATCCACCTGGCCGCGCACTTCCCCGGCGTCAACAACACCACCGTGTGGAGCGACCCGGCCGCCGGCAGCCACATCGAGTTCAGCTCCTTCACGCACTTCGCGAAGACCGCCGAACGCGCCAGGTTCGACTTCCTGTTCCTCGCCGAGGGCCTGAGGCTGCGCGAACAGGGCGGGAAGATATACGACCTGGACGTCGTCGGCCGCCCCGACACCTTCACCGTGCTGGCCGCGCTGGCCGCCGTCACCGAGCACCTCGGCCTGACCGGCACCATCAACTCCACCTTCAACGAGCCCTACGAGGTGGCCCGCCAGTTCGCCAGCCTCGACCACCTCTCCGGCGGCCGGGCCGCCTGGAACGTGGTCACCTCCTGGGACGCCTTCACCGGCGAGAACTTCCGGCGCGGCGGCTTCCTGCCGCAGGACGAGCGCTACTCCCGCGCCAAGGAGTTCCTCGCCACCGCGAACGAACTCTTCGACTCCTGGCACGGCGACGAGATCATCGCCGACCAGGCCACCGGCACCTTCCTGAGCGACGCCAGGGCCGGCTCCTTCGTGCACAAGGGCCACCAGTTCGACATCCACGGCCAGTTCAACGTGCCGCGCTCCCCGCAGGGCCGCCCGGTGATCTTCCAGGCCGGCGAGTCCGACGAGGGCCGCGAGTTCGCCGCGTCCGGTGCCGACGCGATCTTCAGCCGGTACGCCACCCTCGACGCCGGCCAGGCCTTCTACACCGACGTGAAGTCCCGCCTCGCCAAGTACGGCCGCAGCCCCGACGAACTGCTGATCCTGCCCGCCGCCAGCTTCGTCCTCGGCGACACCGACGAGGAGGCCGAGGAGATCGCCCACCAGGTGCGCCGCCAGCAGGTCAGCGGCGCGACGGCCCTCAAGCACCTGGAGTTCGTCTGGAACCGGGACCTGTCGTCGTACGACCCCGAGGGACCGCTGCCCGACGTGGACCCGCTGGTGAGCGAGGAGCACATCTCCCGGGGCCGCGCGCAGGTCCGGATGTACCGCGACCCGATCGCCGTCGCCCGCGAGTGGCGCGAGCTCGCCGAGGCCAACAAGTGGTCCATCCGCGACCTCGTGATCAACACCGGCAACCGGCAGACCTTCGTCGGCTCCCCGGCCACCGTCGCCCGCACGATCAACGACTTCGTGCAGGCGGACGTCTCCGACGGCTTCATCCTGGTCCCGCACATCACCCCCGGCGGCCTCGACCTCTTCGCCGACACGGTCGTACCGCTGCTCCAGGAGCAGGGGGTCTTCCGCACCGAGTACGAGGGCACCACGCTGCGCGACCACCTCGGCCTCGCCCACCCGGACGAGAAGCGGAACGAGCGGGTGGCGTCGTGAAGTTCCTGGCGATCACCCTGATCGTGCACCGCCCGGATCCGGTCACGGGGAGACAGAAGTCCACCCACGAGCGGTTCCGCGAGGTCCTCGACAACGCCGTGCTCGCCGAGGAACTGGGCTTCGACGGCTTCGGGGTGGGGGAGCGGCACGAGCGCCCGTTCATCTCCTCCTCGCCCACCGTGGTGCTCAGCCATGTCGCCGCGCTCACCCGGCGCATTCGGCTCTTCACCGCCGTCACCACGCTCAGCCTGCTGGACCCGGTGCGGGCGTACGAGGACTACGCGACCCTCGACCACCTCTCCGAGGGGCGCCTCGACCTGATCATCGGCAAGGGCAACGGCACCGCCCAGCGTGAGCTGTTCCATGTCACGCCCGAGGACCAGTGGGACCGCAACGCCGAGAGCTACGAGGTGTTCCGGCGGCTGTGGCGGCAGGACAAGGTGACGGCGAAGACCAGGTTCCGGCCGGAGCTGACGGACGCGGAGGTCTGGCCGCGCCCCTACCAGCGGCCGGTCCGGGTCTGGCACGGCAGCGCCACCAGCAGGGAGTCCGTCGACCTCGCCGCGCGCTACGGCGACCCGCTGTTCTCCGCGAACGTCACCAATCCCATCGAGCCGTACGCCGAGTTGATCCGCTACTACCGGGAACGCTGGGAGCACCACGGCCACGACCCGGCGGACATCGCCGTCGGCGCGGGCACGGCAGGCGTCCTGGTGGCGCCCACCAGCCAGCAGGCGCTGGCCGCCTACCGCCCGGTGTTCGAGGCAAACCTGGCCTTCTTCCGGCGGGCCGGACTGCCGGTGGTCTTCGAGACCCTGGAGGACTTCGTCGAGCGCAGCTCGGCGCTGATCGGCAGTCCGCAGCAGGTCATCGAGAAGGTGCACCGCTATCACGACCAGTTCGGGCACACGGTCCTCCATCTGCACGCCGACGCCGGCGGGCTGACGGACACCCAGCACCGCGACTCGCTGGAGCTGTTCCAGTCGGCGGTGGCCCCGGTCCTGCGCAAGGACATCCCCGACCCACCGTTCCCGTGGGCACCCGTACTCCCGGCCGCCGAGGAGCCCGCACATGTCTGACATCCCCCTCGGCGTCCTCGACCTGGTGCCGGTCCCGAGCGGTGCCAGCGCCGCCGACGCGCTGCGTAACTCCATCGAACTCGCCCGGCGCACCGAGGAGTTCGGCTACTCCCGCTACTGGTTCGCCGAGCACCACCTCAACCCGGGGGTGGCCGGCACGTCCCCCGCGGTGGTCCTGGCGCTCACCGCCGCCGCGACCTCCACCATCCGGCTCGGTTCCGGCGCCGTACAGCTCGGACACCGCACCGCGCTGTCCACCGTCGAGGAGTTCGGCCTCCTCGACGCCCTGCACCCGGGCCGCCTGGACCTGGGCCTCGGCCGCTCCGGCGGCCGCCCGCCCGCGGAGAAGACGGACAGCCCGACGACGACCCCGGTGGCCGACGGCCGGGCACCGGGCGGCCTGGTCATCCCGCCCCGCTTCTCCTTCGCCCGCCTCCTCGGCTCCCCGCGGATCGCGCTCCACCGCAAGCTGCTGCTGCTCCCCGGCGCCGAGTCCCAGGACTACGCCGAACAGATCGACGACATCCTCGCGCTGCTGGCCGGGACCTACCGCACCGAGGACGGCGTCGAGGCCCACGTCGTGCCCGGCGAGGGCGCCGAGCTCGAGGTGTGGATCCTGGGCAGCAGCGGCGGCGAGAGCGCACAGGCCGCGGGCGAGCGGGGCCTGCGCTTCGCCGCCAACTACCACGTCAGCCCGGCCACGGTCCTGGAGGCGGTGGACGGCTACCGGTCGTACTTCCAGCCCTCGGACGTTCTCGACAAGCCGTACGTCAGCGTCTCCGCCGACGTCGTGGTGGCCGAGGACGACGCCACCGCCCGCGAACTCGCCACCGGATACGGCGCCTGGGTCCGCAGCATCCGCACCGCCGAGGGCGCCATCCCGTTCCCCACCCCCGACGAGGCCCGGGCCCACGTCTGGACGGACGAGGACCGGGAGCTGGTCCAGGACCGCCTCGACACCCAGTTCGTGGGCAGCCCGCGGCACGTCGCCGACCGCCTGGAACAGCTCCAGGAGGCCACCGGCGCCGACGAGTTGCTCATCACGACGATCACCCACGACCAGGCCGACCGCGTCCGCTCCTACGAACTCCTCGCGGCGGAATGGCGTCGGCGCTGAGGCTCACACCTGCGCGGCCACCAGCTCCAGCAGCCGGTGGCCCGCCCGTCCCGAGAACCACTCGGCATGGCCGACGTAGTACTCGTACGCCAGCCGGGCGTTCTCCCGGGACCGGGTGACCCCGTGGAAGTAGTCCAGCTCGGACAGGGCGAACTCGGCGTGCACGAGCGGCAGGAGGGCGGGCAGGGCCGCCGATTCGGCGGCGGTGAGCGGGCGCACCGACTGGTATCCGTGCAGCAGCTCGATCACGTGCTTCTCCTGGACCGGGCGGTCGGGGTCCAGCCACTGCACGGTGTTGCGTTCCAGGGCCGTGGCCAGATCGTGCACCGCGGTGGTCCGGTCGCTCATACCGAAGTCCAGGACCGTGGCGACCTCGCCGTCCTCGCCCCACAGGAGGTTGGAGGCGTGCCAGTCGTTGTGGGTCCACAACGGGGTGAGAGCCGGGAGGTGCGGGGCCAGGCGCTCGTGGAGCGGGAGCAGCACACGGTGGGTGTCCTCGTGCCAGGGAAAATCCGCCAACGCCCCCGCCAGCCGGGGCCGTTCGGCCGTGTACGTGGTCAGCGCGGCCCAGGGGTCCGGAGCCGCGAACACCGTGAACGAGGCGACCAGCGGCTGCGGTGAGCGGCGCGGTGCGGCGAAGCCCTCCGCCGCCAGGTGCAGCCGGGCCAGCGCCTCGCCCGCCGCCCGGGCATGGGCCGTACCGCGGAACGGCGACCAGGACAGCGCGTCCCGGTACAGGTCCGTGCCGGTCCCGGTCGAGTGGACCTCGTACGTCCACTCGCCGCGCTCCACCAGGTCCAGCACCTCCACCACCGGCGCCCCGCGCTCCCGCAGATGGCGCAGGAAGGCGTGCTCCTCCGCCAGGCCCCGCGGGGTGCGTACGGAGACATGGTGGCGTTTCACGAACAGCCGCCGCCCGTCCCGTTCCACCACGGCCGCCGCCGACAGCGGACGCGGGCTGCGCCACACCACCCGGGCCGGACCGGTGACGGCCGTGACCTCGGTGTCGGTCAGCACCGGCCAGTCCGGCTCGACCGGCTCGGTGCCCAGACCATGGGCGAGATGCGAAGTCACGGCGCACTCACCGCCGTTGTGCCGCGCAGGGAGTCCAGGATCCGGCGTTCCGTCGCCGCGAACTCGGGCGCCGTGAAGTCGTCGGCGCCGCGCGGACGGGGCAGCGGGACCTCCACCCGGTCGACCACCGTGGCCGGGCGCGGGGACAGGACGTGGACGGTGTCGGCGAGCAGCACCGACTCCCGGATGTCATGGGTGACCAGGACGACCGTCCAGCGGTGGCGCTGCCACATGCCGGCCAGCCACAGCTGCATCTCCGTGCGGGTCAGCGAGTCCAGCGCGCCGAACGGCTCGTCAAGGAGCAGCACCGGCCGCTCCAGGACCACCGTGCGCAGCAGCGCGGCCCGCTGCCGCATGCCGCCGCTGAGCTGGGACGGATAGGCCTGCTGGAAGCCGTCGAGGCCGAAGTCGGCGAACAGCGCACCGGCCCGCGCCCGCGCCTCCTTCTTCCGCACGCCCTGCGCCTCCAGGCCCAGCGCGGTGTTGTCGAGGACCGTCCGCCAGGGGAACAGCAGGTCCTTCTGCGGCATGTAGGCGACCTTGCCGGATTCCACCCCGGCCGGCTCGTCCTCCACCAGCACCTGTCCGGAGGTGGGTTGGTCGAGCCCCGACACCAGGTTGAACAGGGTGCTCTTGCCGCTGCCGCTGGGCCCGATCACGGCGGCGAACTCGCCCGGCTCCACGGTGAGGTCGAGGTCGCGCAGGACGTCGAGGTCCCCGAACGACTTGCTCACCCGCTCGACACTGAGACCGCTCATGGCCGCCGCTCCTTCCGTTCCCAGGGCAGCACCAGCCGCTGCAGCAGATAGGTGGCCCCGAACAGCGCGATGCTCAGCGCGGCCGTCACCGCCACCGCCGCGAAGACGAGGTCGGTCCGGAACGCGCTCTTCTGGGCCTGCATGTAGATCCCGAGCCCCGACTCGGCGCCCGCGTACTCGGCGAACACCGCGCCGACGACGGCGTAGGTGATGCTCACCCGCAGCCCGGCGAAGAAGTACGGCATCGCGCTCGGGACCCGCACCAGCCGGAACGCGCGCCGGCGCCCGGCGCCGAGCGAGCGCAGCAGCCGCATGGCCTCCCGGTCGGTAGCCGCGAAGCCCGCGGCCAGGTTGGCGGCCAGCGGGAAGAACGTCGTGAGTGTCACCACCAGCATCTTCGGCAGCAGCCCGAAGCCGAACCAGATGATCAGCAGCGGGGCGACCGCCACGATCGGGATCGTCTGCGTGGCGACCAGCAGCGGGTACAGGCCCCGCCGGGCGGCGGCGGAGAAGTCGAGCAGCACGGCCACCAGCCAGGCCGCCGCGAACGACAGCGCGAACCCGAGCAGCGTCTCCTGGAGCGTGGGCAGCGTCTGGTCCCACAGGTCCTGGCGGTTCGCCCAGCCCTGCTCGGCCACCCGGGCGGGGGAGGGCAGCGTGGTCGGGTCGACCCCGGCCGCCGTCACGTACAGCTGCCAGCCGCCGACCACCACGGCGAGCACCAGCAGGGGCGGCCACAACGACCGCAGGACCGGCTTCACTTGGCGACCGGGAGGTAGGCGTCGGTGAAGAACGTCGAGGTGTCCGGTGCCTTCGTCAGCTTCTTGCCGTTGGCGTCGACGAGCAGTCCGGCGTCGTACTCGAAGTCGGCGAAGGCCTTCCAGCGCGCGGCGCTCTGGGTGCCGGTGGTGCCGTCGGCACCCTTGTAGTACTCCTCGGCCAGCAGCCGCGAACTCTCCTTCACCAGCTTCGTGTTGGTGAGCACGCTCTTGTTGGCGGCGATGAGCAGGTCGGCGGCCTGGTCGGGGTTCCCGGCCGCGTAGCGGTAGCCCTTGTCGACGGCGGCCAGGAACTTCTTCGCCACCGCCGGGTTCTTCTTCAGGAACTGGTCGGAGGACGCGATCAGCGTGGAGTAGATCGCCGGGAAACCGTAGTCGGAGAGCTGGAAGTCCTTCAGCGGCTTGCCGCTGAGCTTCGCCTCCAGCCCCTCCCAGGTCGGCATCGGCATCGCGAAGTCCGCCTTGCCCGCGTACAGCGCCGCGTACGCCGAGGTGTTGAGGGTGACCTGCTTGAAGTCGCCCTCGCCGCCCGCGTTCTTGATCACCTTCTGGAGGAGCGGCTTCTCGTAGGGGGCGCCGAACCCGGCGTACGTCTTGCCGTCAAGGTCCTTGGGCGAGGTGATGTCGGTGCGGTCGGCGCGCACCGAGACGGTCACGTCCGTCTTCTGTGTGACGGCGTAGACCGAGGTGATGTCCTGGCCGGCGGCGCGGGCCGTGGTGACACCCTCCTGGTAGGAGATGCCGAAGTCGGCCTTGTGGTTGGCGATCAGGGTCTCCGGCGCGGTCGAGCCGTAGGGGATGATCTTCAGGTTGATCCCGGCGTCCTTGAACCAGCCCTTGGCCTGGGCGACGTAGATGCCGGTGTGGTTGGTGTTGGGGGTCCAGTCCAGGGCCAGGGTGACGGTGGTGGTGCCGTCCTTGGCGGCCGCCGTGGAGTCGGCATCGGCCGAGCAGGCGGTGGTGACGGCGAACAGTGTCGTGGCGGCCAGGGCCGACAGCGCGGTGCGGCGGAGCATGGTGGAGGGTCCTTCGTACGGGGAGGGGAGTCGGGCGGCGGTGCGGGGCGGTCAGGCCCGACACAGCGCGCTGTCCACCCGCTTGAAGTCGACGGCGAGCCGCCGGGTGAGCAGGGTCATGCGGTCACGTCCAGCAGGCTGTTGGTGAAGGACCGGTTCCAGTCGTGGTCGTGGGCGATCGCACCGTTCTCGGCGAGCCAGTGCGCGTACGGGCCCATACGGTCCTCGTCGATCACACCCCAGCGCCCCTGCGGATCGGTCCACGTGGGCGCGATCAGGGCGAGGGAGCGGGCGATGAGCGGACGCGGGAAGTACGGGATGACCCGCTCCAGCATCTCCAGGGTGGCGTCGGGCTCCCCGGCCGCGGTGGCGTAGCCGCGGGCCGTCACGGTCAGGAAGTCCCGCACCAGGGACGGCTGCTCGTCACGCAGCCGCTCGCTCGTGCCGAGCAGATAGCTGTGGTAGCGGGGCGCGCCGATCTCGTCGACCGGCCAGGTCAGACGCCGTCGCTCGGGCAGGTCGCCGCGCAGGGCGTCCCAGGACCAGTAGTTGCCGAAGGTCGCGTCCGCCTCGCCCGCCTCGATGTCGTCCACGGTCAGCTCACGGGCGCCCGCGTCGACCGTGATCACCGCGTCCGGGTCGCCGCCGTCCGCCGCCACCAGATGGCGGACCATGGCCCGCCCGCGCGGGGTCGGGTTGAAGGCGAGACGGCGGCCGGCCAGGTCGCGGGGGCGGCCGATACCGGTCGAGGTCGTGGTCTGGATCGCCTCCAGACCACGATGGTTGACGGCGGCGACCGCGACCAGCGGCTGGCCGAGTGCCGCTCGGCGGGCGAGCAGCCGGTTCGGCGGGAAGATCCCGAAGTCCACCTCGCCCCGGGCCAGGTACTCCAGCGTGTCCCCGCGCCCCGGATCCTGCACCACGAGTTCGACGTCCAGCCCCGCGGCCGCGTACCAGCGGCGGGCACGGGCGACGTAGAGACCGGCTGAATTAGGCCATGGATGGAAATAGTCGAGCATGACCCGTATGTGCGGCATGGGGGTACTCCGAAGGCGGTGCGCGCGGGCGCGAGGGGTGAGCGGGGTGCGGGGGAGGCGGCGGTCAGCGGGACCGGCGACACCAGGTGTGACGACAGCGGGCGCGACAACAACAGGAGCGGGCAGCGCGGTCAGGCACCGGGGACTGCGGCTCTACTGCTGTGGGCACGTGGACTCCTACGCGGGGCGCAAAGCGCTTCTGGTGCGGTCGGCGTCCCCATGGGGACCGCGCCCGCGCTCGGCGAACGGATCCCAGACGCCCTCTCAGCCCGGTCGGGGAGGGGCTCCCGCGTAGATGGCCGAAACCATAACCGCAGCTCCCGTATGCCGCGCAAGCCGCGTCCGGAATGTGGGACGCTACTGCCCATTAAATGAGACGCCCAGGTCACGGGCGTACGATCGGCCGCCATGACCACCCTGCTCCCCGGCCCCCTGGTCGACGACACCTGGCTCGCCACCCACCTGGACGACCCGCGCCTGGTCGTCCTCGACGCCACCGCGCTGCTGCCCTCCCCGCGCCACGACGGCGACCACCGCTCCGCCTCCGGCCGCGCCGGCTGGGCCGAGCGGCATGTCCCCGGCTCCCGCCATGCCGACCTCACCGGGGACCTCTCCGATCCCGGCGCGCCCTACCACTTCGCCGTTCCGGCCCCGGACGCGCTGGCCGCCGCGCTGGCCCGGCTGGGTGTGGGGGAGGGGACCGAGGTCGTCGCCTACGACACCGGCGGTGGTATCTGGGCCGCCCGGCTGTGGTGGATGCTGCGCGCGATCTCGGTACCGGCCGCGGTGCTGGACGGCGGCCTGGCCGCGTGGGAGGCGGCGGGACGGCCGGTGGCCACGGGGGACGGCGACCCCGGGCCTGCCGCCGTACCGGTGACGCCGGTGCCGCGGGCCGAACTCTGGTCGGACATCGAGGAGGTGGCTGCGATCAGCAGGGGGGAGCGGCCGGGGGTGCTGGTGTGCGCGTTGCCCTCCGGCGGGTACGCCGGGTCCGTGCCGACGCGGTACAGCAGGCGGGGGCATATCCCGGGGAGTGTCAGCCTGCCCGGGCGGGGCCTGCCGCCCGCCGAACTCGACGCGAGGGTGCGGGAGTTGGGTGACGCCTCGCCGGTCGTCCTCTACTGCGGTGGCGGGATCTCGGCGGCGGGGGCGGCGCTTGCGCTCACGCTGCTGGGCCGTGCGGACGTGTCCGTGTACGACGGTTCGCTCGAGGAGTGGTCCAAGGACCCGCGGCGGCCGCTGGAGTTGGGCGGATGAGGGGTGGGGTGGACGCGGTGATGCACCGGGTGCGGGTGCGTGGGGGCCGGTCGCGCCCACGCGGCGGAGCCGCATGTCGACAGGGTCCGGCGCCCCTGGGGCGTATCCCCGGCGGAGTGAAAAGCGCACCGGTAGGGCCGCGGCACGTATCCCTCCCCCGAAGGCTACGTGCCGCGACCGCTTCCCCCGGCGCCGGACAGTGGTCCGACCTCCGCGTCACGGCCCTGTGCCGGTGTCACCAGCACATGACCGCTGTCTCCCCCGACCCCCACGTGGAATGGAGACGGACGCGGACGAAGTAGCGTCGGCCCTTGACGAGCCGGACCCTGATCCCGGTGTTGTGCGGGGTGCCCCCGTCGTCGTGGCCGGTGAGGTAGCGCGGTTCCCCGTCGCGCACCTCGAAGACCACGACGACGGAGTCGCTCTCTCCGAAGGTGCCCACGCGGTACACGCGGGTCTCCGGCGGCTCCACGGCGAAGTCCGCCTGCTCGCCCGGGCCGAGGCCGAGCGGCACCGAGCGGAACGGCGCCAGCGCGGCCGGGGCGTCGGCGGGCGGGTACCAGCGGAGCACGAACTCCTTGTCGGCCGGGGACAGCGAACCCGGCGGGTACAGACCGTTGTGGTACTGCTCCGGCTCCAGGATCAGCCCGGGGCCGAAGGGGAACTGCATCACGGACTGCGGATCCCACACCGAGCCGTTGGCCTCGGCCGGGTCCAGCTTCCGCAGGATGTTGGAGTCCGTCCTGTCCCGGCTCCAGTGGTTCGGCGGGCCGGCGAGGTCGGTGTAGACCGCCTCGTCGTCCCAGTGGACCCCGGCGAACGGGCTCTGGTGCTCGTGCCGCATCCCGAGCGCGTGCCCGATCTCGTGCAGGGCCGTCCAGCGCCCGCCGGCCTCGGTCAGGTCCCAGCCCAGGTTCATGGTGCGCTCGCCCGCGCCCACCGAGAGCGCGTCCCGGCCGACCGCCGACCAGGAGCCGTCGCCCAGCTGGAAGCCGATCCGCAACTCGGCCTCGCAGCGGTCGAAGACCTCGGTGAACGTCACCCCGATGCCGAGGTCCTGCCACTCCCGGAAGCACTCGCGCACCAAGTCCCGCTGCTCCTTGGCGCCGGCCCACGGCACCCGGCGGGTCTCCCCGGTCCCCGGGACCGGGATCACCGAGGCGTCGGAGTCGGCGTCGAAGAAGTAGTAGTGCAGGACCGTGCCGTTGACCCACATCCGCCACCCGCCGATCAGCGCGCCGAGCCGCTCGGCGGCCAGCCCCGGGGCGAACGCCGGGACCGACTGCCGCGGAAGCGAGCAGTAGCGTCGGGTCATGCGCCCAGACTGCCGTTCCCCCCGGCCGGCCGCCTGAGTCGGAAGCTACTCAAGTCCCCCTGTATCAGGGCTGAGTAACGCGACTCATACTCACGTGACGAGTTGCGAACAGGATGCGCGAACCCTCGAACCGCCCTGGCCGTTCACCGGCCGGGAGGACGAGCTGGAGCTGGTCAGGCGGTCGCTGGGGATCGGCCGGCAGGGTGTCGTGGTGACCGGACCGGCCGGCGGCGGCAAGACCCGGCTGGTCACGGAGGCCGTGCGGGGCACCGACTGCGTCCGGGTGACCGGCACCCCCGAGACCTCCGCCCTCCCCTTCGCGGCGTTCGCGCACCTGCTCCCCGGCCGCCTCTCGCTGCCCGCCGCGATCCAGCACCTCTCGGGGGTACGGCTCCTCGTCGTCGACGACGCCCATCTCCTCGACGAGGCCTCCGCCGCCCTCGTCCACCAGCTCGCCGTGCACGGCCGCACCCGGCTCGTGGTGGCCGCCACCGACCCGGCGCCCGTCCCCGGCGCGGTCTCCCGGCTGTGGACCGGCGAACTCCTCACCCGTCTCGCCCTGGAGCCGCTGCCGTACGACGAGACCGCCCAACTGCTCGCCGGCGGCGGCCTGGAGCCGCTCACCGTGCGCCGGCTGCACCGGGTGTGCCGGGGCGATCTGCGGCTGCTGCGGGACCTGCTCGGCGCGCTGCGCGAGTCCGGTGCGCTGAACCGGGTGCCGGACACCGCCGAGTGGGCCTGGCGCGGCCCGCTGCCGCTGACCGCGACCGTGCGGGACCGGATCAGGCCCCTCTTGGACCGGCCGGACCCCGGTGAGCGCGACACCCTCGAACGCCTCGCCTTCGCCGAGCCCTTGCCGCCGCACCTCGACGACGGCCTCGACCTCGGCATCCTCGAACGGCTGGAGACCGACGGCCTGATCCAGGTCGACGACCGGGGCGCGGTCCGCCTCGCCCACCCGCTGCACGGCCCCGCGCTGCGCTCCCGCGCGGGCCGGCTCCGAGCCCGCCGCCTGGCCCGCACCCCGGGCCAGTGCGAACCCGCCCTGAAGAACGAGCAAGAACAACTCGCGGAATGTGTCGACCACTTGGACGTACGGGAGGTGCCGGCCCCGGTGGGGGAGTGGCTGGCCTCGGGAGGCCTGCCCGTACCGGCCGGGTACGCGGCCGTGCGTGCCCGGTACTCGCGGCTTCGGGGGGAGCTGCGAGAGGCGGCGGCGTGGGCGAGGGAGGGACTGCGGACGGCGCCGGGCGACGCCTCCTGCCGTACCGAACTCGCCCGTGCCGCCGCCGAGTCGGGGGAAGCTGCCGTAGTGCGCGGGGACGGGGGTCTCGCGCACTACGGCGCAGTACGGCTGGGGGAGCCGGCGGCGGCCGCCGGACGGCTGGACGGCGTCCTGGCCCGGCACGCGGAGGCCCTCGCGCGGGGCGACGGGGCCGCCCTGGACCGGGCCGGGGAGGCGCTGGCCGAACGCGGTCTGCTGCTGTTCGCGGCGGAGGCGCACGCCCAGGCGGTCCGCGCGCACCGCGACCCGCGGGCCGCCCGGATGTCCCGCACCCGCGCCGTCGCCCTCGCCCGCCGCTGCCAGGGCGCCCGCACCCCAGCCCTGTCCGGTCTGGTCCTCGGTGAACTCACCGCCCGGCAGCGGCAGATCGTCACGCTCGCCGCGGCCGGCCTCAGCAACCGCCAGATCGCCGAGCGGCTGACCCTGTCCGTACGGACGGTGGGCAACCACCTCTACAGCGCGTACACCCGCCTCGGCGCGAGCGACCGGGCGGCACTGCCGTGGCTGGTGGAACAGCCCGAGAAAGAGTCGGCGTGACGCTCCGGCGCCCCGAAGGGGCGCGGGGAACTGCGCGACCAGCCACGACGGCGCCGCACCCCGACGACGGTCCTTCGCGGCGCCCCGCCGAACCGCAGCCGGCTTGACTCGGTCGCTCAGGCCGCCCCGAAGGCCGCGAACGCCCAGCCCGTCGCCTGGTGGACCGCGTCGCCCGGCAGGGCCGCCCGGGCGTCCCGGAGCGCTTCCGCCAGCGACAGTCCGGCACCCAGGCCCTTGTGCAGGGCCAGCATCAGCGGGACCACGGCCGCGTCGTTGACCGGCGCACTGCTCGCCACCACGCCGGCCGTGCCCAGCGGCAGCAACGCCGTGACCAGGCCGAGGAGTTCGTCGGCGCCGACCGAGGCGAGGCGGGCGGTGTCGCAGCTGGAGAGGATGATCCGGTAGGGGCTGCGGGCCAGGCGCTCGAAGTCGTGGACGATCAGCGGGCCGTCGGCCATGCGCAGCGAGGAGAAGAGCGGGCTGTCGGCGCGGAAGGTGCCGTGCGCCGCGATGTGCGCCAGCGCCGCCCCGTCCAACTCGTGCAGCACAAGGGGGACTTGGGCGTCCTGCTGTTCAAGGATCCGTGCCGTCGCGTACCGACCCGCCACCTCGGGCACCTCCGCGCCCCCGGTCGCCAGTCCCGGCCCGCGGACCAGCACATGGCGGCCGCCCGGCGGCGGCTCGGTCTCCCGGGCCCGCAGCCAGCTCCCCGCCGACGGCGACACGCTGAGCACCCGCTCCCGCAGCGAGGGCAGCAGGGCCCACGGCACCCGGTGCAGCGCCCCCGGCGGGACGATCACCACGGGCCCCGAGCCGAGCTGGTCCGCCGCCGCGCCCAGCAACAGCTCCTCCAGCCGCCGCCCGGCCGCCTCCACCACCGCGAGCCGCCTCTCCGCCCCCGGATGCGCCAGCCGCCGCAGCCCCGCCTGGACGTGCTCCGCCTCGGCGACCGCCTCCGCCAGCAGGCCGCCCGCGAAGCGCCGTACCCGGCCCTGTCCGCACAGCAGGATGTGCACCCGCCCGTCCAGCACGGCGAGTTCGACCAGGCGGGCGTCGCCGAGCCGGTCGAGCAGCCGGGCCGGGTCGAAGCGGTCGCCGCCGCCGGGGGCGTCGCCGTGGATGTGGTGGGTACGGGAGCGGATCTCCCCTTCCAGACGGCGCTGTTCGCGCTCCAGCGCGGGCACCGGACGGCCCTGCCTGCGGGCGTCCTCCGCGCGGGAGGCGATCTCACGGAACGCGGTGAGCGAGGTGAGCAGGGCCGGGTCGGCGGGCGGCCGGGTCGGGGGAGTGGACAGCACCGTGGCCCGCCAGCGTTCGCTCCACTCCAGGAGCCGGCGCGGTCCGCCGTGCGTCAGGCTCGCCTGCTGGGCCAGCGCGGCCAGCTCCGCGCCCTGCGCGGTGGCCCGGGCCCGCAACTCCGAGGCGCCCAGCGTCATCCGGTGGTCGTCCAGGACGTCCAGGCCGCGCCGGCAGGCCTCCAGCACGCCCCGCCGCGAACCGGCCGCCCGGGCGCGCAGCGCCTGTGCCGCCCAGCCGGTCATCCGGGCCAGCGGCGGTCCGCCGTGTCTGCTGCGCGCGGCCACCGCCAGATGCCGTTCCGCGTCCGCCGTCCAGCCCAGCGCCAGCGCGATCCGCCCCGCGAGCAGCGAGGCCTCCGGCGCGGCCGGCGCCCCGAAGGAGGCCAGCTGGTCGGCGACCGCCGCCGCGTCCTGCACCAGCCGTCCCGAAGCGGCCCCGCCCGCCACCCGCGCCTCGATCAGCACCAGCCGGGCATGCGTCTCCCACCAGCTGCGCCGCTGCCCCGAGAAGAGCCGTACGGCGACGGCGGCACGGGCGATCGCGGTCTGCGCGTCCCCCGCCGAACGCGCGGCCCGGGCGGCGGCCAGCAGCAGTTCGGCCTTGCGCGTGGACTGGCCGCCGAGCCGGTCCAGCGCCGCGATGGCCGCGTCCGCCTCGGCCAGCGCCTCGGGCGCGAGCCCGGCCGCCATCAGCACCTCGCAGCGCCGGATGTACAGCATGAACGTCGGTGTGCCCAGCTCGGCGTACCGCTCCTCGGCCTCGGCGAGCAGGCGCAGCGCCGCCGGGATGTCGCCCGCCCTGAACGCGGCCAGGCCCCGGCTCTCCACCGCGTCCGCCTTGTCGTGCTCCTGGCCCGTCGTCTCCCACAGCAGCTCCGCCGCCGTGAAGTCCGCGTCCGCCCGGTCCACCGCGCCGAGCGCCAGATGCACAGTGGCCCGGAGCGTCAGCGCCCGGGCCGTCCAGATGACGTCGTCGGCCTGCCGCAGCACCGGTATCGCCCGCCGTACGTCCTCCAGGGCCTCCTTGTGCCGGCCCAGCACCCACCAGACGTACGCCCTGCGGTACAGCACCCGGGCCCGGGTGTGTCCGCTGCCCCGCGCGACCCCGCGCTCGAACGCGGCCAGCCCCTCCCGGGTGCGCCCCGCGTGCACCAGCGCGACCCCGAGCGTGGCGAGGACGTCCGCCTCCCGCTCCGCCGAGTCCGCGCGCGCCGCGAAGTCCCGGGCGCGCCGCAGCTGGTCGAGGGCGACGCCGAGGTCACCGAAGTCCCGTTGCCAGATGCCGATGACCTGGTGGGCGATGGACGCGTCCAGCGGCGACGGATCGGACCGGAGGACCCGCTCCGCCCGTGCCAGGGCCTCGCCGGGGGCGGCGAACACCATCGGCAGGAGTTCCGTAACCGATTCGCTTCGCGCTGTCACCCCTCGGATGGTAGTGGCCTGGGCATTCATGCCCCACCGGTTTGGCGCTGTATCAGGCGGCAGGCGAGAGACTCTGACTGAAGAACGCCGTTTCTGGGGGAGGACGACAGGCCATGGCACCTCAGCGATTCCACGAGCAGTTCGATCAGATCCAGCGCTCCATGCCGGACGTTCCGCTGGCGATGGGGCCGGACGACTCCGCCGAGTTCTTCTACGAGAAGGGGGTCGTCCTCGCCCGCGACGGTGCGGACGCCCGAGCCGTCGAGGACACCGTGCGCGCTCACTTCACCGCCACCACCGGCCTGGTCGCCGACCAGGTGCGCCGGGCGGGCCCGGAGACCAACCGCACCGGAATCACCCGCATCCAGGTCGGCGACCCGAACCACGGCGACCGGTCCGGCGACCGCGCGGTCGGCCACGCGCTGCGCGCGCTGCGGGAGGCGGAGGGCCGCACCGGACGCCGACTGGTCAGCCGCAACCACGTCGTGTCCACCACGGTCAATGCCTGCAACCCCTCCGAGCCGCTCCCCGCGCTGATCACCCAGACGCCCAACCCGCAGCCGGTGGAGGGGAGTCACGACCCCGAGACGGCCGTCGGCGTGCTGGTGATCGACACCGGTCTGGTGCACGACTACCGCAGCTACCCGCTCCTCGACCGGGTCCAGGGCGACCCGCAGCTGGCGGAGACGGACGCCGACGGCATCCTTCAGCAGTACGTGGGCCACGGCACGTTCATCGCCGGACTCGTCGCGGCCCTCGCCCCCAACACCGACATCACGGTCACCAACACCCTCAACGACGCGGGCGCCATCCTGGAGTCGGAGTTCGGCGCGAAGCTCTTCGAGGCGGTCGACCGGCACGGCTGGCCGGATGTCATCAGCCTCTCCGCGGGCACCCCGAACGGCAGCACCGACGGACTCCTCGGCGTCGAGAGCTTCATGCAGGCCCTGCGCGACCAGCCCGGCACCCTGCTGGTCGCCGCCGCCGGCAACAACGGCAGCGCCACCCCGTTCTGGCCCGCCGCCTACGCCGACCTGCCCGGCTACGAGAACGCGGTCCTCTCGGTCGGCGCGCTGCGCAGCGACGGCGAGTACGGCGCCTGCTTCACCAACCACGGCGGCTGGGTCAAGGTCTACGCCCCCGGCGAGCAACTCACCAGCTCCCTGGCCGGCTTCGCCGCGCCCGTGCCGTACGTTTACCAGCACACCACCTACGAGGCCTGCCGGTTCGGCTTCACCTACGCCTGCACCTGCCAGTACCCGCGCCACACCGGCGTGTTGACCGACACCGGGACCACCGGCCCCGGCAAACCGGACCAAGTCATGTTCGAAGGGTTCGCACAGTGGAGCGGAACGTCGTTCGCCACCCCCGTCGTCGCCGGCCTCGTCGCCGCCCGGATGACCGCGCACAAGGAGTCCGACCCGCGCGCCGCACGCACCCAACTGCTGGAGAGCGGCACGGATTACGCCGAGGTGCGCGGGGCCCATGTACCGGCGCTCCGCCCGGCGAGCTGGCAGCCGGTCCCGGTCGTACGGCTGGCTCCCGGGGCCTGAGTCCCGGAACACTCCCCTCCACGGCGTACCATGACTTGCCGTACACGAGGGGTGGGACCGTGGACCGAGCAGAGGTCGGCGCGTTGGTCCAGTCCGCCGTCGACGGCGACGCGGCGGCCTGGAAGGCGCTCGTGGAAGGGCTGAGCCCACTGGTGTGGTCCGTGGTGCGCGCGCATCGGCTCTCCGACGCCGACGGGCACGAGGTGTACCAGACCGTGTGGTTCCGGTTCGCCCAGCACCTGGGCCGGATCCGGGAACCCGACAAGGCGGGCTCCTGGCTGGCCAGCACGGCACGCAACGAGTGCCTGAAGGTGATCCGCGGACTGACCCGGCTGCTGCCGACCGACGATCCGCAGGTCCTGGACCGGGTCAGCGAGGTCCGGACGCCCGAGCAGTCCCTGATCGACGCGGAGGACCAGGCGGACGAGGCCGAGCGGATCCGTCTGCTGTGGCAGGAGTTCGAGGAACTCGGCGCCCGGTGCAGGCAGTTGCTGCGGGTCCTGATGGCCTCACCGCCGCCCAGCTATGTCGAGGTGTCCGTGGCGCTGGGCATCGCGGTGGGCAGCATCGGCCCGCTGCGCCAGCGCTGTCTGCGCCGGCTGCGGGCCCGGCTCGACGCGAAGGGTGCGGTATGAGCGACGACGGTTTCCCGGTGGCGGAGGACCTCGACGGCACCGACTTCGACGCGGACCTCCTGGAGGAGGAGCTGCGTCAGGCGGCCGCCGTCCTCGACCCGCTTCCGGCCGGGCTGCTCCAACTGGCCATGGACGCCTATGTGCTGCACGACCTGGAGGCCCGGGTCGCCGAGCTGACCTTCGACTCCCTGGTCGACGCCCTCCCGGTCAGAGGGGCCGAGGCGCCGCCCCGGATGCTGACCTTCCAGGCGGGCGATCTGACCGTGGACATCGAGGTCACCGACGAGGGACTGCTGGGCCAGGTGCTGCCCCCGCAGTCCGCGCGGATCGAGGTGCTCGGCGGTCCGGCGGCGGCGCGCCCGCTCACGGCCGACGGCATGGGCCGGTTCGCCAGTGACACCCCGCCCGCCGGCCCGTTCGCGCTCCGGCTGCGGACCGGCGGGGACGTGATCGTCACGGAGTGGCTGCGGGCCTGAGTCCGGCTCCGTCTCACCAGGCGACGGGCAGGGTCAGCGGCCCCCGGATCATCGTCCTGCGGCGCCACCGCACGTCCTCGGCCGGTACCGCGAGCCGCAGCCCCGGCAGCCGGTCGAGCAGGGTGTCGACCAGCAGCTCGGTCTGCAGCCGGGCGAGGACCGCGCCCGTGCAGTAGTGCGGGCCGTTGCCGAAGGCGAGATGCGGGTTGGGCTCGCGGTCCGGGACGACACCGTCCGGGTCGGGGAAGACGGCCGGGTCGCGGTTGGCGGCGAGATAGGAGACGTACACCGGATCGCCGGCCGCGATCCGGGTGCCGTCGCCCAGCTCGACGTCCTCCAGGGCGATCCGGGCCAGCCCGACCGTGCTGCGGTGCGGGATCCAGCGCAGCAACTCGTCCAACACCGGCCCGCGCTCCACCGCCGGGTCCCGCAGCCGCGCCAGCAGCTCCGGGCGGGTGAGCATCAGGTACAGCATCTGGCCGCAGTTGTGGGTGACCGCCTCACCGCCGATCTGCAGCGGACCGGCCAGCCCCACGGCCTCCTCCTCGCCGATCTCGCCCCGGGCCACCGCACCCCCGAGCAGCGAGTACACGTCGTCGCCCGGGCCGCCGGCCCGCGCGCGTACCGCCCCGGTGATCCACCCGTACAGCCCCTGCTTGGCCGCTTCGGCGGCCTCGACCCCGCCCGAAGTGGAGATGATCTGCCGGGTCCAGGCGTGCACCCGCTCCCGGTCCGCCTCCGGCACCCCCATCACCTCGCTGACCACGGTGATCGGGAACGGCTCGAGCACCCGCTCGATCAGATCGGCGGGCGGTCCCTCCCGCACCATCCCGTCGACGAGTTCGTCGAGGATCTCCTGCGCCCGGGGCCGCAGCCGCTTCATCGCGCCGACCGTGAAGGCACCGGCGACCGGCTTGCGCAGCCGGTTGTGGTCGGGCTGGTCGGCCCAGGCCAGCGAGCCCGGACGGGGCTTGAAGTGCGGGGCGAGCCGGGTCACCCGGCGCCGGGTGACCTCGGTACGGCTGAACCTCGGGTCGTTGGTGACCGTCCGGACGTCCTCGTACCGGGTGGCGAGCCACGCCCAGCCCTCACCGAACGGCAACCGGATCCGCGTCACCGGCGCCTCCCGCATCAGCGCGGCGAGGATCGGGTCGAACTCGGTGCCCTCCAGGTCGTACGCGGGCCAGTCCCGTACCGGCGGCGCCGCCGGACAGACGGGCGGAGCCGGCTCCGCCATCGGGGGCGCGGCCGGCTCCGTCGTGGTGAGCTCGGCCGGCTCCGTGGTCGTGGGCGCGGTGATCTCCGTGGTCATGCCTCCACGGTCGTACGGCCCTACCCGCGTGTCCTGCGGGAATGCTCCAGCCGGAGGGTCAGCGGCCGACGGAGTCCACCAGCACGGCGAGCGCGGTGGCGAGCCGGGCGGCTCCCGCCCCCGCCGGACCGCCCGGCTCCGTCATGTAGAGGTCCCGCCGGATCTCGATCATCAGAGCGCCGACCCGAGCGTCGGACCCGTAGAACTCCAGCGGCACATAGGCCCCGCCGAACGGGCTGTCCAGCCCCGTCTCCCCACACCCCGCGAAGGCCGCGCGCGCCGCCTCCGTCAGCTCGGCGGGGGTGTGGAAGCCGTCCGTGCCCAGACACACCGGCGGCCGCGGCCCCGTCCCGTGCAACTCGTAGGGCAGCGCCCGGCTCGGATAGGAGTGCACATCGATCACCACGGCCCGCCCGGTCGCCGCCAGCCGCCCGGCGACCGCCTCCGTCATCGCCCGGGCGTACGGCCGGAAGTACCGCTCGACCAACGGCCCGGGATCGAACGGCTCGTCCCGCAGCACACCCCGGTGCGTGGTCCGCGTGTACACGGCCCCCATCCCGACGGCGAGCATCTCCTCCCGCTCGTCCGGGAACCGCTCCGGATCCACCACCAGCCGGGACAGCCGGTTGACGAACCGCCAGGGAGTCACCCCGGCGAGCCCGGCCGCCGCCTCTGCGAGCTCGGCCGTGTGCGCGTCCGTGATGTGGTCCAACTCCCGCTCCAGCGCGGCATCGTCGAGCACGATGTCCGCGCGCACGCCGGCCGGGACCGCCCGCGCGGAGTGCGGCACGTGCAGGATCACGGGCGACGCGGCGGCGCCGGGCAGCAGTTCGTACGACGGCTCGGACACGGGCGGCTCCCGGGGCGTGGTCGGTGACGGGGTGCAGGATCAAGGTGTCACACCGACGCCGGGCCGAGCAGCTCCCGGACCAGGCCGCCCACCTGTCCGGTCTCGATCAGGAAGCCGTCGTGCCCGTACGGCGACTCGATCAGCCGGAGCCCGTCGGCGCCGGGGATCAGCGCGGCCAACTCGGCCTGCTGGGCCGGGGGATAGAGACGGTCGGAGTCCACGCCCGCCACCAGGGTGCGAGCCGTGACCCGGCCGAGGGCGGCCCGCGGGCCGCCCCGGTCGCGGCCGGCGTCATGGGCGTTCATCGCCTCCGACAGGACGACGTAACTGCCGGCGTCGAAGCGCCCGGTCAGCTTGGCGGCGTGGTGGTCGAGGTACGACTCGACCTGGTAGCGACCGCCGTCGAAAGGGTTCTCGGCGCCCTGCGGGGCCCGGCCGAAGCGGACCGCGAGTTCGGGCTCGCTGCGGTAGGTGACATGGGCGACCCGGCGGGCCAGACCCAGGCCGGTGTGCGGGGCGCGGCCGGTGCCGTGGTAGTCGCCGCCCTGCCAGCCGGGGTCGGCGCGGATGGCGGTGAGCTGGATGTTCGCCCAGGCGATCTGCTCGGCACTGGCCGCCGCCGTGGTGGCGAGCAGCAGCAGCGCACCGACCCGCTCCGGGTACGACACCGCCCACTCCAGGGCCCGCATCCCGCCCATCGAACCACCGGCCACCAGCGCCCAGCGCTCGATCCCCAGGGCGTCGGCCAGCCCGGCCTCGGCGGCGACCTGGTCCCGCTGGGTCAGGAAGGGGAACGCACCGCCCCAGGGGCCGCGCCCGTCGGCGCGCGGGGAGGACGGTCCCGTACTGCCCCGGCAGCCGCCCAGGACGTTCGGGGCGACGACGAACCAGCGGTCGGTGTCCAGCGCCAGGCCCGGCCCGACCACGCCCTCCCACCAGCCGGGGGTCGGATGCCCCGGTCCGGCGGCCCCGGCGACATGACTGTCACCGGTGAGCGCGTGCAGCACGAGCACCGCGTTGCCGGCGTCGGGTGCCAGCCGGCCCCAGGTCTCGAACGCCAGTCGTACCCCCGGCAGTTCGCCGCCCGCCTCCAGGGGCAGCGGCTTCTGTGCCGCGTACCACTGCCGGCGGCCCGGCGGCTCCCCCTCCCGCCAGGCCACCGCGGCCGGCGGAAGGGGGACCTCGTGAGGCGGTGCGGCGTTCAGGACGCGGCGCCCTTCGCGGCGCGGAAACCGGCCTCCAGATCGGCCTTGAGATCGGCGAGGTTCTCGATGCCGACGGACAGCCGCACCAGGCCCGGCGTGGTCCCGGTCGCCGCCAGTTGCTCCTCGTCCAGCTGGCTGTGGGTGGTGGACGCCGGATGGATGATCAGGCTGCGGACGTCACCGATGTTGGCGAGATGGCTGAACAGCTCGACGGCGTCCACGAACCGCTTGCCCGCCTCGATCCCGTCCCGGAGCTCGAAGGAGACGATCGCGCCCGCCCCGCGCGGCAGATACCGCTGCCCCGCCTCGTACCAGCGGCTGGAGGGCAGGCCCGGATAGTGCACCGCGGCGACCTCGTCGCGCCGCTCCAGCCACTCGGCCAGGGCCAGGGCGTTGGCCGAGTGCCGCTCCAGCCGCAGGCTCAGTGTCTCCACGCCCTGCAGCAGCAGGAACGCCGAGTGCGGGGAGAGCGCCGGGCCGAGGTCGCGCAGCAACTGCACCCGCAGCTTGATCGCGTACGCGCCCGGGCCGAGCGCCGGCCAGTAGCGCAGCCCGTGGTAGCTGGGGTCGGGCTCGGAGAAGTCGGGGAAGCGGTCCGCGTGCGTGCCGAAGTCGAAGCTGCCGCCATCCACGACCACACCCGCGATGGCGGTGCCGTGCCCGCCGAGGAACTTGGTCGCCGAGTGCACCACGATGTCCGCGCCGTGTTCGAGGGGCCGCAGCAGATACGGAGTCGGGACCGTGTTGTCCACGATCAGCGGTACGCCCGCCGCGTGCGCCACGTCCGCGACCGCCCGTACGTCGAGCACGTTGCCGCGCGGGTTGCCGAGCGTCTCCGCGAACAGCGCCTTGGTGTTCGGGCGGACGGCCGCCCGCCAGGCCTCGGGGTCGTCCGGGTCGTCCACGAAGGACACCTCGATGCCGAACTTCGGCAGCGTGTGCCGGAACAGGTTGTAGGTGCCGCCGTACAGGGACGTGCTCGACACGATGTGGTCGCCGGCCGCCGCCAGCGTCAGGATCGCCAGGGTCTCCGCGGCCTGCCCGGACGACAGCGCCACCGCCGCGACTCCGCCCTCCAGGGCCGCGATCCGCTGCTCGAAGACGTCCTGGGTGGGGTTGTGGATACGGGTGTAGATGTTGCCGGGCTCGGCGAGGGCGAACAGGTCGGCGGCGTGCTGGGTGTCGCGGAACACGAACGACGTCGTCTGGTAGATCGGCGTCGCCCGGGCGCCGGTCGTCGGGTCCGGGACGGCCCCGGCGTGGATCTGCCGGGTCTCGAACGACCAGGCCGAGGTGTCCGGCCCGGCGGGCGGCTCCTCGGGCGTGTGACCGGCGGTGACGGAGTCGATGGGCTGGCTCATGGTGCTGCTCCTCGTGCGGGAAGGCAGGACGGCGCGCGCGTGCGGGCACGCGTCGGCGGAACGGGGCAGAGCGAGGGAAGGGCCGGAGCGGAGCGTCAGCTCTCGGCGCGACACCCTGTGGTGGTGACACGCACATGATCGACATGGCGTCGGGTCACAAGCACCGTCATGCGTCGAGCGAACCACAGCGGGTCACGGCGGACCAGCGGCCCGCCGCACCCGACACGCAGACTTCACGAACGGCATACGCACGTCACGAGGGGCGGACACGGCTCCGCCCCGGCGGGCGGGCTGCCTGCCGGGGCGGAGACGTCGATCAGGAACCCTCAGCGGGTCCCCGGGGCCGGGGTACCGGCTCAGAGGGACGCGAGCGCCGCGTTCCAGGTGGCCGACGGGCGCATGACCGCGTCCGCCTTGGCCTTCTCGGGCTGGTAGTAGCCGCCGATGTCGGCCGGGGAGCCCTGGACGGCGAGCAGCTCGTCGACGATCTGCTGCTCGCTGGCGGTCAGCGTCTCGGCGAGCGGCGCGAACGCCTTGGCGAGCTCGGCGTCGTCCGTCTGCCGGGCCAGCTCCTGCGCCCAGTACAGGGACAGGTAGAAGTGGCTGCCGCGGTTGTCGATGCCGCCGACGCGACGGGTCGGGGACTTGTCCTCGTTGAGGAAGGTCGCCGTGGCGCGGTCGAGGGTGTCGGCGAGCACCTTGGCGCGGGCGTTGCCGGTGGCCGTGGCGTACTGCTCGAAGGACGGGACCAGGGCGAAGAACTCGCCGAGGGAGTCCCAGCGCAGGTAGTTCTCCTTGACCAGCTGCTGGACGTGCTTCGGCGCGCTGCCGCCGGCGCCCGTCTCGAACAGGCCGCCGCCCGCCATCAGCGGGACGACCGACAGCATCTTGGCGCTGGTGCCCAGCTCCAGGATCGGGAAGAGGTCGGTCAGGTAGTCACGGAGCACGTTGCCGGTGACGGAGATGGTGTTCTCGCCGCGGCGGATGCGCTCCACCGACAGCTTGGTGGCCTCGACCGGCGCCAGGATCCTGATGTCCAGGCCCTCGGTGTCGTGCTCCGTCAGGTACTGGTTGACCTTGGCGATCAGCTGCGCGTCGTGCGCACGGCCCTCGTCCAGCCAGAAGACGGCCGGGTCGCCGGTGGCGCGGGCGCGGCTGACGGCCAGCTTCACCCAGTCCTTGATCGGCGCGTCCTTGGTCTGGCAGGCGCGGAAGATGTCACCGGCGGCGACCGGCTGCTCGATCACGACGTTGCCGGCCGCGTCGACCAGGCGGACCGTGCCGGCGGTGGCGATCTCGAAGGTCTTGTCGTGCGAGCCGTACTCCTCGGCCTTCTGCGCCATCAGGCCCACGTTCGGGACCGAGCCCATGGTCGACGGGTCGAAGGCGCCGTTGGCCCGGCAGTCCTCGATCACGGCCTGGTAGACACCGGCGTAGGAGGAGTCCGGGATCACCGCGAGGGTGTCGGCCTCCTGGCCGTCCGGGCCCCACATGTGACCGGAGGTGCGGATCATGGCCGGCATCGAGGCGTCGATGATGACGTCGGAGGGCACGTGCAGGTTGGTGATGCCCTTGTCCGAGTCGACCATCGCCAGGGCCGGGCCCTCGGCGATCTCGGCGTCGAAGGAGGCCTTGATCTCGGCGCCCTCGGGCAGGTTCTCCAGGCCCTTGAGGATGCCGCCGAGACCGTCGTTCGCGCTGAGGCCGGCCGCCTTGAGGGTCTGGCCGTACTTCGCGAACGTCTTCGGGAAGAAGACGCGCACCACGTGACCGAAGATGATCGGGTCGGAGACCTTCATCATCGTGGCCTTGAGGTGCACGGAGAACAGGACGCCCTCCTGCTTGGCGCGGGCGATCTGCGCGGCCAGGAAGTCGTTGAGCTGGGCGACGTGCAGCACCGAGGCGTCGACGACCTCGCCCGCCAGGACCGGTACGGAGTCCTTGAGCACGGTGGTGGTGCCGTCCTCGGCGACCAGCTCGATCTTCAGGGCGCCGGCCTCGGAGATCACCACGGACTTCTCGGTGGAGCGGAAGTCGTTCTCGCCCATGGTGGTCACGTTGGTCCTGGACTCGGAGGACCAGGCACCCATGCGGTGCGGGTGGGTCTTGGCGTAGTTCTTCACCGAGGCGGGGGCACGGCGGTCCGAGTTGCCCTCACGCAGGACCGGGTTCACGGCGGAACCCTTGATCTTGTCGTAGCGGGCGCGGATCTCGCGCTCCTCGTCGGTCTTCGGGTCGTCCGGGTAGGCCGGCAGCGCGTAGCCCTTGCCCTGGAGCTCGGCGACGGCGGCCTTCAGCTGCGGGATCGACGCCGAGATGTTCGGCAGCTTGACGATGTTGGCCTCGGGCGTCTTGGCCAGGTCGCCCAGCTCGGCCAGGGCGTCCGGGATGCGCTGGTCCTCGTTCAGGTACTCCGGGAAGTGGGCGATGATGCGCCCGGCCAGCGAGATGTCGCGGATGTCCACGGCGACACCGGCCTGCGAGGCATACGCCTGGATCACCGGCAGGAACGAGTGCGTCGCCAGGGCCGGGGCCTCGTCTGTGTAGGTGTAGATGATGGTCGAGTCAGTCACCGGGTGCTCCGCTCCACGTCTGCAACATTGCTCGACATCAAGATATCTCGTGAGCGACCCGGACTCGACAGGGGTCCGCGACTCGGAAGATCCGTTTGTCATACGACAGGCAACCGGATCGGTCAAAAGTGTGGTCATGACGAACGAGCCACCATCGACCGGCGGCCGGACCGACCACCCGGCCGCCCGAGCGAAAGCGGACCATGAGAAATCGCACCAGAGTGACGGCCCCGGCGGCCGCCCTGCTCGGCACGGCGACCGTACTGGCCACGGGCGCCCCGGCCCTCGCGCGTCCCTTCTCCGCGGGGGAGAAAAGCGACGCCGCGGGGGCCGGGGGCAAGACGCCCGCCCAGGGCCCGGAGACCCTCGGCGACCCCGTCTACCCGGCCCTCGGCAACGACGGCTACCGGGTCCACGCCTACGACCTCGACCTCGCCTACGACGCCACGACCCGCCTGGTCGACGGCACCGCGACGCTGAGCGTCCGCACCACGCGGAACCTGTCCCGCTTCTCCCTGGACGCGCTCGGCCTCGACATACGCTCCGTGCGCGTCGACGGCCGGAACGCCGCCTTCGAGCAGGCCGGCGAGAAGCTGCGGATCACCCCGGCCCGCCCGCTCCGGGAGCACGACCACGTCACCGTGTGCGTGGAGTACGGCGCCGATCCGCGCCGCCCCCTTCCGCACACCGCCTGGGTGCCCACCCCGGACGGCTTCGCCGTCTGCCCGCAGCCGAACTCCGCGCACACCGTCTTCCCGTGCAACGACCACCCCTCGGACAAGGCGGACTTCACCTTCCGCGTCACCGTCCCGAGCGGCCTGCGCGGCGTCGCGAACGGCCTGCTCACCGCCACCGAGAACCTCCCCGGCGACCGGACCGCGTACGCGTACCGCTCCCGCGCGCCGATCGCCACGGAACTCGTCCAGATCAGCGTCGGTGACTACGTGGTCAAGGACCGGCAGGGCCCGCACGGCCTGCCGCTGCGGGACGTCGTCCCCGTCGCCCGGGCCGCCGCCCTGGAACCGGCGCTCGCCCTCACCGCGGGCCAGGTGGCGTGGCTGGAGGACCGGCTCGGCGTCGCCTTCCCGTTCGAGACGTACGGCCTGCTGCCCTGCAACTCCGACGACCCGAACGCCTTCGACTTCACCGGGCTGGAGACCCAGACCCTCACCCTCTACAAGCCGGCCTTCCTGCTCCAGGAGGAGGCGAAGATCGGCTCGCACATGATGCACGAGCTGGTCCACTCCTGGTTCGGCAACCTGGTCTCCCCCGCCACCTGGGCCGACCTCTGGCTGAACGAGGGCCACGCCGACTTCTACGGGCTGCTCTACCGCTACGAACGCGGCTGGCCGGACTCCCTGGGGATGACCACCATGGAGGCCCGGATGAAGGACACCTACGCCCGCGGCGACCAGTGGCGCCACGACTCGGGGCCGGTGGCTGCCCCGAACGCGGTGAACCTCTTCGACAGCCAGCGCTACCTCGGCGGCGTCCTGACGCTGTACGCCTTCCGCGAGCTGGTCGGTGAGGACGTCTTCCACCGGGTCGAGCGCACCTTCCTGGACCGCTTCCGGCGCCGCTCGGCGTCCACGGAGGACTACATAGCCGTCGCCACCGAGGTCTCCGGCCAGGACCGGTCGGGCTTCCTGCGCGACTGGCTCTACGGCACCACGACCCCGCGGATGCCCGGCCACCCCGACTGGACGGTCACCCCGGTGACGCCGTCCCCGGCCACCCCGCACAGCCTGCGCGGCGGCCATCACCACGACAACTCGGCCACGCTGTAGGCGGGACCGGCGGGGGGCTAGTCGGTGTGCGGCAGGCCCGACGGCAGGTCGTCCGGGACGCGCTGCTGCGGGATCACCACGGCCCCCTGCTGGAGCGCCACCGTGCGGGTCGGGGCCGGGATGCGGATGCCCTCCTCGCGGTAGCGGCGGTGCAGGCGCTTGATGAACTCGTGCTTGATCCGGAACTGGTCGCTGAACTCGCCGACGCCCAGGATCACCGTGAAGCCGATCCGCGAGTCGCCGAAGGTGTGGAAGCGGATGGCCGGTTCGTGCTCCCGAACCGCGCCGGTGATCTCTGTCATCGTCTCGGCGATGACCTCGTGCGTGACCCGCTCGACGTGGTCCAGGTCGCTGTCGTAGCTCACGCCCACCTGCACCAGGATCGTCAACTGCTGCTCGGGCCGCGTGTAGTTGGTCATGTTCGTCTTCGCCAGCTGGCCGTTGGGGACGACCACCAGGTTGTTGGAGAGCTGACGGACGGTCGTCTGCCGCCAGTTGATGTCCACGACGTAGCCCTCCTCGCCGCTGCTCAGCTGGATGTAGTCGCCCGGCTGCACGGTCTTGGAGGCGAGGATGTGGATGCCCGCGAAGAGGTTGGCCAGGGTGTCCTGGAGCGCCAGCGCGACCGCGAGACCGCCCACGCCCAGGGCGGTGAGCAGGGGCGCTATGGAGATGCCCAGCGTCTGGAGCACCACCAGGAAGCCGATCGCCAGGACCAGCACCCGGGTGATGTTCACGAAGATCGTGGCCGAACCGGCGACCCCGGAGCGGGACTGGGTGACCGACTGCACCAGTCCGGCGATCACCCGCGCCGCCGAGACCGTCACCGCGAAGATGAGCAGCACCTTCAGGCACTGGTTGGTGTGGTGCTGGACCGTTCTCGTCAGCGGCAGCACCGCCGCGGCGGCCGCCGCGCCGCCCGAGAGCGCCGCCCACGGGACCACCGTGCGCAGCGCGTCCACGATGACGTCGTCACCGCTCCAGCGGGTCCGCTTCGCGTGCTTGGCCAGCCAGCGCAGCATGCCGCGTGACAGAAAGGCCAGCAACAGGCCGGCCGCCAGGGCGATGCCGGCCAGGACCAGGTCATCGACGGTGAGCGCTCGGTTCACCGGTTACCTCCCATTCGATCGTGCAACCGCTCATCCTGCCGTATCCGGGGGACCGAATCCGCACAGAGGTTCGTGCCGCGGCCCCTGTCGGCCGGCACCGTGCTGAATCCGTGCGGCTCGAACTCTCGCCACACCGCGCCTGGTTGACGCGGCCCGCCGCACGGCGGCAGGCTGTCGCGCAGTGATCGTCAGGGAGGCTCGATGACAGGTCCGGTGCTCGCGGTCGACCAGGGCACGTCCGGTACCAAGGCCCTGGTGATCTGCCCCGAACGGGGCGTCATCGGCACCGGATTCGTCGCCACCAGGCCCCGGCACCCGCCCGGCGGCCCGGCGGAGGTGGACCCCGAGGAGCTCTACGACTCGGTGCTCGTCGCCGGCCGCCGAGCGCTCGCCGAGGCCGGTGAACCGGTCACCGCGCTGGGCCTGGCCCACCAGGGCGAGACCGTCCTGGCCTGGGATCCGGGCACCGGGCGCCCGCTCACCACCGCGATCGGCCGGCAGGATCGCGGGGCCGAGTCCGTCTGCGCGGAACTCGCCGAACACACCGACGAGTTACGGGAACTCACCGGACTGCCCCTCGACCCCTGCCTCGCCGCGCCCAAGATGGCCTGGATCCGCCGCCGTCTCACCACCGGGGGAGTCGTCACCACCACCGACGCCTGGCTGGTCCACCGGCTCACCGGCGCCTATGTCACCGACGCCGCCACCGCCGGCCGCACCCAACTCCTCGATCTGGACCGGGTGCAGTGGTCGCCGCGCGCCCTCGACCTCTACGGACTGTCCGCCGAACGCCTCCCCGGGATCGTCGGCAACTGCGAACTCGTCGGCACCACGGGGGAGTTCGGGCGCGAGATCCCGCTCACCGGACTCGCCGTGGACCAGCAGGCGGCCCTCCTCGCCCAGCGGATCACCGACCCGGGCGGCGCCAAGTGCACCTACGGCACCGGGGCGTTCCTGCTCGCGCACACCGGCGACACCCCTCGGCGCAGCGCCTCAGGACTGGTCAGCCGGGTCGCCTGGCGTCTCGCCGGAGAGACCGGTTACTGCCTGGAGGGGCAGGTGTACGCGGCCGCCTCCGCCGTGCGCTGGCTCACCGACCTCGGCGTGATCTCCGGCGCCGCCGACCTCGACCGGGTCGGCGGCGGCGTCCCCGACACCGGCGGGGTCACCTTCGTCCCCGCGCTGGCCGGGCTCGCCGCTCCCTGGTGGCGCGGCGACCTGCGCGGCTCGCTCACCGGGCTCGGGCTCGACACCGGACCCGGGCATCTGGTGCGCGCCCTGTGCGAGGGGATCGCCGCCCAGGTGGCGGAACTCGCCGAAGCGGCCGAGTCCGGCCTCGGCACCCCGCTGACCGCGCTGCGCGTCGACGGCGGACTCACCCGCTCGGCGCTGCTCATGCAGACCCAGGCAGACCTGCTGCAACGCCCGGTCGAGGTGTCCACGCTGCCCGACGCCGCCGCCCTCGGGGTGGGTGCCCTGGCCTACCTGGGCACCGATCCCACCGACTTCCTGCCGGACGGCACACCGTCCGCCGTCTACGAGCCGCGCATCTCCGCGGGGGAAGCAGCCGACCGCCTGGGCGCCTTCCGCGCGGCCGTCGCCGCGTTGCTCCCCCACGCCGGGGCCGGAGCCGGAGCGCCCGGGTGACGGCCACCGCCGAAGGCCCGCCGCCCTCACGAGGTGACGGTCGTCGGCGCCGGGGCCGTCGGCAACGCGCTCGCGCCGTGCCGCAGTGGCCGGTCAGTCGTCCGTGAAGGACCCGTGCCGGCCCGCTCCCGCCGCGAAGCGCGCCGCTCCGTCCAGGCCTTCCGCCAACACGGCCATGCCGTGGCGGATCTCACCGAGCATCGCCGTCGGTTCGTCCAGCCCCTCCTGGTCCAGCACCGACGCGCGGTCACTGCGCAGGCACGCCTGCGGGAAACCGGCGACGGACGCGGCCAGTTCCTCCGCCGCCTCCCGGGACCGGCCGGCAGGGACGACCCGGTTGGCCAGGCCCATCTCGTAGGCCTCGGCGGCCGGGACCGCACGGCCGGTCAGGATCAGGTCCATGGCCCGGCCGGTGCCGATCAGCCGGGGGAGCCGTACCGTGCCGCCGTCGATCAGCGGCACGCCCCAGCGGCGGCAGAAGACGCCGAACACCGCGTCCTCCTCGGCGACCCGCAGATCGCACCACAGGGCCAACTCCAGGCCCCCCGCCACGGCGTGCCCGGCGATCGCCGCGATCACCGGCTTGGACAGCCGCAGCCGGGTCGGGCCCATCGGGCCGTCCCCGTCCTCCGCCACCCGGTTGCCGCGCTCGCCGCCCACCGCCTTCAGGTCCGCGCCCGCGCAGAAGGTGCCCCCCTCACCCCACAGCACCGCCACCCGGGCCGCGTCGTCCGCCTCGAACTCGCGGAAGGCGGCGACCAGTTCGGCCGCCGTCGGGCCGTCCACCGCGTTGCGCGCCTCGGGCCGGGAGAGGACGACCGTGGTGACAGGACCCTTGCGTTCCAGGCGGACCGGCATGCGTTTCCTTCCGTCGGAAGGCCATCCGGGGTCAGATGACCTTCAGTCGCACCAGCGCTCCCAGTGTCAGTGCTCCCGGCAGCAACGGCACCCACACGGTGATGATCCGGTAGGCGAGGACGACGGCGGTGGCGACGGCCACCGGGCCGCCCGCGGCCACCAGCGCCACGATCAGCGCCGCCTCCACGGAACCCAGGCCGCCCGGCGTGGGGATCAGCGCGACGGCGACCGTGGCCGCCAGGTACGCCAGCGCCATGTGCGCGGGCGGCACCGCCAGGCCCAGTGCCTGCCCGACCGCCACCAGACCGGCCGCCTGGAGGGCGGGGAAGGCCAGCGAGCCGCCCCACAGCGCCAGCGCCCGGGACGGACGCGTGTGCACCGAGCGGGCCTCGCTCAGGGCGGACCGCACGAAGCGGAACACCGGCTCGCGCACCCGTCGTACGAGCAACAGCGCGGCCAGTGCCACGGCGACCAGCGCGCCGGCGACGGCCACGACCGGGCCGACCGTCCCGTGCGGGAGCAGGCCGCCGAGATGCAGCGCGTCCGGGAAGGCGACGAAGAACACGGCCATCAGGCCCACCCGGGCCACCGACTCGGCGAGCAGATACAGCGCGAGCGCGGCCGAGGAGGTGGCGAGCGGCACCCCGCACACGGTCATGAACCGCAGGTTGACCGCGCCGGAGCCCAGGCCCGTCGGCAGCAGATGGTTGGCCGAGCCGGCCGCGAGCTGGGTCGCCAGGAGCCGCCAGCGGGGCAGTTGCTGGACCACCGCGCCCTGCCGGGTGAAGGCCGCGGCCACCCAGGTCAGGCAGGTGGCGGCGCCCGCCGCCAGCAGCCAGGGCCAGGAGGCGTCACGCAGGTGGGCGAAGCCCTCGACGAGGACCGACCGGTGCTGCACCGCGATGACCGCCACGAGCAGGAGCGGAATCAGGGTGAGGATGTGCCGCCAGGGGACACCGCGGGCGAGCCGGGGGAGACGGCCCGCACGGAAGCCGGGGATTCTTACCGCTGTCACACCGGGAGAGGTTTTCCGTGCCGCGCCAACTGCGGGTGGCGGAAGAGGAGACACCGGATGACGGACGGGAAGCGGGTGAGGGCGGAGGCTCGTCCGGGCTCTCACGTGGGCTTTCGGATCAGCTTTCGGATCGGCTTTCGGATCGGCTTTCGCAGGGCCGGGCGGGGCCTTCGGGAGGCTCATCGGGTCCTTCGTACGGGGGGACGGCGAGCGGACATTGACCTCAACGAAGCTTGAGGTCTTACGTTCTCTCCCATGAGCATGGAGACCACCGCCTGGACGCAGCTGCACAGCGTGATGACCGCCGAGCAGGAGCGCCGCCCGTTCGACCGGGCCACACTGCGCCGTATCGCCGCCTTCGCCCGCCCGCACCGGGGCGGCATAGTCCGTTTCGTCCTGCTCGGGGTGGTCACCGCCCTGCTCGCCGTCGCGACCCCGGTGCTGGCCGGCCATGTCGTCGACGCGATCGTGTCGGGGCACGACACCGGCACCGTCGTACGGCTGTCGCTGCTGATCGCCGGCGTCGCGGTCGCGGAGGCGGCGCTCGGGGTGCTCGGGCGCCGGCTCTCGGCGACGCTCGGCGAGGGACTCATCCTCGACCTGCGAACGGCTGTGTTCGATCATGTGCAGCGCATGCCCGTCGCGTTCTTCACACGCACTCGTACGGGAGCGCTGGTCAGTCGTCTCAACAACGATGTGATCGGCGCCCAGCGCGCCTTCGCCAACACCCTCTCCGGCGTGGTCAGCAACCTGGTCACGCTGGTGCTCACCCTCGCGGTCATGCTCACCCTGTCCTGGCAGATCACCCTCCTCGCCCTGGTGCTGCTGCCGGTGTTCGTGGTGCCCGCCCGCCGGATGGGCGGCCGGATGGCCCGGATGCAGCGCGAGGCCGCCGCGCTCAACGCGGCCATGGGTACCCGGATGACCGAGCGCTTCTCCGCACCCGGCGCCACCCTGATCAAGCTCTTCGGCCGGCCCGAGGAGGAGTCGGCGGAGTTCACGGCGCGTGCCGCCCGGGTCCGGGACATCGGGGTGCGCACCGCCACCGCCCAGTCGGTGTTCATGACCGCCCTCACCCTGGTCTCCTCGCTGGCGCTCGCCCTGGTCTACGGCCTCGGCGGCTGGTTCGCGCTGCGCGGCACCCTGGAGCCGGGGGCCGTCGTCTCCCTCGCTCTCCTCCTGACCCGGCTCTACGCCCCGCTCACCTCCCTCGCCGGCGCCCGCGTCGAGGTGATGAGCGCGCTGGTCAGCTTCGAGCGGGTCTTCGAAGTCCTCGACCTGAAGCCCCTGATCGAGCAGAAGCCCGATGCCCGCGAGGTGCCCGAGGGCCCGGTGGCCGTCGAGTTCGAGGACGTCCGCTTCGCCTACCCGGCCGCCGACCAGGTCTCCCTCGCCTCACTCGAAGAGGTCGCGACCCTGGACGGCCGCGGCGGCGCCGAGGTCCTGCACGGCGTCTCCTTCCGCGCCGAGCCCGGGCAGACCGTCGCCCTGGTCGGCTCCTCCGGCGCCGGCAAGTCCACCATCGCCCAGCTGCTGCCGCGCCTGTACGACGTCGACGGGGGCGCCGTGCGCATCGGCGGCGCCGACGTCCGCGACCTGACCGCGAACTCCCTGCGGGCCACCCTCGGCATGGTCACCCAGGACGGCCACCTCTTCCACGACAGCGTCCGCGCCAACCTGCTGCTCGCCCGGCCGGCCGCCACCGAGGAGGAGTTGTGGGACGCCCTCGGCCGAGCCCGCCTCGACGAGGTCGTACGGTCGCTGCCCGACGGCCTGGACACGGTGGTCGGCGAGCGCGGCTACCGGCTCTCCGGCGGCGAGCGGCAGCGCATGACCATCGCCCGGCTGCTGCTGGCCCGGCAGCGCGTGGTCATCCTCGACGAGGCCACCGCCCACCTGGACAACACCTCGGAGGCAGCCGTCCAGGAGGCCCTCTCCGAGGCGCTGGAGGGGCGCACGGCCGTGGTCATCGCCCACCGGCTGTCCACGATCCGGGCCGCCGACCAGATCCTGGTGGTCGAGGCCGGCCGGATCGTGGAGCGCGGCACCCACGAGGAACTCCTGGTGGCGGACGGGCGGTACGCCGAACTGCACCGCACCCAGTTCGCGGCGGCGCCGACGCCCTGACGGCGGAGTTCACCTCACCGTCACGTTTTCCTGTGATTCCGGGAAGGGAGCGCTCCCCCACTTGACGACACTGGTCCGGACCTTTAGTTTCACGCCTTAAACAAAGCCTCACGGATGTGCTCAACGCCCGGTGACAACACGGGTGTTGGGCACAAACCGTGCTGCATCCCCCCGCGTGAAAGGCCACCCCCCGCAATGGCCAGACCTCTCCCCACGGCTGCCGCCCTGGCCGCCCTGACCCTCTCCGCAGGCCTGTTCGCCGCCTCCCCCGCACAGGCCGCCACCGGGACCATCACCGGCCTCGCCGGCAAGTGCCTCGACGTCGCCGGCGCCAGCTCCGCCGACGGCACGGCCGTCCAGCTCTACGACTGCAACGGCACCGCGGCCCAGCAGTGGACCGTCGGCAGCGACGGCACCATACGCGCCCTGGGCAAGTGTCTCGACGTGACCGGCAACTCGACCGCGGACGGCGCCAAGGCCCAGCTGTGGACCTGTTCCGGCGGCGCCAACCAGAAGTGGACGGTGACCGCCGCCCACGACATCGTCAACCCGCAGGCGAACAAGTGCCTGGACGCCACCGGCAACTCCTCGGCGAACGGCACCCGCGCCCAGATCTGGACGTGCGGCGGCACCGCCAACCAGAAGTGGACCGCGCCCGCGGCCGACGGCGGCACCACCCCGTCCTCGCCGATGGCCGTGGCGCCCTACCTCTACAACGGCTGGGGCGACCCGCCGAGCCCGACCACGATCACCAACGCGACCGGCGTGAAGTACTACACGCTCGCGTTCGTCCTCAGCAACGGTTACTGCAACCCGCAGTGGGACGGCAGCCGGGCGCTGACCGGCGGTGTCGACCAGCAGACCGTCAACACCGTGCGCGCCAACGGCGGTGACATCATCCCGTCCTTCGGCGGCTACAGCGGCAACAAGCTGGAGAGCTCGTGCTCCAGCGCGAGCGAGCTGGCGGCGGCGTACCAGAAGGTCATCAACGCCTACGGCGGTCTCAAGGCGATCGACATCGACCTGGAGGCCGACGCCTACAGCAACGGGACCGTGCAGCAGCGGGTCGTGGACGCGCTGAAGACGGTGAAGGCCAACAACTCCGGCCTGAAGGTGTACATCACCATCGGCACCGGCCAGAGCGGCCCCGACACCAGCCTGATCAACCGGGCCGCGTCCTCCGGGCTGACCGTCGACGCCTGGGCCATCATGCCGTTCGACTTCGGCGGCGCGGGCCAGAACATGGGCAACCTCACCACCCAGGCGGCCGAGGGGCTCAAGAACGCGCTGAAGAACGCGTACGGCTACAGCGACGACACCGCCTACCGGGACATGGGCATCTCGTCCATGAACGGCATCACCGACAACAGCGAGACCGTGACGGTCGCCGACTTCCGGACCATTCTCGCCTACGCGCAGCAGCACCACCTGGCCCGGCTCACCTTCTGGTCCGCCAACCGCGACCGGCCCTGCACCGGCGGCTCCGCCGACAGCTGCTCGGGCGTGAGCCAGTCCAACTGGGACTACACGCGCGTCTTCGCCGGCTACACCGGCTGACCTCCCACCCCTCGGACTAGGAGATCCAGTGCTTCGCCTTTCCTGGCGCCGCAGACCGACGAGCGCCGCAGTGCTGGCCGTTCTCGGAGCGTCCCTGCTGACCGCCGCCCCGTCCGCGCACGCGGCCGCCACCGCCCTGCCCACCGGTTTCGCCACCCTCACCAACGCCGCCAGTGGCAAGTGCCTGGACGCCAGGTCGGCCGCCACCGCGAACGGCACCGCCGTCCAGCAGTACACCTGCAACAACACCACAGCCCAGCAGTGGAGTCTCACCGCCACCAGCGACGGCTACGTCCGGATCGGCAACGGCAACAACACCAGCCAGGTGGTCGACGTCACCGACGTCTCCACCGCCGACAACGCCCTGACCCAGCTGTGGGCCTACGGCGGCGGGACCAACCAGCAGTGGCTGCCTGTCGACGAGGGCGGCGGCGCCTACCACTTCGTCAACCGCAACAGCGGCAAGTGCCTCGACGACCCGGCCGCCTCGACCGCGGACAGCGTGCAGCTGGTCCAGTACACCTGCAACAACACCGCGGCCCAGCGCTTCCAGGTGGCCGCTGTGACGCCGCCGTCCACCGGCGACCCCGACCTCGGCCCGAACGTGGTCGTCTTCGACCCGTCGATGTCGGCGTCGACCATCCAGAACCGCCTCAACTCGATCTTCCAGCAGCAGGAGACGAACCAGTTCGGCTCCCAGCGCTACGCCGTGATGTTCAAGCCGGGCACCTACAGCGCGGACGTCAACGTCGGCTTCTACACCCAGGTGCTCGGCCTCGGCCTGACCCCGGACGCGGTCAACATCAACGGCGCGGTGCACGCCGAGGCCGACTGGTTCCAGGGCAACGCCACCCAGAACTTCTGGCGGGGCGCGGAGAACCTCTCCGTCACCCCGACCGGCGGCTCCGACCGCTGGGCGGTCTCGCAGGCCTCCGCCTACCGCCGGATGCACCTGCGCGGCAACCTCGCCCTGGACGACGGCGGCTGGTCCAGTGGCGGTCTGATCGCCGACAGCAAGATCGACGGGCAGGTCAACTCCGGCAGCCAGCAGCAGTGGCTGACCCGCAACTCGCAGCTCGGCAGCTGGACCGGCTCCAACTGGAACATGGTCTTCGTGGGCAGCACGGGCGTGCCGTCCACCACGTTCCCCAGCCCGCCGGACACCACGGTCGCGCAGAGCCCGGTGACCCGTGAGAAGCCGTTCCTGTACGTCGACGGCTCCGGCAACTACCAGGTGTTCGTGCCGTCCGCGCGGTCCAACTCCTCCGGCACCAGCTGGAGTTCGGGTTCCGCGGCCGGTTCGTCGCTCTCGCTGGACAGCTTCTACATCGTGAAGCCGGGTGCCACCGCCTCCCAGATCAACGCGGCCCTGGCGGCCGGCAAGAACCTCCTGGTCACCCCGGGTGTCTACCACCTCGACCAGACCCTGCAGATCAACCGCGCCGACACCGTCGTCCTCGGCCTCGGCCTCGCCACCTTCGTCCCGGACAACGGCGTCACCGCCATGAAGGTCGCGGACGTCGACGGCGTCCAGATCGCGGGCCTGCTCTTCGACGCCGGCACCACCAACTCGTCCACCCTGGTGGAGGTCGGCCCGAGCAACTCCTCGGCCTCGCACGCGGCCGACCCGACCTCGCTGCACGACGTGTACTTCCGGGTCGGCGGCGCGGGCGTCGGCAAGGCCACCACCAGCCTGGTCGTCAACAGCGACAACGTGATCGGCGACCACATGTGGATCTGGCGCGCCGACCACGGCAGCGGAGTCGGCTGGACCAGCAACACCGCCGACACCGGCCTGGTCGTCAACGGTGACAACGTGACGATGTACGGCCTGTTCGTGGAGCACTTCCAGAAGTACCAGACCGTCTGGAACGGCAACGGCGGCCGGACGTACTTCTACCAGAACGAGATGCCGTACGACCCGCCCAACCAGGCGGCCTGGATGAACGGCTCGACCCAGGGCTACGCGGCCTACAAGGTCGCCGACTCGGTCACCAGCCACCAGGTGTACGGCCTCGGCAGCTACTGCTACTTCAACGTCAACCCCGGCGTGGTGGCGGCGCACGCCGTCGAGGCGCCGAACAACTCGGGCGTCCGCTTCACCAGCATGGTGACGGTCTCCCTCGGCGGCACCGGCACCATCAGCCACGTCATCAACAACACCGGGGGACCGTCGAACTCCTCGACCAACGTGGCGAACCTCGCCTCCTACCCGTGACCGGCGCTCCCTGAGCGGAACACGGGTGCCCCGGCGGACCTCCGCCGGGGCACCCGTGTCTGTCAGGACGGAGCGTTGTGCCGGGGCTCAGCCGTCCGCGCCGACGGCTGGTCCTTCGGCTCCGGACGGTCCTGGCGGTCCGGGTCGGGCCGGTGGCCGCCGCGCAGGGCGGAGGCCACGGCGGAGACCAGGGCCATGCCTGCGGCCACGCCGAAGACGATGGCCAGGCCGTGGTGGAACGGACCGGAGACCAGCTGCGGGAAGAAGGTGTGGCCGGTCAGGACGGACCGCTGGGCGCTGGTCACGTGGTCCAGGACGCCCTCGGAGGAGAGCAGGTGCTCGATCGGGTTGTTGCCGAGGAACGTCGCGAACAGCGTGCTCACCGGCGGCAGCGAGGCGGCGTGCGCGGCGGAGGCGGCCGGCACGCCGTGTGCCATGAGCCCGCTCTTCAGCGTGTCCGGGAGCGAGGAGGCGAGGCCGGAGACCATCAGCGAGAAGAAGACGCCGATGGACAGCGCCGTACCGGAGTTCTGGAAGGTCGAGCGCATGCCCGAGGCGACACCCCGGTACTCGGCCGGGACACTGCCCATGATCGAGGACGTGTTCGGTGCCGAGAACATGCCCTGGCCGAGCCCGTTGAGCAGCAGCAGCGCCGCGAACAGCCCGTAGTCGAAGTCGACGGGCAGCGCGAGCAGGCCGAGGAAGGACAGCATGACGACCACCAGGCCGGCGGTGGAGAAGAACCGGGCGCCGAACCGGTCCGACAGATAGCCGGAGACCGGGCCCGCGACGAGGAAGCCGAGCGTGAGCGGGAGCATGAAGATGCCGGCCCACAGCGGGGTGTCCTCGAAGTCGTAGCCGTGCAGCGGCAGCCAGATGCCCTGCAGCCAGATGATGAGCATGAACTGCAGGCCGCCGCGCGCGATCGAGGTCAGCAGGGCGGCCACGTTGCCCGCCGCGAACGCCCTGTTCTTGAAGAGCGCCAGGTTGAACATGGGATCGGCGACCCGCGTCTCGATGACGCAGAAGGCCAGCAGCAGACCGGCGCCACCGATCAGGCCGGTCAGCACCCACGGATTCCCCCAGCCGGTGGCGCTGCCGCCGTACGGCTGGATCCCGTACGTGATGCCGGCCAGCAGGATCCCGGCGCCCGCCGCGAAGGTGATGTTGCCCAGCCAGTCGATCCGGCCGGGCCGGCCCGTCGAGGTCTCGCGCAGACTCAGGTACGACCAGATCGTGCCGGTGATGCTGACCGGGACGCTCACCCAGAACACGGCACGCCAGTCGACGACGGCGAGCAGACCGCCCGCGAGCAGACCGAGGAACTGGCCCGCCAGCGCGGTGATCTGGTTGATGCCGAGCGCCATGCCGCGCTGCCGGGTGGGGAAGGCGTCGGTGAGGATGGCGGCCGAGTTCGCGGTGAGCATCGACCCGCCGAAGGCCTGCACGATCCGCCACAGGATCAGCCACATCGCGCCCGCCCCCGCACGGAACGGATCGAGCGACAGCGCGACCGAGGCACAGGCGAAGATCAGGAACCCGAGGTTGTAGATCTTCACCCGCCCGAACATGTCGCCGAGCCGCCCGAGCACGACCACCAGGACCGCGGAGACCAGCAGGTACCCGAGGATCATCCAGAGCAGATAGCCGATGTTGCCGGGCGCGAGCGGGTCGAGGCCGATGCCGCGGAAGATCGCCGGCAGCGAGATGATCACGATCGACGCGTCCATCGTGGCGATCAGCACACCGAGTGTGGTGTTGGAGAGCGCGACCCACTTGTAGCCCGGCCCGGGAGGGGTGTCCTTGTGGCGGGCCGAGCGCAGGGTGCCGGGCCAGCCGCGCGCGCTCACAGCTGTTCCGCCAGCCGGGCGAGGAGCGGCACGGCCGCCCCGAGGGTCTCGCGCTCCTCGGCGGAGAACGCGTCGAGGACGTTCGCGAGCCGCTGCACCGATTCGGAGCGCCGTTCGGCGAGCATGGCCCGCCCCTCGTCGGTGACGGCCGCGATGCTCCGCCGCCCGTCCGCCGCGTCGGGGGTACGGCGGACCAGGCCGCGCTGTTCGAGCTGGGCGAGGGTGGTGGCCATGGCCTGCGGCCGCACCCGCTCCATCTCGGCGAGAGACGTGGGGGAGTCGGGGCCGTCGGCGGCGAGCCGCGCGAGCACGGACACGCCCGAGAGCGATACGTCCCCCACCGCGTGGGCCTGTCGCAGCCGCCGCGTCATACGGCCCACCGCGAGCCGGAGCTCGGTGGCGAGCAGAGAGGGGTCGCTCAGATCGCGTGCACCGCCGGCATCGGAGGCTATATCTGTCTTCACATGTACTAATACTAGGTTTATCAGTCTGGACTGCTCAACCAGGCATAAGTAAATATGCCTGGTTGCGTGGGGTGGGTCTCAGCTGCAGGTGAGCCGGCCTGCCGTGGCCTTGGCCGTGAGGATGCGGTGCACAGAGGCCGCGACCGTGGTGCGGAAGGAGGCGCTAGCCGCCATCCGGGCCTGCACGCCCTGCACCATCGCCGGCACGGTCGACGCCTTGACCGTGAGGATCATGTCGCCGCCGGCGGTCAGGAAGTTCACCGCCCGCTGGGCCGGGGTGTAGGCGCGTACCGCGACCGCCTGGCCGATGTCGTCGGAGATGACGACTCCCTTGAAGCCGAACTTGGTGCGCAGCAGCGAGTTGATGACGGTCGGGGAGAACACGGCCAGGTGCTTCGAGTCGATCTTGGTGTACTTCGCCGAGGAGACCATCACGAACGGCGTGCCGGCCGCGATCCCGCTGCGGAACGGCTGGAGGCTCGCGCTGGAGGCGGTGGTCACCGAGTCGACGACGTTCGCGGTGGTGTCGGTGTTGCCGGTGACCTGGCCCAGCCCGGGGAAGTGCTTGAAGGTGGTCATGACCCCGGCCGTGCGGAACCCCGCGGCGAAGGCGCCGGTGTGCGAGGTCACGACAGCGGGGGTGTGGCCGTACTCGCGGTAGTAGCGCCCGATGGGAGCGTTGCGGGTGCCGAGGCTCGCGGGCACCACGTCGGCGACCGGGGCGAGATTGAGGTCGAGGCCCGCCGCCTTGAGCTGCTTGGCCCAGGTCGCGGCGCGGGCGCGCAGGGTCGTCGTGCTCCACGTGCCCTGGGTCAGGGCGTTGGGAATGACCGAGAAGCCCGGCCCGCTGAGCACCTGTACCTGTCCGCCTTCCTGGTCGGTGGCCACGATCAGCCCGACCCGGTGACCGGCGACCGTGTCCGCCTGCGCGCGCACCCCGTCGACGACCTTCTTCGTCGCCGTGGTGCCGGCGGTGCTGCGCCCGGTCAACATGACGGAGCCGACATGGTACGTGCGCAGGGTGCGCAGGTCCGTGGTGCTGGGGCGGGCGGCGGCGACCCCGCCCATGAACAACTGGCCGACGCGCTGCGCCTGGGTCATTCCCGTATAGACCTTGTCGGCGCAGGCGGTGGCGGACACGCGGTGGGCTTCGTCCCCGGCGGCCGGCGCGCTGCACGCGCCGACGGCGACCAAGGTGGTGACGAGCCCGACGGCGGTGCGCCGGGCAGCGGGGCCGCGGCCCGCGGGCCGGCGGACGGGTGGCGCCATGGTGCGCTCCTGACTCGTGAGAGGTGCAGGCCACGGGGCCGGCGGGCCGCCGCACGGCATCGGCACCCTGCGTGGCTCGAAGCCGCCCCGGCGCCTCACGTTACGCCGAACGGGTGCGGTGCGCGCTGTGGCCGACCCGATGACCGGCGATTCCACCGCCCGGACCGTCGCACCGGCCTGCGGCGATCACTCGAACAACGCCAGCCGGGCGATGATGCGCTTGCCCACGGGCTCCCGTCGGGCCTCGAAGTCCCGCACCAGCGCCAGCACGATCTCCAGACCGTGCTGGCCCACCCGTCCGGCGTCGGCCGCTCGGGCCAGCGGAAGGGTCGGATCGGTGTCCCACACCTCGATCTCCACCAGGCCGTCGGCGGCACTCAGGCGCAGCAGTACCGGTCCGGGCGCGTACTTCAGCGCGTTGGTGACGAGTTCGCTCACCACCAGTTGCGCCAGCTCCCGGGTGCGGGCCGGCACCGGCAGTCCCGGCGCGGACTCGGCCCGCGTCAGGAAGTCCGATGTCTGGTTCCGTGCGTCGGCGATGCAGCCGTCCGCCCCGTCCAAGGCGATGGTGACATCGGCAGGTGCGGCATCCGCCATCCGGGAACACTCCTCAGGCGGGACTGACTTCCTGCCGACGATCGGCGATACCCCGTTCATGGGCGCGCGTCTACCCGGCGATCCGCCGTGTTACTCCCGCGCCGCCCGGATTCGGATGCCCCCTCTCGTGCATCGCACCGCGCATCCCTGGGCACGTTCGCTGCAGACAGGTGACGCGGCCCGGACCGAGGGTGCGGAGGACGCACGTGGCAGACGAACAAAGAGCGATGGATCGCGGTGAGCTGTCCGTCACCCGGACCGACGTCGACGGCATCACCGTGCTCGGCCTCCGCGGCGAGATCGACTACGAGAGTGTGGGTGCCCTGGCCCGGGCCATGCCTCCGGCGGACCCCACCGCCGGCTCTCGGGTCGTCGTCGATCTGAGCGGGGTCACGTTCATGGATTCCAGCGGGATCAACGCCCTGATCGCCGCCCACCAGGCGACTCGGGCCGCGCGGGGATGGCTGCGTCTGGCGGGGGTCCGGGACTCCGTGCTGCGCACCGTGCAGCTGGTGGGACTCGACACCCTCGCCACCTGTCACCCGACCGTGCGGGACGCCATCGCCGCGTGAGACGAGGCCGACGCCCGCTCCGCGGGCCCGCCTTCGGCAAATCCGGCCGAGTACCCCGGACCGGCTTCGGCATGCCCTCCTGCATCTCCTTGTTTTCGGTGCGCCGCGGTATTCGCGCCCGGCTTTGGTTGTCGGCCGACAACTGAGTTAACCTGCGACCGATTTCCCATCGGACGAGGCCGCCGAACGCGGAATCGCCGCTGGTGGGCGGAGCTCTACGGCTCCGGCGAGGTTCCGGGTCCTCGGGGTGGGGACTCTGGGGAGCGGAACGAGGGTGTGCATGAGCGGCGTGTCGGTGGACGCCCAGGTCCAGGGACCGGGCGAGCAGGAGTTGCGGCAGCTGCTGGCCGGCCTGACGGCGGTACGGGACGGTGACTTCGGCACCCGGCTGCCCTCCGACGGACAGGGCCTGCTCGGCGACATCGCCACGGTCTTCAACGGCATGGTCGACCAGCTGTCCCTGTTCACCTCGGAAGTGACGCGGGTGGCCCGCGAGGTGGGCACCGAGGGCACGCTGGGCGGCCAGGCGCAGGTCCCCGGGGTCTCCGGCACCTGGGCGGATCTGACCGACTCGGTCAACGCCATGGCGGGCAATCTGACCACGCAGGTCCGTGACATCGCCCAGGTGGCCACGGCGGTGGCGAGGGGTGATCTGTCCCAGAAGATCGACGTGCCGGCGCGTGGGGAGATCCTCCAGCTGAAGGAGACCGTCAACACGATGGTCGACCAGCTGTCCGCCTTCGCCGACGAGGTCACCCGGGTGGCGCGCGAGGTGGGCAGCGAGGGCCGGCTGGGCGGCCAGGCGCAGGTGCCCGGGGTCGGCGGCGTCTGGCGTGACCTGACCGATTCGGTCAACTTCATGGCCGGGAACCTCACCTCCCAGGTCCGCAACGTCGCCCAGGTGACGACCGCGGTGGCGCAGGGCGACCTCTCGCAGAAGATCACCGTCGACGCCCGTGGTGAGATCCTGGAGCTGAAGAACACCATCAACACGATGGTCGACCAGCTCTCCGCCTTCGCCGACGAGGTCACCCGCGTCGCCCGCGAAGTGGGCACCGAAGGCCGTCTCGGCGGCCAGGCGGACGTCAAGGGGGTCAAGGGCACCTGGCGCGACCTGACGGACTCCGTGAACTTCATGGGGGGCAACCTCACCTCCCAGGTCCGCAACGTCGCCCAGGTGGCCACCGCGGTGGCGCAGGGCGACCTCTCGCAGAAGATCACCGTCGACGCCCGTGGTGAGATCCTGGAGCTGAAGAACACCATCAACACGATGGTCGACCAGCTCTCCGCCTTCGCCGACGAGGTCACCCGCGTCGCCCGCGAGGTCGGCACCGAGGGCAACCTCGGCGGCCAGGCGATCGTGCCGGGCGTGTCGGGGACCTGGAAGGACCTCACGGACAACGTCAACGTGATGGCGTCCAACCTGACCGGGCAGGTCCGCTCGATCGCCCAGGTCGCCACGGCGGTAGCGCGCGGCGACCTCTCGCAGAAGATCACCGTGGAGGCCAAGGGCGAGGTCGCCGCGCTGGCGGACGTCATCAACACCATGGTCGACACGCTGTCGGCGTTCGCCGACGAGGTCACCCGGGTGGCGCGCGAGGTGGGCACCGAGGGTCGGCTCGGCGGTCAGGCCCATGTGCCGAACGTGGCCGGGACCTGGAAGGACCTGACGGACAACGTCAACTCCATGGCCAACAACCTCACCGGGCAGGTGCGCAACATCGCCCTGGTGACGACCGCGGTGGCCGGCGGCGACCTGTCGAAGAAGATCGACGTGGACGCCCGGGGCGAGATCCTGGAGCTGAAGACCACCATCAACACGATGGTCGACCAGCTGTCGTCGTTCGCCGCCGAGGTCACCCGCGTCGCCCGCGAGGTCGGCAGCGAGGGCCGGCTGGGCGGCCAGGCCGAGGTGGAGGGCGTCGAGGGCACCTGGAAGCGGCTGACGGAGAACGTCAACGAACTGGCCGGGAACCTCACCCGGCAGGTGCGGGCGATCGCCGAGGTCACGAGCGCCGTCGCGGAGGGCGATCTGACCCGCTCCATCACCGTGGTGGCGTCGGGCGAGGTCGCCGACCTCAAGGACAACATCAACTCCATGGTGGAGTCCCTGCGCGAGACCACCCGGGCCAACCAGGAACAGGACTGGCTCAAGACCAACCTCGCCCGTATCTCCGGCCTGATGCAGGGCCACCGGGACCTGCCCGTGGTCGCCGAGCTGATCATGGACGAGCTCACTCCGCTGGTGTCGGCCCAGTACGGCGCCTTCTATCTGGCGGAGGACACCGAGCGTGGCCATGAACTGCGCCTGGTGGGTTCGTACGGCTATCCGGACGACACCGAGCGGCCCACCCGTATCCCGGTCGGACGTTCCCTGGTCGGGCAGGCCGCGCGCAACCGGCGGGTCATCATCGTCGAGGAACTGCCGGAGGGCTATGTCACCATCTCCTCCGGGCTCGGGCAGGCCGTGCCCAGTGCCCTGGTCGTGCTGCCCATCGTGGTCGAGGAGCAGGTCCTCGGCGTCATCGAACTGGCCTCGCTGACCCGCTTCACCCAGATCCACCAGGACTTCCTCACCCAGCTGGTGCCGACCGTCGGCGTCAACCTCAACACCATCGTGGCCAACGCCCGCACCGACGAGCTGCTGGGGGAGTCCCAGCGACTGACCTCCGAACTGCAGGCCAGGTCGGAGGAGTTGCAGGTGCAGCAGGACGAACTGCAGCGCTCCAACGCCGAGCTGGAGGAGAAGGCGTCCCTGCTGGCCTCGCAGAACCGTGACATCGAGGCGAAGAACCTGCAGATCGAGCAGGCGCGGCAGGAACTGGAGACCCGTGCGCAGCAGCTGGCGCTGGCCTCCAAGTACAAGTCGGAGTTCCTGGCCAACATGAGCCACGAGCTGCGCACCCCGCTCAACAGCCTGCTGATCCTGGCCCAGTTGCTGGCGCAGAACCCCTCGCGCAACCTCACCCCGAAGCAGGTCGAGTACGCGGGCATCATCCACTCGGCGGGCTCGGACCTGCTGCAGCTGATCAACGACATCCTCGACCTCTCCAAGGTGGAGGCCGGCAAGATGGACGTGGCTCCCGAGCGGGTTCCGCTGCGCCAGCTGCTGGAGTACGTCGAGGCGACCTTCCGGCCGATGACGACCCAGAAGAGCCTCGAGTTCACGGTGGCCACCGCGACCGGTACGCCCGCCGACCTGCTCACCGACGACTCCCGGCTGCGTCAGATCCTGCGCAACCTGCTGTCCAACGCGGTGAAGTTCACCGAACAGGGCGGCGTCGAGCTGCGGATCGAGCCGGCCGCCGACCGGGAAGTGCCGCCGGGTGTGCTGCGCGGCGGTCCGGTGGTCGCCTTCCGGGTCCTCGACACCGGCATCGGCATCCCCCACCAGCAGCTGGAGACGATCTTCGGCGCCTTCCAGCAGGCCGACGGGACCACCAGCCGCAAGTACGGCGGCACCGGTCTCGGCCTGTCCATCACCCGGGAGATCGCCCATCTGCTCGGCGGCGCCGTCACCGTCGACAGCACCCCCGGTCAGGGCAGTACGTTCACGCTGTACCTGCCCGTCGCGCGCGCCGACTTCGAGGAGCTGCTGGAGACCGGCGGCCGGCCGGTGGAGCAGCCCCGCGCCGTCGCCGCCTCCGAGACGGCACCGGCACCCCGGCTGCTGCCCGCTTCCGTGCCGGTCCCCGAGCACCGCAGGCGCCGGCTCCTGGTGATCGAGGAGCGCCCGCGCGGTCTGCTCGCCCTGGTCGCCGAGCGGGCCGTGGCGGACCTCGCGCACGACCCCGGCGACCCGCACGGGGCGATCGACCTCATCACCGCCGTGGGGGCGCAGGAGGCGGCGAGCACGCTGGCGGCCGAGCCCTGCCACTGCGTCGTCCTGGAACTGGGCGTGCCCGGCAAGGAGGGCGCGGACTTCCTGGAGGCCATGCGCGGCGACTCCGCGCTGGCCAGCGTGCCCGTCCTGGTGCACACCGGGCACCGGGTGGATCTGGCCCAGGAGCAGGCGCTGCGTGCCCTCGCGGGCGGCCGGCCGCTGGACTTCCTGTCCAGCCTGGACGAGCTGCGCGAGCGCATCACCCTGCACCTGTCCGCCGAACAGCCCGGTGACGTGCTGTCGCTGGTGCGCGCCGAGGAGCCGCACCGCCCGGCCGCGCAGGTGGTGGACGACTCCTTCCTCGGCCGGACGGTCCTGGTGGTCGACGACGACGCGCGCAACCTGTTCGCCCTCAGCGGCGTGCTGGAACTGCACGGATTCCAGGTCCTGCACGCCGACAACGGCCGCAAGGGCATCGAGATGCTGCTCGCCCACCCGGACGTCTGCCTGGTGCTGATGGACGTGATGATGCCGGAGATGGACGGCTACGCCGCCACCGCGGAGATCCGGGCCATGCCCCAGTACGCGGAGCTGCCCATCATCGCCGTCACCGCCAAGGCCATGCCGGGCGACCAGGAGAAGAGCCTCGCCTCGGGGGCCAACGACTACATCACCAAGCCCGTCGACACGAACGACCTCATCGCCCGCGTCCGTCGCTGGCTGGCCGTGTGACGACGCGCCACCGCCACTGCGTCCACCAGCAGGCCGGGTAACGCCCCGGGGCGTCCCAGCCGAGAAACAGGCCCACCGTGAGTGATCTCCGTCCATCGCCCGAACCTCCCGGACCGCCCGGTGCCGACGACCTGGGGGGCCAACCACGCGTGCCGGAAGGCATCGGCCCGGTGGGCATCGAGCCGCCCGGCGTCGTCGGGAACACGCGGGGAGCCGCCACCGGTCAGCCGGACGAGCCCGGCCGGTCGTCCCCGCTCGGCAGGCTGGCGGCGACCGTGGAGCGGCTGCGCCGCGAGGTGCGGGCGGCGCATGCCGAGGCCGACGGGCGTGCCCTGATCGAGCTGGCCAAGGGCATCCTGGTCGAACGGCTGGGCTGTGGCCCGGCGCAGGCGGCCCGGCAGCTGGCCGAGCTCGCCGAACAGGCGGGGGTGACACCCCTGGAGTTCGCGGTCGACGTCATCAACCAGGCGGCACGGGACCGGATGTCGGAGGTGACCGCCGCTTTTTTCGCGGCCACCGCCGCCCGTACCGAGGCCGTCGACTCCGCGGACAGCCACTCCTCCGCCGTACGGTTGCGGGCCGCCGAGAGCGGTGCGCTGGCCGCCCAGGACACCCAGGCCGTGGCCGAGTCCCTGCTGGAACACGCGCTGGCCCCCCTGGGCGCGGAGGCGGTCGCGATCTGGGCACTGGGCGCCGACGGCTCGCTCACCCTGGTGGGCAACGCCGGATTCTCCTCCGCCGAGGCCGGGCGCTGGCGGCATGTGCCGCCGGGGGTGGCGACGGTGGGCCGCCGCGGCCTCGCGGAGCGCTCGGGGCACTGGATCCGCAGCCTGGCCGAGACCGGGCTGCCCTCCATCGGCCAGCACCACCATCCCGACGGCGGCCGGGTCGCCGTGGCGGCCGGCACCGGCGGGCGCATCCACGGCGTACTGGAGATCGTCTGGCCCGCGCCGCTGGAGACGCCTCCCGCGCCGGTCGTCCGGCAGATCGAGGCTCTGGCCGAGCTGTGCGCGCACACCCTGGACACCGGGTCCCCGGACCAGGCCCACGGCGGCACCGGCCGGCCCGTGCTGCCCGGCGTCACCGAGCTGATGGACCTGGCCGACGGACTCCACGACCCCGCCCTGGTGCTCATGCCGCACCTGGATGCCGACGGCGACCTCGTCGACTTCCGCATCCACCACGTCAACGGCCGCTTCCTGGACCCCGGCGGCAGGCCGCGGGCTGTCATCAACGGCGCCCTGCTGCTGGAGACCTATCCGATGGCCGCCGGCCACAGCGAACTCTTCGAGCGGATCGAGCGCGTCTACGCCACCGGCGAGCCCTACCGCGCCCACCGCGTGCGGCTCACCGCCCTGGTCGACGACGTCCCGCTGGCGGCGGTCGCCGACATCAACGTCAGCCGGCACGGCGGCTGCGTCCTGCTGATCTGGCGCATCGAGGACGAGACCGCCCGCCTGGCCAGCCTGCTCCAGCACGCGCAGCGCCTCGGCCGTATCGGCGGCTTCGAGGAGAACCTCCTCACCGGCGAGATCACCTGGAACGGCCAGCTCTACCACCTCTACGGCAAGCCCGGCTCCGGCGCCCCGGTGCCGCTGGAGGACCTGCCCGCCCATGCCCACCCCGACGACGCCGTCACCATCGGCCGCTTCCTGCGCACCCTGCTGCACCACCGCCGGCCCGCGTCCACGGCCTTCCGCCTGCAGCGCCCCGACGGCGTCACCCGCCATATCCGGGTGGCGGCCGAACCGGTCCTCGACTCCGGCGGGCAGCTGTACGTCGTACGCGGCGCCTACCAGGACATCTCCGCACATCACTGGACGGAGGTCGCTCTCGCCGCGACCCGCGACCAGCTCGCCCATACCGAGCAGCAGGCCAGCGAACGCAACCGGCTCACCCTCCAGCTCCAGCACGCCATCATGCCGCCCGCACAAGCCCCGCTGGCGGTCCCCGGGCTGGACCTGGCCGTGCGCTACCGGCCCGCGGAGACCCAGCACCTGGTCGGCGGCGACTGGTACGACGCGGTCGTGCTGCCGTCCGGGCAGGTGCTGGTGTGCGTGGGCGATGTCGCCGGACACGGCATCGAGGCGGCCACCAGCATGGTCGTCCTGCGCAACGCGCTGCGCGGGCTCGCCGTGACCGGCGCCGGACCGGGGCAGCTGCTGTCCTGGCTGAACATGGTCACCCATCATCTGACCGGTTCCGTCACCGCCACCGCGGTGTGCGGTCTCTACGACCCCGACCGCCACATCCTGCGCTGGGCGCGGGCCGGTCATCTGCCGCCCGTGCTGGTCCGTGGCGGTGAGGCGGAGCCGCTGCCCCTGGTCCAGGGGCTGCTGCTGGGTGCCGTGCCCGAGGCCGGGTACCAGGAGCACGAGGTCCAACTCGCAATCGACGACACGTTGTTGATGTACACGGACGGCCTGATCGAGCGCCGTGATCGGTCCGTGGAGGAGTCCCTGGCGCACCTGCTGACGACCGCGCGCATGGTTCCGCCGACCCTGGAGCAGCAGCTGGACCGGCTGCTGACCCACAGCAGGTCCGACACCGACGACGACACCTGCCTCGTGGGCATCCGCGTGGCGCCGCGCTGACGGCCCGCCGCCGGGACGGGGGCCTCGGCACTGTCGGCGACGGGGAGCGGCGCCCCGTGGACGCGCAGCGCGCCCTCGCGGCGGTCCGGCCGGTCGTCGGCGTCAACCGCGCGATCGCGGGTACCCGCCCCCACGGAGGTGTCCGATGTTCGAAGCAGGCGATATCCGAGAGTGGCGCGGTCACGACGTGGTCGACACCCTCGGGCACAAGGTCGGAGTCCTGGAGTCGGTCTACGTCGACACCGCGACCGACCAGCCCTTCTACGCCACCGTGACGGTCGGCCTGCCCACCCGTCGGCGCCTGGTGTTCGTGCCGCTCGCGAACGCGACCGTCGGTCCGGGCTATCTGAAGGTCGCCTACGACAAGGACACGGTCAAGAAGGCCCCTGCGATCGACACGGACGGCGAGCTCCCGGCCGTGCAGGAGCCCGCCGTCTTCGCGCACTACGCACTCGACTACACCCCTGGCGCCGGCGGTGAGCGCCGACTGGCGCGCCGCTGACCCAGCGAAGCCGACGGTTGATAGGAGAGCCGATGAGCCTGTTCCTGCTTCTGATCCTCGTGGCCCTTGTCCTGGGCATCATCGGGTTCACCGCTCATGGACTCTTCTACCTGCTGGTCATCGGTGCGGTGGTGCTTCTCGCCGACCTCGTCTACGCCGCGGTCAGGCTCCGGCACGCGGCGCGAAACCGCGTGGCCCGCTGACCGTCACCTGCCGGTCTCGGTGATGGTGAACAGCCGGATGGCGCCCGTGATCGTCAGGAGTCGGCTGACGGCGGGCCGCAGGGGGCCGATCAGCACCAGGTCGCGCCCGCTGGCCCGATGGCGCAGACGAGCCTCGATGAGGGCGTTGAGAAGCATGCTGTCGGCGAAGGTGACCTGCGTCAGGTCGACCGCTGTCACGGGCATCGCCGCACGATCGGCCGCCTCCCAGGCCTGTTCGAAACCCTCGGCGTCGGCGTAGTCGACATCGCCGCGCACGGTGATCACGAAGGTCTGCTCGTCGCGGTCGATATGCGCTCTCAGTTCGGGAGCCGCGGGCATCGCGCCATCCTTGTGTCAACGTTCAGTCTCGGGATTTACGAGACATATCGCACAGTCATCGCGGATCGCATCGGAACGGGGGTAGTCGGACAGGGTAAGCGCGACACCGAGAACTGTTGTCGTTTGACAATAATAGCCATGAGGCAACAGAGTAGCCGAGTCGGACGTACACGGGGAAGGACCTGGAATGTTCCGGTGGACAGGGGCCGCCCCCGGCGCCGGCCGCCATCGTCATGGAGCGGTGGTGGCACCGGTGCCGTACGGGTTGTTCAGGCGGTCCGGCTGTCGGACTCGGGGGCCTCGTCGGGTATCTGCGTCGCCGCGGCGGCACAGAACGCCTCCAGCCCCTCCAGCAGGGCGACACGCTTGGCGGCGGGCATGTCCGCCAGCACCTTCTGGAGCTCGCTCTCCCGGCGGGCACGCAGATCGGCCAGGAAGGAGCGGCCCCGGCCGCTGAGATGCAGCCGTACCTCGCGTCGATCCTCCGCGCCCACCATGCGCTCGATGAATCCCGCGGCCTGTAGCCGATCGCACAGTCGGCTCGTGGACGGAGGAGTGGAGGCGAGCGACTCGGCGAGAGTGCGCAGATTGATGCCGTCGTGGTGCTCAAGGATGTGCAGCACGCGCAACTGGGAGGCAGAGGTAGGCGCGGTCGAGGCACGGCCCCACACAACTTCCAGCAGCTCAACGGCCTTGGTGGTCACGCGTGCGACCTCATCGGGCTCTGGGCGGCGGCGGAAGGCAGTCACGATCACACTCTCGCAGGCACTGGGGCACCTTTCAGCCTACTAGGAGCCCCACCCCACACGGACCTCCCTCGGAACGACCGACGCGGCTCTCGCGAAGCCCCGCCCACTCGGCCGGGCCCGCACGGTGCCGGGAGAAAGAATGGTGCATTCCTCATCGTGAACAGATTCCAGACCGCTGAGCGTGCCGTGCGCACAGCGGCTCCCCACGAGTTGCTCGACGCCGTCCGCGTCGTGCTGACCGAGCAGTACGGCGCGGAGGCCGTCGAGCTCTTCATGGCCGACTACGGCCTGACGGCACTGCAGCCGGTGTCGGTGCGGCCGCACAACCTGGTGCCGGTGCCGGTGCACGGCAGCCCGGCCGGGCGGGCCTTCGGTTCGCAGGAGCCCTACTGCGAGGAGGGCCAGGACCGGCGGATGCGCGTCCACCTGCCGGTCAGCGTGCGCGGCGACCGGCTCGGCGTGCTGTCCGTGACGCTGCCCGGCGACGACGCGACACGCGGGTATGTTTCCGAACTGGCCGAGATCGCCGAGGTGCTGGCGCACGAGGTGCTCGTGGCCGAACGCGACACCGACCTGTATCTCCAGGCCCGGCGCAAGGACCGGCTCACCCTGGCGGCCGAGATGCAGTGGCAGTTGCTGCCCGGTCGCTCCTGCACCCGGCCCGAGTACGACCTCGGCGGCCAGCTGGAGCCCGCCTACGCCGTCTTCGGCGACAACTTCGACTGGTCTGCGACCGCCGACCACCTGATGCTGTACGTCACCAACGGCATGGGCGAGGGCATAGAGGCGGCTCTGCTGACCAGCCTCGCCATCAACGCCCTGCGCAACGCGCGCCGCGCCGGAATCTCCATCGCCGACCAGGCGGCTCTGGCCGACCAGGCCGTCTACGCCCACTACCGAGGCCGCCGGTATCTGTCCGTCCTCATGTTCGACTTCGACCTGGACACCGGGCGGGTGAGTGTCGTGGACGCGGGTTCCCCGCAGCTCCTGCGGCTGCGCGGCGGGACTGTCGAACGTGTCCCCTTCGAGGCGCAACTGCCCCTCGGCATGTTCGAGGAGACGGACTACGTGGCGCAGGAATTCGAGGTCGAGCCCGGAGACCGGCTCGTCTTCGTCAGCGACGGTGTCCACGCGGTGTACTCCCCGAAGGGGGAGGCGTACGGGGATCGGGCGCTGGCCCGGGCCATCCACTCCACCCGGCTGTTGCCCGCCGCCGAGGTACCCCGTGCCATCCTGCGCGAACTGGCGGGCCACCGGGGTGAGGCCGTCATGGCCGAGGACGACGCCCTGGCCGTCTGTCTGGACTGGCGCGGGCGTCCCCGCCCGTCGTGACCCGGGAGGCGGGTTCGCGCCCGCTCCTCTGCCGCGCGAACGCCCGGTGGGGCCGACCGGCGGCGGAAGGCCCGTTGCGTCGACGCGCCGGGCCCGGTCAGGGATCGCCGCCGTGACGATCGTGCGCTCCGCGGTCCCGGGCGGCGGCCAGAAAGCCCTGGAGCCCTTGCCGGAGAGCCTCCCGCGCGGCCGGCTCCATGGCCGCGAGCACGGCGGCCAGGGCGCGAGCTCTGCGCGAGGCCATCTCGTCCAGTACCCGGTGGCCTTGCCCTGTCAGGAGCAGTCGTACCTCACGCCGTCTGCGCGGATGCAGCACACGCTCCAGCAGACCGGCCGCTTCCAGCCGGCCGCACAGCCGGCTGGCGGTCGGCAGCCCGATCTCCATGCCCACCGCCAAGGCGGTGAGGTTGAGGCCCGGCTCCTCCTCCAGAATCCGCAGTGCCCGCAACTGGTGCGGCGACAGGCGCAGGTTCGTACTCTGCGCGGCGTCCGACCACAGGTGGATCAGACAGTCCACGGCGTCGGTCAGCGCCGCGGCGAGGGGGACGGGACCGTCGCGCGGTCCGCCTGATCGTTCGTCCCTGGAGCCACTGAGACCAGTCACGGAGGCATCGCTTTCCGAATCCCGCTGCCATTGCAGGTATCACCTATGCAAACGCCGTACCCGAAGAACCGCCGGGCAAGCACCTTCCGGCGGGCCGATCGGGTCATCGCCGCGGCGCCGTGCGGGTATTGGGTACGCCTGCGCCTGCCGCAGGGGGCGCCGGGCCGGCACCGGCCGCCGACTCGCTCACGCCTGCTCCCCACCGCCCTGTCCCGTGCCGCGGCCGCGGGCGGTCCCGTACCCCGGCACCGCACCTGTCGCTCCACGGCACCGCGGAGCCCGTCGGCCGACCCGCCTCAGGCCAGTCTGCTCCACGTGAGTTCGGCCGTGCGGTCCGCGCCCCACAGGCGGGTGGGGGTGGCGACGCGGAGGGTGAGGAGCGGGCCGTCGAAGCTCACCTGCCGGACCTGGGACCGTCCGATCCAGTTCGGGAAGAGGCTGGTCGTGACGTGGTGCTCGACGGTGGCCGGACCGACGACCTCGAACGGGCCGCCGTAGGCGAGGTAGTCGGCCGCCGCCCGGGCCAGCTCGTCGGCCGCCGCGTCCTCGAGGCGTGCCGACCGCAGGGGCGGGCGGTCGCCGCGGCCCAGCTGGGCGGACATGTGTCCCTGGGGGGTGTAGACGATCAGGCCGTACGGTGTGGGGCCGAGCGGGCTGATGACCTCCCCGTCGACGCTTGTGGCGGTGTACGACATGAGTCGCCAGGCGCCTAGCAGCTTTTCGCGGACCTCGTCACGGGCCGCGCGTTCGTTCTCCGCCGCCGTTCGGTCGGTGATGGACATGGCAGGATCGCCTTTCGTTCCGGGGGAGCCGACGGGCTCCGTTCGGGGGGCGAACGGAGCCCGTGCGGGTGGTCAGTGCCGGCCGGGTGCGCCGTCGACGAGCCGCCAGACGTGCAGCGGGTTCGCCTCGCGCAGCGGCTCCGGCAGGAGGGCGTCCGGGAAGTTCTGGTAGGTGACCGGGCGGACGAACCGCTCGATCGCGCCCATGCCCACCGAGGTGAACCGGCTGTCGGAGGTCGCCGGGAACGGGCCGCTGTGGGTGGCGGCGTGGGAGACCTCCTGCGGGATCGAGAAGGCGTTGAACACGATGCGGCCGGTGCGCCGTTCCAGGATCGGCAGGAGCCGTTCGGCCGCGGCGCGGTCGGCGGCATCGGCGTGCAGGGTGGCCGAGAGCTGTCCGCGGAAGGCGCGGGCCACCTCGAACAGCTGCTCCGCACCGGTCAGCCTCACCAACAGGACCGCCGGGCCGAAGACCTCCTCGCGCAGGGCGGGTTCGGCCAGCAGCTGCTCGCCGGTGACCTCGTACAGCAGGGACTGGCCCTCCCCGGCGCGGGCCGGGTCCGCTCCGGTGCCGATCAGGGTGGCGCCGCCGTCCTCCATACGCCGCGCGTTGCGGGTGTAGGAGTCGTGGATGCCGGGCGTGAGCATGGTCCGGGCGTCCGCCTTCCGTATCTCGGCGGCCGCGGCGTCCCGCAGTTCCCGGAAGCCGGGTCCGTCGACGGCGAGGAGGACGGCGGGCTTCAGACAGGCCTGCCCGACGTTGTACATGGCGCGCTGCACCAGGCCCGCGCCGATCTCCGGGCCGCGGGCCGCCAGGGCCGCGGGCAGGACGAAGGTCGGGTTGACGCTGGTCATCTCGGTGAACACGGGGATGGGTTCGGGACGCCGCTGGGCCCGGCGGTAGAGGGCCATGCCGCCGCCCTCGGAGCCGGTGAAGGTGACCGCCCGGACCAGCGGATGGTCGACCAGCGCCTCGCCGATCTCGTTGCCGGCGCCGCGGACCAGGGAGAAGACGCCTTCGTGCAGTCCCGCCTCGGCGACCGCCCGCTGTATGACCCGGCCCTGGATCTCGGAGGCACCGGGGTGCGCGTTGTGGGCCTTGACGACGACGGGGCAGCCGGCGGCGAGAGCGGAGGCGGTGTCACCGCCCATCACGGAGTAGGAGATCGGGAAGTTGCCGGCGCCGAAGATCACCACCGGTCCCAGGGCCACCTTCTGCAGCCGGTGGTCCATGCGCGGCGCGGGCCGGCGGTCCGGCTGCGCGGTGTCGACGGCCGCTTGGAGGAAGCGGCCCGCGCGGACGACGTCGGCGAACTTGCGGAACACGTCGGCGGTCCGCGCCGCCTCGCCTGCCAGCTGGGCGGCCGGCAGGCCGGTCTCCAGCGCGGTACGGGCGGCGAGCTCGTCCTTGACCGCCTCCAGCCCGTCCGCGACGAGGTCGAGGAACGCGGCCCGCTCGGCGAGTGAGGTGTGGCTGTAGCTGTCGAAGGCGTCGTCCGCGAGGCGGACCGCCCGGTCGACCTCGGCCGCGCCGCCGAAGGCGAACTCCGGCTCGACGAACTCCCCGGTGGCGGGGTTGAGCGCCTTCATGGTCCCGGCGGTGGCGGGCACCCGGGCCGTGCCGATCAGCAGCTCTCCGGTCAGGGTCATGTCTCCGGTCAGGGTCATGCGTGCGCTCCCTCGAACGCGGCGGTGAGTTCGTCCGCGGTGGTGATGGCGTGGGCGTAGGTGGGGCCGTTCAGTTCGTGCGCGGCGTGCATCATCGCGGGCTCGAAGGCGGCGGTGGCGTCGCGCACCAGCGTCACGTGGTAACCGAGTTCCATGGCGAACCGGCCGGTGGACTCGATACAGGTGTTCGCCAGGAGTCCGACCAGCACGACGTGGGTGATGCCGTGCTGCTTGAGCTGGAAGTCCAGGTCGGTGTTGGCGAACCCGCTCTGCGCCCAGTGCTCTGAGATCACGACATCGCCGGAGACCGGCTGGAAGTCGGGGTGGAACTCCCCGCCCCAGGTACCGCGGGCGAAGCTGTGCCGCTCCATGATGCTGAGCTGGGTGGGGTTGGGGTGGGCCCAGGTCTCGTAGTCACCCGGCTCCCAGCGGCGGTGCGGGACGAACACCACGCGTACGCCGGCCGCACGGGCCGAGCCGACCACGGAGCGGAGGTGGTCCAGCAGGCCGACCTCGTGCGCCATGGACTCCAGACGCGGCCAGATCTGGCCGCCTTCGGACAGGAAGTCGTTGTAGGGGTCGATCAGCAGAACGGCCGTGCGACGTGGGTCATAGGTCTGAGACATGGTTCCGACTCCAATCTGGATGATGCTTGACATCCTCATTCAGGATTACGCTCGTAATCCTGAATGTCAAACGAGTGGCTCCCCGGCACGTCTGCGAGGTGCTGTATGATGACCGTCATCCAGTTGGGTGATGGCGCATCGCGTCGATCCAGGAGAGGCGGGGTCGGTATGGGCCACTCGCAGGCGGAGAAGGCGGCGAGCCGCGAACGGGTCCTGCGGATCGCCTCGCGCAAGGTCCGCACCGACGGCATCGGCCGCCTCGGCATCGCGGACCTCATGAAGGAGGCCGGACTCACGCACGGCGGCTTCTACAAGCACTTCACGTCGCGTGACGACCTCGTCACCCAGGCCGCCGCCGCTGCCCTGACCGAGGGCTCGGCGAAGATGGAGCGGGCCGCGCGCAAGAACGACCGGGACGCACGGGCCGGCCTCATCGACGCGTATCTCGGGAAGCAGCACCGCGACACCCCGGCCACCGGCTGCGCGCTGGTCCCGCTCGGCGCTGCCGCGGGACGCGACGGCACCGCGGGCGACCTCCACATCAAGGACGCCTACGAGCGGCAGGTCCGCGCGTACCTGGACCTGATCGCGGGCCTGGACGACGACGCCACGGACGCCAGGGCCGAGGCCATGCTCACGCTCAGCGCCCTGGTCGGCGCCGTGCTCATGTCCCGTGCCGTGGCCGACGAGGAGCTCTCCGACGAACTCCTGGAAACGGTCAACGACCAGCTCAAGCGGCGCGGCGGCACCCCGCCTCCGGCCGCCTGACGCGTTCGCGGGGCGGCTTCCGTCGCCGAAGACCGTACTCATCGGCATGCGGTCCGACACCTGTGCCGACACCACCGCGCGCTACGGCCGTGAGCCGGGCCACCACGTGCCCCCTCGGCGCTGCGGTGCCGCGCCCGACATTGCGCAGCAGGCGACGGGCGCGCGACAGGTGGGCGAAGAACCGCCCCGCACTTCACCGCTCGGGCGACGCGGGTCTACCGGTCGACGTCGGCGACGCCGCCGCCGAGCCGGCCGAAGTGCTCGGTGGTCCGGGTCACCAGGGAGGCGACGGAGTCCGCGTCCCGGAGGTCGCACCGGACCGTGAGCAGCCCGTCGACGGCGTCCGCCGCCCGGTCGCGGGTCCGCGCGAGTGCGTGGACGAGGAAGATTCTCGGTCTGCTGGTGGTACAGGTGTCACGCGTCGCCGACCTGGGGGAGCGTCGCCACGTGTGGCTCGTTGGAACCGTCGGCCGCCCCGTGCTACGGCGAGGTGGGCAGGTGCGGGGAGCGGAGCACGAGCAGGGTGATCTCGCTGGGGGCGAAGACGCGGAACGGCGGCCCCCAGAAGCCGGTGCCGCGACTCGTGTAGAGGAGGGTGCGGGTGCCGTGGTGGCTGAGGCCTGCGAGGGCGGGCTGGTCGAGGCGGACCAGGTGGTGGAAGGGCCAGATCTGGCCGCCGTGGGTGTGGCCGGAGAGCTGGAGGTCGACGCCGCCGGCTGCCGCCCGGTCGACGAACTTGGGCTGGTGCGCCAGGAGCAGGACGGGCAGGTCGGGGTCGGCGCCGTCCAAAGCTCCGGCGAGATGGGCGCGGTGGCCTGCCAGACCGGAGGACTCGGCGGTCACGTCGTCCACGCCGGCGACCACGAGGGTGTCGCCTCCGCGTTCGAGCAGCAGATGGCGGTTGCGGAGCGGCTCCCAGCCCAGCTCGTCCATCAGGTCGACCCAGCCCTGGGCCTCGCTGTAGTACTCGTGGTTGCCGGTGACGTAGACCCGGGCCCGGGTGGCCCGCACGGTGCCGAGGGGGACGGCCTGGGCGCGGCGGCGTTCGGCCGTGCCGTCCGCGATGTCGCCGGTGTGGCAGACCAGGTCGGCTTCCAGAGCGTTCACCGTCTCGCAGACCCGTTCCGACCAGCGAGCGCGGTCGAGTGGGCCGTAGTGGGTGTCGGTGATGAGGGCGACGCGGAGGCCGTCCAACCCGGCACCCAGGCGCGGGAGTCGCACGTCGAGTCGGCGCACGCGGGGCACCCGGCGGGCCTCGGCGTACCCCCAGGCGAGCAGCACGGCGGAGACACCGAGGACGGTCCAGGTGACGATCCGGGCCCGGTCCTGGCTCTCGCCGACGCCGGTCACGGTCAGGGCGAGCCGCAGGAGGACGCCGATCAGAACGGACCAGGTGAACAGAATCCAGCTGGCGCCCAGCAGGGTGTCACCGATGATCGCCGCCCGGTCCTGCTGGCGCCGGCCGTGGCCGCGCATCATCGCGAGCGGCATACCGATGAGGCCGAGGGCGAACAGGGCGGTGCCGACCAGCGTGACCGGCAGCGGCCAGTGCTGGCCGCCGTACAGGAGCACCCAGCAGGGCACCGCCCACAGCAGGACGGGGGCGATCAGTGGGATGTAGCGCATCAGGCGGTGCAGCCGGCTCTGCCGTGGCACTCGCGCTTCGCTGTCGACGGGTCGGGTGTTGCTGGTGTCGGTCACGCTTCCCCTCCCTGACCGGGCTGCCGTCTCGCGCACTGTATCCGGTCGCCCTCGGGCCGACCGGACCGGCGTACATGGGCGCGGCCCCGAAGAACGGTCCCGGCAGCACGTCGGCCGGCCAGGTGACGCCCGTGGTCCCCGCCATGTCGGCGCTGACGAGCATCTTCATGCCGGGCACGGCAGCGGCGGACGAGAGCCGGGCTACGGTTCGCGCCGCCGCGTCGTACCCCGGCTCACTCCGGACGGCCGCAACGCCCTACTCGTTGAGGAACCGATACGTCTCGCTCGCGGCCTGGATCACGACGGTGCCGTCGCGGACCTGCCACTCGCTCATGCCGTCGACCTCGTGGCTGACGAGGAACAGACCCGTGATCAGGTCGTTGTCCTCGTCGGAGGCCGGAATCCGCGCCACGCTCCGCAGTCGGTCCAGGAACCAGCCGACGGAGTGGTCGCGCATCTGGGCCCCGAAGAGAACCCAGTTCACGAAGTTGTACTGCCTCGGCGGAAAGGCCCAGCCACCGCTGTACGTCCGGTCGGGGTCGTCCTGTTCGACGATCTCTCTGATCCGGGCGAGCTGCTGGTCGTCGCACTCCAGCCAACCCCTGACATTGACGAGGACACTCACGACAATCAGCCCCTGACCTTGCACACACGAGCCCCCGGCTCACTGATCGCCCAGCGGACCGATGTGGATGACCGCCTGCATTCCCTATCTCTCCCACTCGAAGCCGCACGGCACGCGTCAGTCCGCCGCCAGGCGTCTCGACGCCACGGAGTCGGCGTCCGCCCGGGCGAGGGCGACCGGCAGACCCGCGGTACCTCGCCACCGCTGACCCCGGTCGGCAACCTGCTCCGGATCCCTCGACTCACCTGATGACTCCTCTCCGGCGACCTGCCGACCACCACCCCGGCCGGCCCGGCGCCCACCACACCCAAGTCCGGCGATGCCCCCTCGACACCGGGATCGGGTACGGGCAAGGGCGGCAAGGAACCGGGCGGCAGCGGCAAGTCCGCCGCCCGGAGCGGGGACGAGTCGGGTCCGGCGTCGGGGACGAAACAGGGCAACGCCTACCGCAGCAAGCCCGACAGGAAACCCAACGAGTATCCGCAGGGGCCCGTGGTGAGCCTCGGCAGGCTCAAGGAGACGCCGGCCAGGGCGGGTTACCGCTCCGAGTGGGACAAGTACGGTGTCGTTCACAAAGAGAGGATCATCGATCAGAACACGGGTGGCCTGGCCGAAGGAACAGCCCACACTCTTTGGGCCCATCACCCAAGGACAGTGACCGCCCCCATCTCGGCCGGAACGGTCCGCCGATCATCGAGATCTCGAAAAAGGGCCTGCGGAGCATCAAGGAAGCCGTGGTGACGTTCTTCCACGAGACGTACCACCAACACCGCATGGCCGGCTTCGGGGACACCGGAACCGAGGAGGATGCCGAGGAGTTCGGCCAGATGAGGTGGCGCAGGATATCCGGAAGTGAATGATGTCCTGACCGGCCGGTCGGCCAGGCGACACACCGGCCGGCGCATGATCCCGCACACCCCGGAAAGGTCCCATCCATGGTCCGCCCCTACGACGAACACCATCGTGAGGCGCTCTTCGCGCAACTGCTGCGTCCGGTGACCGAGCGGATCTGCCCGGTCTGCGGGCATGTGGGCCTGCGTAACTACCACCACGAGAAGTACGGACGGACCGAGCCGTCATGGATCAACTACCTGTGGTGCGGCAATTGCCACGCCTACTCGTCGTCCTTCACAGGCGCCGGCCGCAAGATGGTCGAAAGCGACCCGCTGCTCGACGAATACGGCGACCGGATCGCCGAGGTCTTCCGCGAGCCGGAACGGCTGCTCACGATCCTCGACGGCTACTGGAAGGCCGACAGCCTCCCCCAGGTGATCACCCGGCGCCCCCGAGGACGCTGACAGCACAGTTCTCATTGCCGGGCCGGCCGCTTCCTGTCGGCCGACCCGGCCGCAATCAGCCAGACGGGCAGCGACACTTCCCAGAGGTCCTCGTGGACGACGAGTCACTGTCCCTGGTGACATTCCGCATCGGAATCGGTAGTGGGTCTGTCCGGAATCAACACACTGATACGACAGGGACCTGGCCGCGGTCCGGCAGAGGGTGCACACATCTTTGCCGTGGCCCGGGCCTCAAACGAGAATCGACATGACCTACTACGCGGATTTCTCGCTCTACGACTACGACCACCACGCAGCGCCCGAGGGCCTGACCATCGGCTGGCTGGAGGACGGCTTCGACTACAACATCGACGAGGTCTCCGAGGAAGACCTCGCGAACATCATCGATCTCGGTTCACTGCGACAGCACAGGAGCCGGGGCTGGCACGCGTGCACGCTGTGCCGGGAGTACACCGAACACTCGGTGACCTCCGCGCGGGCGAATGTCGACTACCGCTTGGGCCACGCCGAGATCAGGGCCGTCTCGGACGACGGGGTGCTCTACGTCGCCCCGAACCTGATCATCCATTACATCGTCGACCATCTCTACGGACCACCCGCCGAGTTCATCGACGCTGTCCGGTCGGAAGTCCGAAGGCGCTGGCCCGATGGTGGTTGACGCAACGGCGGCAACGGTCATCTGCCGTCCTCTGGGGCGTCGGTGACCGACGACAACCCGGCACTCGGCGAGGTCGTTCGGCAACTGACGCAGGTGTTCCCGGACGGGGTGGATGACGAGGATCACCGCCCGCTCCTCGTGATCCTGTCCGAGTGCTGTCGGAAAGGAATCTGGGAGCGGCTGTACAGGCCGCCTTCGGCCTGGACGCGCACGTCGTGCGGAACGAGGCCGCTGACGCCTGCTCGGGCAACAAGCCTTCCCGGTGCAGGATCGAGGACTTACGAAGCCGCATGACGGCAAGAGGCTGGTCCATCGTCCACGACGAGAACTGAACCGACCGGGCGCCGCGGCGAACACCGCTCTGCGTCATCGCCGCGGCGCCCGACCTCACGCGCGAATCGACATGCCCTGCTGCTGTCCGCACCCGTGCCCGCGCGTATCGCTCCAGCGGCGGCCCGACGCCGGCATCTCAATTCCTGGTGAGGTGAGGACGAGAGCACGTTTCCGTACGAACTTGTGCGGCTGAGCGACCTCGAGAATTTGATTTGCGCAGATCGCGCAGGTGAGAAGCCTGCTCGCCACGGCGCGGGATGTTCTTGGAAGTCTTCGATTCGAGGCCTCGTGCCTCTGTACAGTGAAGAGCGCCTCTGACCTGCAGAAAGTGGGCGGAGAGCCGTCTTCCAGGAGCACAGAATGCTGCGCACCATGTTCAAGTCCGAGATCTAACGCTTGAGCATCTATTCAGGTCACAGGCATGGTGGGGCCGTTCGGGTCAGCAAACGGTCAGCATCGGGTAGGAAGGCGTCCCGGCTTGCTGAACTTGCCGGAGGCCGGTTGACCCGGCGTTCGTATCTCGACTCGACGTCCACCACGTGGGCTCCTCGTGGCGCCCTCGTATACCCGACCTGATCCCGAGCAGCCGACTGCTGCGGGGCGGCGAGCACATCGGAGACTTCTCCTCGGACGGAGACGGCGGGGTGTTCGCCGTGTGGCGTGAGGGGACGACACAGAGCGCCACGGACGCGGCCCTCGACTACGCGCTCGCCGGCGCGTTCTGCACTGGAGCACAGCCGATGTGGATGACGGCGATCGAGACGGCCGGCGACCGGGATGCTGCGCCGGCCTCAGTACCGGGCGTCCTGTCGGAGATGGGCGCGGAAGCGGTCCAAGCGGTCGCTCTGCCCCACGGCCGTGCCCGTGCCCTGGCCCTCAAGATCGAGGACGGCAGCGCCCGAGCCCTGGGGCCGGTCCTGGCCCGCGCGCTTGGTTTGCTCGGCGTGACGTACCAGTGATCAACCGCGTCGGACGTATGCCCCTGCTGGGCGGAGGCCGGGGGTGGGCGAGACACGGACGGTGTTCCGAGGCAGTGGTGCGGGGCGCGTGGTGGTCGTGATGCTCGCAGACGTCCACCACCGGGCCACGTGCCCGGCCCATTCCCAGGATCAAACTGGTCCGGCCGGTGGGCCGGGCACCCGCAGCAGTGGGGGCCCGGCGCCCTCCGTCGGTTGCCTGCGGCGTCAGCCGCGTGGGTTGACCGTGTCGCGGAGGGACGCCAGAGCCGAGCCGTACATGCGTGCCTTGATGGTGCCGAGGGTGCCGCCGGCCTTGCCCAGCTGTGCCTGGGCGATCTCCACGGCCGTGGAGCGCACGGCGTCCTCAGCGACCGCCCGGTCGACGATGCCGACGGCCGCGGCGTCCGACCCGCCGTAGCGGCGGGCGGTGACCATGGCCTCGTGCGCGGTCTGCGGCGCCAGCCGGGACTGGATCAGGGCGGACATGCCGGGCGTGAAGGGGATGTTGATGTCGGCTTCGGGCAGGCACCAGTAGCCACGGTCGGCACGCATGACGCGGAAGTCGTGCGCGAGGGAGAACATCGCGCCCGCGGCGAAGGTGTGCCCCTGCAGGGCCGCCACGGTGATCATCGGTAGCGAGAGCACGCGGGCGAAGAGCTCATGGACGGAGACGATGTAGTCCTGGTGCTGGTCGGCGTGGCCGGACAGCCACTCCAGATCCAGGCCGTTGGAGTAGAACTTGCCCGTCGCGGCGGTCACCAGGGCTCGCGGTCCTTCTGCCTTCTCCACCTCGTTCAGGGCGGCGTCGACGGACGCGATCCAGTCGGGGTGGAAGCGGTTCTCACCGTCTCCGAGGTCGAGCACGAAGACGTTGTCCTGGCGGTCAAGGGTAGGCATGTGCGCTCCTGGAAGGATGCGTGGTGTGAGGGAAGGGCGAGATCGGGCAGCGGGCTGCCGCGGGCGTGCTCCAGCTCCAGCACGGGAGCCATCGGGATGCTGTGCCTGGCGCACCCCTCTGTCCAGTCTGGCGTAGTCGACGCCGGCAAGGCCGGGTTGCGTGCGGCGACGTCCGCGTGCACTGGGTGCAGTTGGCGTTCCGGCTCAGCGTGGTCGTACCCGGCGGGACGCGGTGCCGGCCCACCCGTACGGTGTCGGAGGACGACTCGATCTTGATCACGTCGGCGCCGAGGTCACCGAGTGTCTGGGCCGCGTACGGACCCATAACCAGGGTCCCCGGTTGATCACCCGCACCCTGTCGAGCGGCGCGGATGGCGAAGGATTCCGCCATCCCCTCTTCCTTTCGCGCCGTGCGTCGATGCGCCTGAGACGGAATGCTAAATGAGGTGCGACGAGAGATGGAATTATCAAGATGGGAACGGCGGTGTTACCGCAGTGGTCACACCGTTTCTCGGTATGTCCAGGGCTGTTGTCGGGCAGTTCGGAGGCGGACGTTGTCCCAGACCAGCAGGATCGGGGCCCCGAGCGTCCCGCCAGCCGAAGCCCTTCGGCTCGTCCTTACGGCCCCTGTACTCGCGGATCGCATAGATGAGCTGGGACCGTCGGCCGGGTTTGAAGCAGGCCATGTCCGCCATCGACACCCGCCCGGAGCCGCGGCCCCGCACCCGCACGACCGGGGTCTGACCGATCCGACCCCAGGTCCTGGCACGCGGCGGAGTCATCGACTGCCCGGCCTCGTCGTCGACGATCCAGGCGCCGTGCTCCGCCGCGGTGCTCTTACCCCGCAGCCAGGTCTCCTTTTTCTTCCACACCTCGACCACGGAATCGTCCCGCTCCGCTCGATGGGCCGCCTGGCCTGCTGCCGGCTCCAGCCATGCCGCTTCAGCAACCGCTACGTGCCCTCGACGGTGCAGGAGACGTGGAACAGACGGCCGATCAACGTCTTGATCCGCGCCGGCGTCCACCGCCGGTCCGCCCGGTCGTGGACCAGCGTGCCACGCTCCAACTCTCGCTCCAGCCTGGCGATCCGCGTTTCGCTGAGCCGGGACCGCCCGGCCTCGAAGCGGACGACAGCCTGCAACCTGATCCGCTCCCGCGCGGCCCTCTCGGCGTCGGTCAGCCCACCACCCTGCGCGTACCTCACCTCCCCAGGGCTACCGGAGGAGTAATGCGAACCCGCGGCATGCCGGGCAGTCTGGAGGTGGGGGCGCAAGGTGTGTCCGCGAGGGGCACGGCGGTAGCAGCGACGTCACCGCTCACGCCAGGCGGGACGGGAAGAGGCCCCATGAACGAATATCCGCTGATCGACGACCACGGACTCATCGGTGACCTGCAGACGGCCGCGCTGGTCTCCACCGAGGGAACGATCGACTGGTTCTGCAGCCCGCGATTCGACTCGCCGAGTATCTTCGGAGCACTGCTCGACGGTGCGAACGGCGGGCACTGGACGATTGTTCCCCGGGCGCCGACGTATGCGACCAAGCAGCTCTACTACCCGGACACCTGTGTGCTGCTCACCAGATTCATGACCGAGCAAGGCGTCGGATCGGTCGTGGATTTCATGCCGCCTGCTTCTCCACGTAATCCGACAAGCAATCACCGGCTGGTCCGCATGCTGCGGTGCACACGCGGCGAGATCTCGTTCGACATCGAGATCGCCCCTCGGTTCGACTACGCGCAGCAACCATATGAGGTCACCTCGCATATGGGCGGCTGGCATTTTGCCAGCCGAGGTACGGATGTGACCGTCCATGTGGTGGACACACCTGACGTTGAGTGCGTGAGCGACCGCAGGATTCGGTCAGGTGGCGTGTGCATGACTGTAAGGCTACGAGCTGGTATGACCCGCGGCCTGGTGCTGGAGACGTTCGCTGACGGTCCGCCACGCATCGTTTCGCCGCAGGAATGCGAGCAGCTACTGGAGGACACCATCGCCTTCTGGCACAACTGGCTGGCGCGTTCGCGCTACACCGGACGGTGGCGGGAGACGGTCAACCGCTCCGCCATGACGCTCAAACTCATGACGTACGCCCCGTCCGGGGCCATGGTCGCGGCTCCGACCACCAGTCTGCCGGAACAGGTCGGAGGCGAGCGCAACTGGGACTACCGCTACGCGTGGGTACGTGATGCCTCCTTGTCCCTTCACGCGCTGCTCGGGCTGGGATTCACCGAGGAGGCCGTGGCGTTCACCGAGTGGCTGGGCGACCGCGTTCAGGAATACACCGGTCCTGGCGAACACCCTCTGAAGGTCATGTACCGCGTCGACGGCTCCTCCGACCTGGCAGAGCAGACCCTGGGCCACTGGGAGGGCTACCGGCACTCCGCTCCGGTGCGGGTCGGCAACGGTGCCGCTGACCAGTTGCAGCTCGACATCTACGGATCGGCACTGGAGTGCCTCCATTTCGCCGACCAGCAGGGTCTGCCGACAACCTGTCGCATCTGGCAGACGCTGATCAACACGGTGGACTGGGTGTGCGAGAACTGGGACCGTCCCGAAGCCGGTATCTGGGAAACGCGGGGCGGTGACAAGGACTTCACCTATGGACGACTCATGAGCTGGACCGCGCTGGATCGGGCCGTACGCATGGCCGCCCGGAGCGGCCGTCCCGCCGAGGTGCAGCGCTGGACGAAGGAACGCGACGCCATCTACTGGCAGATCCTGCGGCGAGGGTGGAGCCCGGAGCGTGCAGCGTTCACGCAGTCCCTGGGCAGCGACGTCCTGGACTCCGCGCTTTTGCGGATGCCTGCGGTAGGGTTCATCCCCCCGCAGGATCCGCGGTGGCTCTCGACCTTGGACGCGATCAGGAAAGATCTCGTGTCCGACGGCCTCGTATACCGGTACGACCCCTCTGCCTCTCCCGACGGACTGCTCGGTTTCGAAGGCACCTTCTCGGCGTGCACTTTCTGGTACGTCGAAGCCCTCGCTCGCGCCGGTCATCTGCGTGAAGGGCGACTCGTCTTCGAGAAGATGCTCACCTACGCCAACCATCTCGGCCTGTACTCCGAGGAGATCGGGCTGACCGGCGAGCAACTCGGCAACTTCCCACAAGCATTGACCCACCTCGCCCTTGTCACCGCCGCGCTCAGCCTGGATGCCCATCTCGACGCCGCCAGGCCGGGCTTCCCTCCCACCTCTGCGGTTCCGGTTCCCTTTCTCTACGCGCAACCGATGGCGGCACCGGCCGGTGGTCCACCTGTCACGCCGACCACCCCGTATCCGTCGGACCACGTCATCCGCAGGTGAGCGCACCACCCTTTCCCCATCGGTCCGTCACCTGCGGTAGCAGGCCGCGTCCACCGGTGATGGCAAGGCGGTCGTGATGCCGGCACGGCTACAGGGTGCGCGATGACCATGGGCAAGCCCGTCAACACGCCACTGAGAAGGCTTCGGCCACGGCCGACCAGCCTGTTGCGGCATCGCTGCGCGGTGGTTGGATCCTGCTGGTCGAGATTGCCGATCTACGGTTGCCGTTGCCAGGTGACTGCACCATCGACGCCCTCGCCCGACCGCTGACGACACTGGCAGCCTGGTGAACGCAAGGGTCGGCCATCCTGACCGGAGCGATCGGCACGGAGCTGCTGTTGCGCGACCTGGCGCGTGCGCGCAACTCGACAGGTACTGGCTTGATGGTCAGGTCGGGGTAGGGATCCGGAACGCGTCGCGCCGCCCTGCACCGGCGTCGATCCCCAGGGCCTACCCGGCTTCGCCCGTCCCCCCTCGGCAGGAACCCCACCGTCAGGGCGGACAGCGACTTCGCGGAGTTTCAGGCTGCCGCGTGGCGACCGCGGCGGTGGCGGGAGGCGATGGTGGCGGTCAGGGCCTCCACGGCGTCGACGGTTGCGGTGCTCAGGACGACGGCGCGGCTGGTCGTGGCGCTGCCGAAGCCGTCGGATGTCTCGGCCAGCAAGCCGGAGCGGGCGGTGAAGGAGTCGAAGACCGACCGCAATACCCCCGGGGCCACGGTCTCGGCTCCGGCGGCGGCGCGGGCCAGGGCCGTGAGGTGTTCGTGCAGCGGATCGACCAGTTCGGTCAGCTCCGGCACGGTGTCCTGAGGAGTACGCGGCAGGTGTTCGCCCAGCAGGGTGGCGCATCCGGCAACCGTGGACACCTGAGTCCTGATCTGCTCCAGCTGCACACTCGACCAGGGGCCGCGGTGCTCTGCCGGCTCGGCGTGCGATTGCTCGACCGCGGCCTCCAGATGCTCCCTGACCTGCCGTGACCGCGCCCGCAGCGCGTCGACGGCTGCCGCGTCGGTCGCCCCGACGTCGGCGTAGCCGGTCAGCAGCTCTGGCAGCAGCCGGTCCTGCACCCGCAGCCACTCCGCGAGCAGGCCCGGCACCCGCCGGGTGGACCAGGTCGGCCAGACCAGGAAGATGAGCACGGCGATCGCGGCGCCGACCACCGTGTCGGCTGCCCGCGCCCACGCTGTGGGCCCGGGCAGCCCGCCGACGTGGTGGATCAGGAAGACGATCCAGGTGGTTAGCCATAGATTGAGCATCAACTGCCCAGTCCGCAGGGTCACAAACGACGCAGCGGCCAGCACTACCGCCACGACCGCGAGGCCGACGGGCGTCCAGTTCGGCAGAGACAGAATCCAGGCGAACAGGCCGCCCAGCACGGCCCCGGCCGCACGTCCCCAGCCACGGGCGAGGGTATGACCGTACTCGGGGAAGAGCACCAGCATGGTGGTCAGGGCCACCCAGAAGCCGTGGGTGGAGATGCCCAGCCCGCCCCACCCGCCGATCGACCGGCCGATGACCTCGGCGAGCACCACGCCCACTGCGAGCCGCACCGCATGGCGGAAGATCGGTGATTGGGGGTGCAGCTGCGCCCGGATCCGCCGGGCGGTGCGTGCTACGGAGGGGGTGCCCGCGTACAGGCCCGGCACCTCGGTGTGGGGTTCCAGTACATCGCCCAGGCGGTCGTCGGTCGAGCGTCGGGCCAGCTGCTCGGCCGTCCGTAGCCGTGCGGCCAGATCGCGCGGGCCGCGCACGGGCGAGGCGGCCGCCCAGGACTCCAGGAGGGTCCAAGCTTCCTCGGGGGTGCGGTGCTCGCGGCCGGAGGCCACCGTACGGGAGATGTCGCCCAGCACCTGCGCCGCAGCGGCCAGTGCCTCCTGGTTCCCGGCCGCCGCTACCGTCAGCCGCACCGTGTGCAGCGCGCGGCGGACGCGCTCGGCCTCTCCCAGCAGTCCGAACATGGCCGCCGCCGCCGGTCGACTCAACTGCGGCAGCACGTCCAGGGCCTGCCGGGCCGCCGTGAACGGAGCGGACCCGCCCAGGCCGGCGGAGCCGGCCGCGACCGAAGCCTCGGCGAACGACTGGTACAGAGCTGCAAGGGCGCGGCGCTGGGCGGCGAACCGCGGACCGTACGGGGGGAGCAGTTGCACCACCACGACGAGTCCGGTCCCGACCGCGATCCAGCCGGCGATCACCAGGCCGCCATGTACGTCGGGAGCGAGATCAGCCGTGATCATCAGCCCGATGATCGCGAGGCAACCCCGGATGCCGGGCGCGATGCCCATCGTCCGCCACAGCCCGGTGGCGAACGCTGCGACCGCGAGCACCAGCAGGAACAGCCAGGTAGTGCCGTGCACCAGGGCCCCCAGCACCGCCATGGCGCTGAAGGCCGCGGCCATCCCGAGCGCGTTCACCACAGGGTGTCGCAGCGGGCTCAGCAGCGTACCGATGCCGCAGATGAACGCACCGACGCTGGCCATGGCCCCGGCCACCGGGTCGTCCAGCACCAGGCCGAGGACCGTGGCGAGCAGCACGGACAGTACGGCCCGTGCGATCGCCGACGGGGCGGCGAATGCCCGTTGAATGCGCAGCCCGTCCCGGCTGATCGTGACCAGCGAGGACCACCAGCGCATGTCCGGGCCTCCTTGGCGGCGCGGCGCGGGAGCAGCGCTCTCATCCTCTGCCCGCTCCGGCGTGGCTGCCACTCGCCCCTGGAGGGCGCCACTCAGGGTCGTGAGACCGGCGGTCACCGTGCGTTCGTCTGAACAGCTCCGGGGCCCGGCTCCGGAAAGCGCCAGGCCCGCGCCTGCGAGGCGTTCACGACGGCCGAGCGCGTCCTGCTCATCACGCTCCTGGACCCCTCACCGAACTCGTCGCCGCTTCCGGCACCGGCTCCGATTGAAGATCGTGCAGTCGCGGGAGCACGCCTTTCCGTACTTCGGCTGCACGACTCTCCGTAGGGTGGACACGACAGGGCCTCACGTGCCCTGCCGACTCGTGCTGACCGGACGCGCACCTGACAAAGGGACGGTGCCGGGCGTCCCTTCCGGCACCGTCCGGGGGCCGCGCGCCGCTCAAGCACGGCCCGTCCTTGGGGTGTGGGACCGAAGCGCATGTCCGGTTTCCCGCGGGCGGCTCCGCGGCACTCGCTCACCGGCTCCTTCTGGCCTGCCGGAACCCGGTGAACCTTCCCGTAGCCGTCCGCCGACGGCCGTCCGCGTTCCCATCCGGGGCCTCGCCTCGACGCACCCTGCGCACGGTATGCGAGAGAGATCGGCGCGGAAGTCTCACTCGTGCCGGGAGACCGCAGGTCAGCCCCGGAGCGCAGCGCTTGTCACCACGCCCTCCGGAGGCAGGTGCGCAGCTTCGAATCCTCACTCGTCGTCTCGGCGATGCCCCCTCGACACCGCGATCTGGTACGCGCAAGGGCGGCAAGGAACCGGGCGGCAGCGGCAAGTCCGCCGCCCGGAGCGGGGAGGAGTCAGGTCCGGCGTCGGGGACGAAACAGGGCAACGCCTACCGCAGCAAGCCCGACAAGAAACCCAACGAGTACCCGCAGGGGCCAGTGGTGAGCCTCGGCAGGCTCAAGGAGACGCCGGCCAGGGCGGGTTACCGCTCCGAGTGGGACAAGTACGACGTCGTCCACGAGGACCCGATCATCGACCCGGTCACACGAGAGTACAACTTCGGCAACAGCCCGCACACGATGAAGACGACCCACCCGTACACCGAACGCCCGAACCTGGGCCGCAACGGGCTGCCGGTCATCCAGATCTCGAACAAGGGACTGCGAAGTATGGAGGAGGCGGTGGTGACGTTCTTCCACGAGACCTACCACCACTACCGCATGGCCAACTACGCGTCCGCAGGCTCCTGCTCCAGCTCCCTTCGGCTTGCCTGATGAGAAATCAGGTAGGTCGGCATGCAATCGGCATTGGGCCGGGACGATCTTCCTTGCTTGCTCCTGGCCTACGGCTCCGCGGCAGCGTAATTTGCAGGGATCGCGCAGGTCAGAAGCCTGCTCGCCACGGTGCAGGATGTTGCGCAAAGTCTTCGAGTCGAAGGTATGCCGATGTACAGTGAATGACGCCCCTGACCTGCAAAAACGTGGGCAGGGAGCTTACCTTTCAGGAGTGTCCCGATGCTGCGCACCATGTTCAAGTCCAAGATTCACCGAGCCACCGTCACCCAGGCCGACCTGCACTACGTGGGATCGGTGACCATCGACGCCGACCTTCTCGACGCCGCCGACCTGCTCCCCGGTGAGCTGGTCCACATCGTCGACATCAGTAACGGCGCCCGGCTGGAGACGTACGTCATCGAGGGCGAGCGGGGTTCCGGGGTCGTCGGGATCAACGGGGCGGCCGCCCATCTCGTCCACCCCGGCGACCTGGTGATCATCATCAGCTACGCTCAGGTCACCGACGCCGAGGCGCGTACGCTTCGACCGCAGGTCGTGCACGTCGACCACGACAACCGCGTCGTGGCGCTCGGCGCCGACCCGTCCGAGCCGGTACCCGGCTCGGACCAGGAGCGCAGCCCGCAGGCCGTGTCGGCCTGACCGGCGGACCAGGAGGGCGACATGAGCGACATCGAGATCCGCGACGACCGGCAGGCGGGTCGTCTGGAGGCGGTCGCCGGCGACGAAGTCGTCGGCCACGTCGAGTACTTCGTGCTGGAGTCGCCCTCCCGGGCCCTGGTGCCGGTCCACACCATCGTGGAACCGGAGCACGAGGGGAAGGGCATCGCGGGCTCCCTCGCCCGCGAGCTGTACGCGATCGCCGAGCGCGAGGACACCCCGGTGGCCCCGCTCTGCCCGTACGTCGTCAGGTGGGCCGAACGTCACCCCGAGGTGGCGCCGGCGGCGGACCCCGAGCTGCTGCGCGCGGCGAAGGAGTGGCTGGTCGCCCACCCCGGCCGCTTCTGAGGAATCACAGATGCTCGCCCTCCTCCACACGTCCCCCCTCCACATCCCCGTCTTCGACGCCCTGCGCGACGAGGACCACCCGGGTCTGGAGCTACGGCACCTCGTAGCACCGGAACTTCTGGCCCGGGCCCGCCGGGAGGGCCCCGAGGCGGTGGCACCGGAGGTCACGGCCGCCCTGGAGCGGGCGGCGGCCGACGGTGTCCGGGCCGTGCTCTGCACCTGCTCGACGATCGGCGAGGTGGCGGAACGGGCCGCCGACAGGATCGGCGTCCCGGTAGTCCGAGGCGACCGCCCGATGGCGGCGGCGGCCGTGACGGCGGGCCCCCGCGTCGCCGTCCTGGCCACGGTCGAGAGCACCCTGGCGCCGACCCTGGCCCTGATCGAGGACGAGGCCCGGCGTGCGGACCGCCCGATCCGCGCCCGCGCCCAGGTCGTGGCGGACGCCTGGACCCACTTCGAGGCCGGCGACATCGAGGGATGCGCCCGCCTGGTGGCAGCCGCCGCGGACACCGTGACCGACGCCGACGTGATCGTCCTGGCCCAGGCCTCGATGACCTCGGCCCAGCGGCTGACGACCACGACCGTGCCGATCCTGGCCAGCCCACGCCCCGGCCTCGCGGCGGCGGCACGGGCGGCAGGGTGAGTGCACGCGCCGCGTTCGGGTACGTGGGGAAGTAGATCCCAGAGGTGAAGTCGAGCCACTGGCCGGAGGACGCCATGACGAACCCGCAGCCCACCCCGGTACCCCCCACCCCCCAGCCTCCGGACCCCTACCCCAGCCCGGTCCCCACCCCGGAACCACCCCCGTCCCCGGGCCCCGTCCCCACCCCACCACCGCCGACCCCCGCTCCACCCCCCGTCCCACCCCCCGTCCCCCCGAACCCGGACCCCACCCCGGAACCGGGCCCACCCCTCACCTGACAACAGCCACACGCCCCCGAAGGGGCGCGGGGAACTGCGCAATTCCCACAACGCACCCGCACCCGACCGACAAGCTCGGCACCCACCCCCAGGGGCGCGGGGAACTGCGCGAACCCGCAGCCCACCCGCGCCCCTCTCCCAACGGCCAGGTCCGCCTACGCGGTGACCTCGCTGCGGTCCCCGCCCCACAGCGTGTGGAACGCACCCTCCCGGTCCACCCTCCGGTACGTGTGCGCCCCGAAGAAGTCCCGCTGCCCCTGCGTGAGCGCGGCGGGCAACCGCTCCGCGCGCAGCGCGTCGTAGTACGCCAGCGCCGCCGAGAAACCGGGCACCGCGACCCCCTCCCGGGTCGCCGCGATGATCACCTCACGCCAGTCGTCCTGCGCCCCGGCGATCTCCCGGGCGAACGTCTCGTCGGACAGCAGGCTCGGCAGGTCCGCCCGCGCGTCGTACGCCGCGCGGATCCGGTCCAGGAACGCCGCCCGGATGATGCAGCCGCCCCGCCAGATCGAGGACACCGCACCGAGGTCGATGTTCCAGTCGTACTCGTCGCTGCCCGCCTGGATCTCGTGGAAGCCCTGCGTGTACGACACGATCTTCGACGCGTACAGCGCCTGCTCCACCCGGTCCGCGAACGCCGCCGCCTCCGCCTCGGGCAGCGCCGTCGGCTTCGGACCGGCCAGCTCGCGGGAGGCCGCCCGCAGATCCGCGTGGCCCGACAGGGAACGCGCGAAGACCGCCTCGGCGATCCCCGACACCGGCACGCCCAGGTCGAGCGCGATCTGGACGGTCCAGCGGCCGGTGCCCTTCTGCTCGGCCTGGTCCACCACCACGTCCACGAACGGCTTGCCGGTCGCCGCGTCCACGTGCGCCAGCACTTCCGCCGTGATCTCGATCAGGTACGAGTCGAGGCGGCCCGTGTTCCAGGTCCGGAAGACGTCCGCGATCTGCGCGGGGGAGTACCCGGCGACGTCCCGCAGCAGCTGGTACGCCTCACCGATCAGCTGCATGTCGGCGTACTCGATGCCGTTGTGGACCATCTTCACGAAGTGCCCGGCGCCGTCGGGGCCGATGTGCGTCACACACGGCGCGCCGTCGGCCGCCTTCGCCGAGATCTTCTCCAGCATCGGGCCCAGCGAGTCGTACGACTCCTTCGGGCCGCCCGGCATGATGCTCGGCCCGTGCAGCGCGCCCTCCTCGCCGCCGGAGACGCCCATGCCGACGAAGTGGATGCCCTGCTCGCGCAGCGCCTTCTCACGGCGCCGGGTGTCCGCGAAGTGCGCGTTGCCACCGTCGATGATCATGTCGCCGGGCTCCAGGAGCGGTGCGAACTCCTCGATCACCGCATCCGTCGGGTCACCGGCCTTGACCATGACGACCAGCCGGCGGGGCCGTTCCAGCGCCTCCACGAACTCCTTGGCGGTCTCGGCCGCGATGAAGTCGCCCTCGTCCCCGAAGTTCTCCACCAGCTCGTGTGTCTTGGACACCGTGCGGTTGTGCAACGCCACCGTGTAGCCGTTGCGCGCGAAGTTCCGGGCGAGGTTGCGGCCCATGACCGCGAGACCCGTGACGCCGATCTGCGCCGAAGTGCTCATACCGCCTGCTCCTCAAAGATCAAGTCGATCCCGTAGAACGTGCAAGGAATGCTGCCGCCCCTCATGCCCGCCAGTATTGCCCAAAGGCCATCCTGACTCGCCGTTCGACCGGCCGCACTTGCAGATACGGACCACAGGGGCCGACGCCTCAGCAGCCTCACGAGACACTTCGCGGGGGTGCCGCGCGGCTCTCCGGGCTGACGGCGGGTCAATTCCGTTCTGTTCGGTGCCGCTTCACGGCGTGACGGCCGTGTCTCCAGGTGCGAGAGGCGGCTGATTGCTGTCTTGTCATGGCCTGTTCGGGGCGCTTACTTTTGGCCTTCCTGACGCGCGTGGCGAGGGGGATCTCAGACATGGCCGATCGCGGCCGGCACCGCCGGTACCAGCCGAACAGGATCAACCGCGCCTCGCTGACCGTCACGGCGGGCGGCGCCGGGCTGGCGCTTCCGCTGGCCGCCGCCGGGAGCGCCGACGCGGCCTCCGTGTCCACCTGGGACAAGGTCGCCGCCTGCGAGTCCAGCGGCGACTGGGGCATCAACACCGGCAACGGCTATTACGGTGGGCTCCAGTTCACCCAGTCCACCTGGGAGGCCTACGGCGGCACCCGGTACGCGCCGCGTGCCGACCTCGCCACCAAGGACCAGCAGATAGCCGTGGCCGAGAAGGTCCTGGGCGGACAGGGGCCGGGCGCCTGGCCCGTCTGCTCGGTCCAGGCCGGGCTCAGCCGCGGCGGCGGCACGCCCGAGGTGCACACCGAGAGCGCCTCCACCCGCCCCGCCAAGAGTTCGGTACGGGACGTACAGCCGCAGACCACACCGCAGTCCCGGGCCGGCAAGGCCGAGATGTACACCGTGGTGCACGGCGACACGCTCTCCGGGATCGCCGAGGAACACGACGTCAGCGGCGGCTGGCACCGGCTGTACGCGGCCAACCGCGCGACGGTCGGCTCCGACCCCGACCTGATCCTGCCCGGCCAGCGGCTGAGCCTGACGGGCCACGCGACCGAGGACGCGAAGACCGGATCGTCGGCGAAGAAGACGGCGGCCGGGACGTCCAAGCCGGCCAGGACGAAGACCAAGGCCAAGCCGGAGGCCCGGACCAAGAAGGCCTCCTCCCACAGCGACCACGCCCTCGTCGCCCCGGTCGACGCCCCGATCGGTACGCCGTACCACGCGTCCGGCTCGCACTGGTCGAAGGGCTACCACACCGGCGTCGACTTCCTGGCGTCCACCGGCACCTCCGTCAAGGCGGTCGAGGCCGGGGAGGTCGTCACGGCCGGCTGGGGCGGTTCGTACGGCTACCAGGTGGTCATCCGGCACGCCGACGGCCGCTACACGCAGTACGGTCACCTCTCGGCCATCTCCGTGCGGGCGGGGCAGAGCGTGTCCACGGGGCAGCGGATCGGCCGCTCGGGGTCCACCGGAAATGCCACGGGCCCGCATCTGCACTTCGAGGTGCGGACAGGGCCCGGTTTCGGCACGGACATCGACCCGGTCGCCTATCTCCGGGCCGGCGGCGTCAGGATTTGACCCTCATCCGGTGCCGGTCCGGCAGCGGGGCCGGCACATAGCCGACGGCGGGAAGCAGCACGTCCGGCACGGACGCGGTGCGCTGCTGGGGCATCTCGGGCAGCACCATGAGCGCCTCGCCGTCCGCCGCCGGCCCGCCGGGAGCCGCCACGCCTCCCGCCGCGGCCGGGACTCCCGCCACCTCCGCCGCCCCGGCAGCCTCCGCCACCAGCCCGGCGTCCACCAGCCCTGCCCCGGCCGGCTCGGCCTCCGGGAGGGCTGCCACGGCCAGGCCGGCGTCCATCAGGCCGGCGTCCACCAGGCTCGCCTCGGCCGCCTCGGCCCTCGCCAGGCCCGCCTCCGCCAGTTCCACGAGTGCCTCGACCAGTGGATCGGGGGAGGTCTCGTGCTCGGGTGCGGAGTACGCCGGGTGCGGGGTGCTCTCGATGCGTTCGGTCGTCAGCAGGATCAGGCCGCCCGTCGCCACCACACCGCAGGCCAGCGCCAGCAGGGTGCCGGTCGTGCCGTAGCGGAACGTCTCGTCGAACATCGTGATGCCGACCGCGGCGGCCAGTACCGGGTTGACCACCGTCAGCGTGGCCAGCGGCGCGGCGAGGCCACCGCCGCGGTACGCGGCCTGCGAGATCATGACGCCGGCGACGGCGTACACGCCGATCACGGCCAGCCAGAGCGCGTCGGACACGGCGATCCCGCCGTCCCAGTCGATCGCCACGACCTTGGTGAACACCGAGGACATGCCGAAGGCTATGCCGGACGCGACGGCGAGCAGCACGCTGCGCACCGCCGGGTGCCGGTGCGCGGCCCGGCCCGCGGCCAGCAGCGCGACGATCGCCCCGCCGGTGACCACCGCGACCCCGGTCCGGCCGGCGGAGTCCAGGGTGTGGGAGTCGGAGGAGCCCACCAGGGAGAGCAGGCCGGCCAGACCCACGGTGGCCATGATCGCCCCCCGCCAGGCGGTGGAGCCGGCCTTGCGGCCGACGAACAGGGCCGCCATGGGCAGCGCGAACACGATGGTGAGCGCGCCCAGCGGCTGGACCAGGCTGAGCGGGCCGTAGGCCAGCGCCACGACGTGCAGCAGGCCACCGAGGCCGTTCAGCGCCATCGCCCCCCACCAGCTCGGGCGGCGCAGCGGCGCGTACTGCTCGTCGGGGGAGCTGACCGCGACCTGCTCCTGCACGATCGCTCCGCCGGCGTAGGCGACGGCTGAGACGAAGGACAGCACCACGGACAACGCGAGGGAACTCATGCAGGGCTCCTCAGCGTCAGACGGATCCGCAGGGCGGTCCCGCACGGTGAACGGTCGGCTTCCATGAGCAACACTGTGCCCGCCCGAACGCTTCCCGTCGTCGTACCTGAGCACCCAATGCCTCGTACTACCGATGGAGTAGGGGAGGTCTCTGATCATCCCCAGGGTGGGTGTCGGCGGGTGGAGACCCGGAGCCCCCGGGTCCTAAGAAGCCTGGTACTACTGCTGTTCGTGGACCTGGACCCTGATCTCGCCGCGCTCCGGCCGCTCGGCGGCTTCTTCGTGCTGCCAACGCTCCGATCGGAGGCCGGAGACCCGGAGGCGGTGCGGATCACCGAACTGCCAAGCCTTGCAAAAGCTTATAAAACATGCACATCGGATGTTTACCAAGATGTCCTAACTTTCCGTGTTGGGGTGGTGGCGGGCCGTCTCCGCGCCTCCGAGCTCCGGGTCGCCGCCTCCATCGCCCAGCAGGGACTGGCCGCCCGGCTCTGGTCCGTCGCCCTCGGCTGCGCCGCCCGCTACGGCCGCCTCCCCGACCTGGACCCCCGTCTGCTCCGCTGGGACGCCCGGGCCGGCGCCCCCGACGACCTCTGGCTCACCGAGGTCCGCCCGCTGCCCGGGGGCGCCGGCCCGGACACGCTCGCGGACGCCGTCGTGCACGGTCATCTCGAACCCCTGGCGGAGGCCCTGCGGGCCCGCTACGGCGTCGCCGCCGCCCTGCTGTGGGGCAACGCGGGCTCCGCGCTGGCCGGCGCCGCCCGCGAGCTGGAGCGGTGGGCCCGTGCCGACGGCCGTACCGAGGTCGCGGACCGGACCCGCACCCTCGTCGACGCGCTCTTCGGGCACCCCCTGCTGAGTGCCACCGGCACCCGTACCGGCCCGGCCTTCCGGCGGCGCAGCTGCTGTCTCTACTACCGGGTACCGGGCGGCGGGGTCTGCGGTGACTGTTGTTTCACACAACCACCGTGCTCTTCCCCGCGCGGCGCATCTGGGTGACCATGGAACAACCGGCCGTGGAGATCAGGGGGTTGCGGGTGCGAGTGGGACTGCTGACCCGGGAGTACCCTCCGGACGTCTACGGCGGCGCGGGTGTTCATGTGGAGTTCCTCGCCAGGGAGTTGCGGCCGCTGGTCGACCTGGAGGTGCACTGCTGGGGCGAGGGCCGCGGGGTCGGCGTAGTCCGGCACCGCCCCTGGTCCGCGCTGGACACCGCCAACGACGCGCTGCGCACCTTCTCCGTGGACCTCGCCATGGCCGCCGGCCTCGAAGGCCGCGAACTCGTGCACTCCCACACCTGGTACGCCAACCTCGCCGGCCATGTGGCCAAGCTGCTGTACAACGTCCCGCACGTGGTGACCGCGCACTCGCTGGAGCCGCTGCGCCCCTGGAAGGCCGAGCAACTCGGCGGCGGATACGCCCTGTCGAGCTGGGCCGAGCGCAGCGCGATCGAGGCCGCCGACGCGGTGATCGCGGTCTCCGGGGCCATGCGCGCGGACATCCTCGGCTGCTACCCCGCCCTGGACCCGGCGAAGGTCCACGTCGTGCACAACGGCATCGACACCGCCCTGTACCGGCCGGACCGCTCCACCGACGTCCTCGCCCGGACCGGCATCGACCCGAGCCGCCCCTACGTGCTGTTCGTCGGCCGCATCACCCGCCAGAAGGGCGTGCCGCATCTGCTGCGCGCCGTACGGGACATCGACCCGGGGGCGCAGGTCGTGCTGTGTGCCGGGGCTCCCGACACCCCGGAGATCGACCGGGAGTTCCGTGAGCTCTTCGAGGAGCTGCGCCGGGTCCGCGAGGGCGTGCACTGGATCCCGCAGATGCTGCCGCGCGCGGACGTCATCCAACTCCTCACCCACGCGGCCGTGTTCGCCTGCCCCTCGGTGTACGAACCGCTCGGCATCGTCAACCTGGAGGCGATGGCCTGTGGCACGCCCGTGGTGGCGTCCCGGGTCGGCGGAATCCCCGAGGTCGTCGAGGACGGCAAGACAGGGTTGTTGGTCGATCTCGACGACGACTTCGAGGCGGGCCTGGCCCGGGCGCTGGACGCCGTCGTCGGCGACCGGGAGACGGCCCGGCGGATGGGCGAGGCCGGACGGGAGCGCGCCGTGGGCGAGTTCGGCTGGGACGCGGTGGCCCGGCGCACGGTCCGGCTCTATGAGGAGATCCTCAAACAGTCGTAACTGGCAGGCCGTCTGTTCGACGTGATCGGGGTACAGGCTTAGCGGGAGTGCTTCGAGGGCAGGCATGGAGCACCAGGGTGAGGGGAGCGGCCATGCGTCGTGGTGGGCCTTCGGTACTCGGGATCGTGCTCGCGGGTGGGGAAGGCAAGCGCCTGATGCCCCTGACCGCCGACCGGGCCAAACCAGCTGTCACTTTCGGCGGGACGTACCGTCTGGTCGACTTCGTGCTGTCCAACCTCGTCAACGCGGACGTGCTGCGCATCTGCGTGCTGACCCAGTACAAGTCGCACTCGCTGGACCGGCACATCACCACCACCTGGCGGATGTCCAGCCTGCTCGGCAACTACGTCACCCCGGTCCCGGCCCAGCAGCGGCTGGGCCCGCGCTGGTACCTGGGCAGCGCCGACGCCATCCTGCAGTCCCTCAACCTCGTCCATGACGAACAGCCCGACTACGTCGCGGTGTTCGGCGCCGACCACGTCTACCGCATGGACCCCCGGCAGATGCTGCAGCAGCACATCGAGGGCGGCGCCGGGGTCACGGTCGCGGGCATCCGCATCCCTCGCGTGCAGTCCTCGGCGTTCGGTGTGATCACCCCGGGCTCCGACGGGCAGACGATAGAGACCTTCCTGGAGAAGCCCACCGACCCGCCGGGGCTGCCGGACGCCCCCGACACGGTCTTCGCCTCGATGGGCAACTACATCTTCACCACCAAGGCCCTCGTAGAGTCCCTGCACCGGGACGCCGAGGACGACGACTCCGTGCACGACATGGGCGGCTCGATACTGCCCCAGCTGACCGCCCGCGGCGAGGCCCAGCTCTACGACTTCGGCACCAACCACATCCCCGGCGAGACCAGCCGCGACCGCGGCTACTGGCGGGACGTCGGCACCCTCGACGCGTACTACGACGCCCATATGGACCTGATCGCCGAGCGGCCCGCCTTCAACCTCTTCAACCGCAGCTGGCCCATCTACACGCACTCCTACCAGCTCTCCCCGGCCCGCTTCAACGCCGGCGGCATGGCGAGCGAGTCCATCATCAGCGCCGGCTGCCTGATCCGGGGCCAGGTCACCCGGTCCGTGCTGTCACCGGGCGTGCGCGTCGACCCGGGTGCGGTGGTCCAGGGTTCGATCCTGCACGACAACGTGGTCGTGGGCCGGGGCGCGGTGGTGCGCGGCGCGGTCCTGGACAAGAACGTCGAGGTCCCGCCCGGCGCCACCATCGGCGTCAACCCGGACCGGGACGCCGAGCTGTACACGGTCTCCAAGGGCGGGGTGATCGCCCTCGGGAAGGGGCAGCTGGTCTCGTAGCTCCCTCCGCGTACTCCGGGCCCGGCGCCGTTCCCGCGCCGGGCCCGACGCGTTGCGCGCGTCTCCTCCCGCACCCTCCCCTCGCGCGACGCGTTGTGCGCGAAAACTCCTATGTGCCGGGCTTTGCGCCCTTTCCCCCTCACGATGCAGACAACGACGTCGAACCTTCGGAGGTCATCCGACATGAGAGGGACCCGGCGCACACGGCTGTGCCTGGCCGGGGTGCTGACAGCGTCCGCGCTGCTCACCGTCCCCGCCGCAGGGGCCGCCGAACCGACCGACGGCCACCTCACCGACCTGGTGAACCCCTTCATCGGGACCCAGAACGAGGGCAACACCTTCCCCGGCGCGGCCGTGCCCTTCGGCATGGTGCAACTCTCCCCGGACACCGGGCACAGCACCGGCTACGACTACGCCCAGCACCAGATCCGCGGCTTCTCCCTGGTCCATCTCTCGGGCGTCGGCTGCCGCATCGGCGGCGACCTGCCCGTCCTGCCCACCACCGGGGACGTCACCCAGACGGATTACGCCCGGTACGCGGCCGGATTCGACCACGCCGACGAGCAGGCGAGCCCCGGCTACTACCGCGTCGGCCTGGACTCCGGCGTCCGCGCCGAGCTGACCGCGACCGCCCGCACCGGCGTCCAGCGCTACACCTTCCCGGCCACCGACAAGGCCAACGTCCTGCTCAACGCGGGCCAGGCGCTGCACAAGCCGGTGAGCAGCGAGGTCGAGATCCTCGACGACCACACCGTCCGTACGAAGATCACCGGGCATGGCTTCTGCCGGGAGACCGCCCCCTACACCGTGTACACGGTCACCCGCTTCAGCCGCCCCTTCACCGCCTACGGCACTTGGAACGGCACCGCGATCACCCCCGGCGCCCGCGCCGGGGCCGACGGCGCCTATGTCCGCTTCGACACCACCCGGGACCGTACCGTCGAGGCGACCACCGCCCTGTCGTACGTCGACGCGCGCGGTGCCGAGGTCAACCTGCGCGCCGAGGGCGGCCGTTCGTTCGACACGGTACGACGGCAGGCCCGGGACGCCTGGGAGCGGCGGCTCGACGGGGTGCGCGTCCAGGGCGGCGGCACGACCCTGCGTCGTACCTTCTACTCGTCCCTGTACCGCGCCTTCCTGGCACCCAACGTGGGCGACGACGCGGACGGCCGGTACGCCGGCTGGGACCGCCGGATCCACCGCTCCGCGGGGTTCACCTACTACCAGAACTGGTCGCTCTGGGACACCTACCGCACCCAGGCCCAGCTGCTCGCCCTGCTCGCGCCGCGCGAGGCACGGGACATGGCGCTGTCGGTGCTGAAGGTCGACGAGGAGGGCGGCTGGCTGCCCAAGTGGGGCTACGGCACGGTCGAGACGAACATCATGACCGGCGACCCGGTCACCCCGTTCCTGACCACCGCCTACCAGGCGGGCCTGCTCAAGGGGCACGAGGAGCGGGCGTACCGGGTGCTGCGGAGGAACGCCGACGGCGTGCCCCCGGCCGCCAACCCGGGCGTCGGCCGCGAGGCCAACGCCGAGTACCTCGCCGACGGCTTCGCGCCCTACGCCAAGGGCCGCCCGCACACCAAGGTCGGCGATTCCGACTACGACCACGGCGCCTCGGTCACCCTTGAGTACGCGCTGTCCGACGCGATGCTCGCCCAGATGGCCCGGGACCTCGGCCATGGCGCGGACGCGGCCCGCTATGCCACCCGGGCCCAGAACTACCGCAACGTCTTCGACCCCTCCACCGGCTTCTTCCGCGCCCGGGACGCCTCCGGCGCGTTCACCGGCGACCCCGACCCGGCCCGCGGCATCGGCTTCCACGAGGGCACCGCCTGGCAGTACCAGTGGCTGGTCCCGCAGGACCTGCCCGGGGTGATCTCCCTGATCGGCGGCGAGCAGGCCACCAACCGGCGGCTCGACTCCTTCTTCGCCTACGACCGGCTGCTCGCCGACCCGGAGAGGACCGCGCGCGAGGTGTGGGTGCACGGCAACGCCTACGACTACTACCGCGCGGCCGTCTACAACCCGATGAACGAGCCCGACCTCATCGCCCCGTACACCTATCTCTCCACCGGCCAGCCCTGGAAGACCACCGACGTGGTGCACGCGGCGCTCACCCTCTTCACCGACGGGCCGTCCGGGATGACCGGCAACGACGACCTCGGCACCATGTCCGCCTGGAACGTGCTGTCGTCCATCGGTCTCTTCCCCGTCCAGCCGGGATACGGCACGTGGGGCCTGTCGACGCCCGTCTTCGACCGGGTCGACGTCCGTCTCGACCGCCGCTACTGGCCGAGCGGCGGTTTCACGGTGACCGCGCCCGGCACCTCGGCCGCCGACCGGTACGTCCAGACCGCCCGGGTCGACGGATCGGAGTACGGCCGGACCTATCTGACGAACGGTTCGCTGCGCACCCTGCGCTCGCTTGCGTTCACGGTCGGCCCGCGCCCGTCAGAGTGGGGTACGTCACCCCGGGCGGCGCCACCGGCGCTGAGGTGACCTCAGGTTTCCCATGAGTCCCGCCTCTTTCGGGGGAGGCGGGGCTTAATCTGCTGTTAACTGAGCGTAGCGTGATCGTACTTGACCGTAATCAGGTGTCGGCGTTTGACTGCTGATCCACCCTCCGTCGACGCGAGGCCCCCCTTTGATGACTGCGACCGACCTGCTCGCCCCTCTCGATCTGGCGTTCTGGAACATCGAGTCCGACCGGCACCCGATGCACCTCGGTGCGCTGGGCGTCTTCTCGGCGCACTCGCCGACCGCCGGCGCCCACGCGGCCGACCTGCTCGCGGCCCGTGCCGCCGCCGTGCCCGGACTGCGCATGCGGATCAGAGACGTCTGGCAGCCACTCGCGTTCGGCGGCGCCGCCCGCGAGAGCGCCCCGGACTTCGATCCCCTCGACCACGTCCGGCTGCACGCCCCGACCGACGACTTCCAGGCCGTCGCCGGCCGGTTGATGCAACGCCCGCTGGAGCGCGGCCGGCCGCCGTGGGAGGCGCATGTGCTGCCCGGCGAGGACGGGGTGTCCTTCGCGGTGCTGTTCAAGTTCCACCACGCCCTCGCCGACGGGTTGCGCGCCCTCAAACTGGCCGCCGGGGTCATGGACCCGCTCGACCTGCCCGAGCGCGCCCCCCGCCGGATCGAGGCACCGCGCACGCTGCCGGCGCTGCCGGACGTGCGCAGGGTCCCCGAGCTGGTGCGCGGCGCGCTCTCGGACGTGGGCCGGGCCCTGGACATCGGCGCCTCCGTCGCCCTGTCCGCCCTCGGGGTGAGCTCCTCGGCCGCCCTGCGGTCCGAGCCGACCGGCACCCGCAGCATCGCCGGCGTCGATCTCGACATCGACGATGTGCACCGGGTCCGCAAGGCCGTCGGCGGCACCGTCAACGACGTCCTCATCGCCGTCGTCGCCGGCGCACTGCGCCGCTGGCTCCAGGAGCGCGGCGACCCGACCGAGGGCGTCGCCCCGCGCGCCCTGATCCCGGTCTCCAAACGCCGTCCGCGCACCGCCACCCCACAGGGCAACCGGCTCTCCGGCTACCTGATACGGCTTCCGGTCGACAACCCCGACCCGCTCGCCCGCCTCGACCGCGTCCGCACGGCGATGGTCCGCAACAAGGACGCCGGCCCGAACCGGGGCGCCGGTGCCGTCGCGCTGCTCGCCGACCATGTGCCCGCCCTCGGGCACCGGCTCGGCGGACCGCTCGTCGGCCAGGCGGCCCGGCTCTGGTTCGACATCCTGGTCACCAGCGTCCCGCTGCCGGGCCTGGGCCTGCGCCTGGGCGGACACCCGCTGACGGCCGTCTACCCGCTGGCCCCGCTCGCGCCCGGCCAGTCCCTCGCGGTCGCCATCTCCACCTACCGCAACCAGGTCCACTACGGCCTCGTCGCGGACGCGGCCGCCGTCCCGGACCTCGATGTACTGGCCCGCGCGGTGACCGATGAGGTGGACTCGCTGATCTCGGTCTGCGAGCCATGATCCGGTCGGGTTTGGAGGTATTGCCCGGCGCTCCGTAAAATTCCCTGTTCGAAAGCGGGCGCGAGTCGGAGCGCCGCTGGTGGATCAGGGAAGCGGCGGCACGATGACGGTGACACAGGACGGCCCGACGGCCGAGGACCAGGTGGTCTACGGCCCGGGCATCGACCCGGAGCGGCTCGCCGTCTGCCTCAGCGTGCTCGACGAGCTGGACAAGCTGGAGGTCGACCACCCGGACGCCATCGCGGTGCGCCGGGCCACGGCCGGCGTCTACCGCACGGTCAAGCAGCGCCGCCGCCAGGAGCGCCGGGCCGCCAAGACCGCGCACGACAAGGCGGTCACCGAGGCCACCGCGACCGGCTCCGCCGAGCGCATCGACGACGAGACCGAGGGCCTGCTGCCCTCCTCGCGGACCGAGGAGGGCAGGATCGCGGGGATACTCCAGCGCCCGCGCTCCTGCTACACCTGCAAGAGCCGCTATGTCGAGGTCGACTACTTCTACCACCAGCTCTGTCCGGACTGCGCCGGCCTGAACCGCGCCAAGCGGGACGTCCGCGCCGACCTGACCGGCAAGCGCGCCCTGCTCACCGGCGGCCGCGCCAAGATCGGCATGTACATCGCGCTGCGGCTGCTGCGGGACGGCGCGCACACCACGATCACCACGCGTTTCCCGAAGGACGCCATCCGCCGCTTCAAGGCGATGGAGGACTCGGCGGACTGGCTGCACCGCCTGGAGGTCGTCGGCATCGACCTGCGCGACCCCGCCCAGGCCGTCGCCCTGGCGGAGCAGGTCGCCGCGGCGGGCCCGCTCGACATCCTGATCAACAACGCGACCCAGACCGTACGCCGGCTGCCCTCGGCATACGCGGCCCTGGTCGAGGGCGAGAGCGCCCCGCTGCCCGCCGGTGAACTCCCCGCCCACCAGGTCATCGGCGCCTTCAACTCGGGTGCCGTGGACGGTCTCGCCGCGCTGCCCCTCGGCACCAGCGGCCTCGACGCCCAGCAGGTCGCCGACCTGGCGCTGGTCGCGGGCAACGCCAGCGTCGCCCGGCACCTCGACGGCACCGCCATCGACGCGGGCGGGCTCGTCCCCGACGTCGTCGACAGCAACACCTGGGTGCAGACCATCGACCAGATCTCCCCGGTCGAGCTCCTGGAGACCCAGCTCTGCAACTACACCTCGCCGTTCATCCTGATCAGCGCGCTCCGGCCGGCCATGGCCGCGGCCGCGAAGCAGGCGGCGCGCGGACGGTCGTACGTGGTCAACGTCTCCGCGATGGAGGGTGTCTTCGGCCGCGGCTACAAGGGTGCCGGGCACCCGAACACGAACGCGGCGAAGGCGGCCATGAACATGGTCACGCGGACCAGCGCGGTGGAGATGTTCGAGACCGACGGCATCCTCATGACCTCCGTGGACACCGGCTGGATCACCGACGAGCGCCCGCACTACGACAAGCTGCGCCTCGCCGAGGCCGGCTTCCACGCCCCGCTCGACCTGATCGACGGCGCGGCCCGCGTCTACGACCCGGTCGTCCGCGGCGAGCAGGGCGAGGACGTGTACGGGGTCTTCCTGAAGGACTACGAGCCGGGCAAGTGGTAGGCCCCGCTTAATCGTTGGCGGCCACCGGCGCCGGCGCCCTACTGTTCGGGCAGGCGCCGGTGTGCCCGGTGCGCAGGTCACGCGTTCTTCGTGGTTCGATCCCATACGGGTCCACCCAGGGGCCCGTCGCCCATCGGGGGGCAGCCGCGTTGCCGACTCGATCTCGGGCACGCTCGGCTCTCACCTCGCTGTGTGTGCCGCTCGTACCCGGGTGCCGCCGTCGACCACCAGGTCCGCTCCGGTCACCCACCGCGCGGCGTCCGAGCACAGCCACAGCACCGCCCCCGCCACGTCCTCGGGCTCTCCGATCCGCCCCATCGGCAGGCCCGCCGCGATCTCCCGCTCCCGCGGTTCCCACATGAAGCGGGCCATCTCCGTGCGCACCAGTCCCGGCGAGACCGAGTTCACCCGCACCCGGGGTGCCAGTTCCCCCGCCAGCTGCTGGGTCAGATGCAGCAGTGCCGCCTTGCTGGTGCCGTAGGCGCCCACATCGGGGCCGACATGCGCCGCGCCCTCCGTGCAGATGTTGACCACCGAGCCGCCGTGCTCCCGCATCCAGCCCCGCCATGCGCACTGCGTCAGCCGCAGCGGCCCCTCGACGTTGACCGTGAAAGCCTCCCGCCATGTGGCGAGATCGGCGTCCATGAGCGGTCCGTAGGGGCGATTGGTGGCCGCGTTGTTGACGAGGATGTCGAGGCGCCCGAACTCGCCGAGCGCCAGCCGGGTCAGCTCCCGGGCGTGCTCCGGCTCGGCCACGCTGCCGGCCAGGCCGGTGCCGCCCAGCTCCGCGGCGGTACGCCGGACCTCGTCCGGGTCCCGCGCGCTCACGCACACCAGCGCCCCGGCCGCCGCGAGCGCCCCGGCGACCGCGCGCCCGATCCCGCGCGTGCCGCCGGTGACGACGGCCACCCTGCCCCTGAGCCCGTGCCACGACGTCATCGCCGTACCGTCTCATGACGGACCGTCAGTCGACAGCCCCGAGGCGGGAGTTGCGGGTCGCGACCAGCTCCAGGGCGGTTCGCCAGTCCTCCAGGACGCCCGCGTCGAACCCCGCGGTACGGCTCTCCTCGTCGGCCTGCCGCAGCGCGTCGTCGTCGGCGGGGGCGCCGTCCCCGCGTACCAGGTGGTAGACCCGCTCCCCGAGCAGATGTCGTACCGCGTGCGCGGCGCCGTCGGCGGGGCCCGGCAGTTCCTCGATGCCGTGCACCAGGCCCGCGACCTGGAGCTCCTTGTCGGCGGGGCGGCTGCGGCGCAGCAGGGCCGCGGTGCGCAGGGCGCGCTGGTGCCGGCAGGCGTGCAGCAGATCCATCAGCTCCTCGACGCTGCGCAGCTCCATGCGTCAGTCCTTCCGCGAGACAGCCGTTGTCCTGGGCCATCGGATCATGTCGAGTTTTCGACCCGGCCAACGCAACCTGAACTGCACGGCCTGTGAGGGGGCGGTGCCTGTCCGGTCGAAGGGGTGTTCGCTCGCTCGGGTCGAGCGGGTGGAGTGTAAACAGGGCATCATGTTACGAACAGGTGTATTTGCGGGCGCCCGAATTGCGGAGCGACTCGCGATAGTTACACCTTGTTTGCACTCCCTATCGAGCGGACCTGTGCTCATTTGGTTAATCTATAGGGGACGGACAGCAGTAAGGGGTCCCACCCACACCCACGGTCCGTCCCGGGACAAGCCGGTCGACAACGGCCTGCTCGTGTGAGTTACCGGCGCCACCGCGTCCTAACCGGCCTTCCATCCAGACCCGAGCGGGCGCCCGGCACCGGAACGCAGACCGACCGGTACGCCCCGAGGGTGACCGACACATAAGGAGTGCGCGGTGACACCTGAGAAGACGACTCTCGAGCAGCGCCCCAAGGAACGCGCGGAGCGCGCGGGCAGCCGGCCCGGACAGCTCGGCAGCCTCGACGTGTGGGCCCGGTCCGCCCCGATCCGCCTCGCGGGTTACGAGGAGGACCTCGCCGAGCCCCACATCCTGCCCAGCGTGGACTGACCGGCCGGTCAGCCCTGTCGCGATCGCCGGTGCGCATGGGCGTGCGAGACTCACGCCCATGCTGATCAGAGCAGCCACCGCGGCCGACTGGCCGCAGATCTGGCCCTTCTGGCACCGGATCGTCGCCGCCGCCGAGACGTACGGCTGGGACCCCGACACCTCGGACGAGGCGGCCCGCGCCCTGTGGATGGGCCCGGCGAAGCGTGTCTACGTCGCCGAGGACCCCACCGGAGCCGTCGTCGGCTCCGCCTACCTCACCCCCAACTACGGGGGCCCCGCAGCGGGCGTCGCCAACGCCGGCTTCATGGTCGACCCCGACCGGGGCGGCCGGGGCGTCGGGCGGGCCCTGGCCGAACATGTCCTGGCCGAGGCCCGGGCGCACGGCTACCGGTCCATGGTCTTCAACGCCGTCGTCGAGACCAACCCCGCAGTGGCCCTGTGGACCTCCCTCGGCTTCAGGATCATCGGTACGGTCCCGGAGGCCTTCGACCATCCGGAACACGGACCGGTCGGGCTGCACATCATGTATCGCGCCCTGTGACGCTAGCCGATCAGCGCCTCGGACACCGCCCACAGCCGGGCCGCGTTGTCCCGGTCCAGGGCGTACGGCGCGACCCCGCCGACGGCACCGGCCCGCTCGGCGACCGGGGCGGCCTCCGCGCAGTCCTCGTAGTAGCGGCCGGTGACACCCGCCACCGTCGGGGAGGCGGCCAGCAGCACCGAGGTCGCGGCGCCCTGCTCCACCGTCTTCTGCGGCGGCAGCGTGAGTTCGCCCGAGGCGATGAAGTCGGCGACCTGCTGCATGTCCATGTGCCGGGCCAGGTTGGTGTCGGCGATGTTGCCCGGCATCAGGGCGTTGGCGGTGATGCCGTCGTCGGCCCAGCGCTCGGCGGCGGCCACGGCGAACAGGATGTTCGCGGTCTTCGACTGACCGTAGGAGGTCCACGGGTCGTAGGGGCGGAACCGGTAGTCCAGGTCGTTGAAGACGACGGGCGAGAAGAGGTGGCCGGTGGAGCTGACCGAGACGATCCGCGCGCCGTCCGCCGCCGCGAGCGCCGCGTGCAGGCCGGTGGTGAGGGCGAAGTGGCCGAGATGGTTGACGCCGAACTGCTGCTCCCGGCCGTCCGGGGTGCGGGTGATCTCCGACGGCGCCATCACTCCGGCGTTGTTGACCAGGATGTGCAGCGGACCCTGCCAGTCGGCCACGAAGGCGGCGACCGTCGAGCGGTCGGCCAGGTCGAGCCGTCCCACGGTCAGCTTCCCCGCCCCGGGCGGCAGCTCGGCCTCCAGCCGGGCCACCACGCGGTCGCCCGCTTCGGTGTTGCGCACGGCCAGGGTGACGTCGGCGCCGGCCGAGGCGAGCGCACGGGCCGTCTCCACGCCGATCCCGGAACTGGCGCCGGTCACCACGGCCCGTCGGCCGTGCAGGTCGGCGCCGTCGACGACCTCGGCCGCCGTGGTGGTGGCGCTGAGGGTGTGGGGGGTTGCGGGTACGGACATGAGGTGTGTCTCCTGAGGTGAGAGGTGGTTCTTGAGGGGCCGTGCCCGGCCCGGTCAGCGGGACGCCGGCGTGTCGGCGACGGGAGTCCAGCGCTGGCGGTCGCCCTCGTGGTTGACCCGGCCGAACACCTCGTCCGTGAAGTGCCCGGCGGCGATCACCGTGTCCGGCCGCCCGAGCACCCGGTCGCGCACCTGCCGGGCCTGGTCGGGAGCGACGTCGGAGGCGAAGGCCAGGTCGGGATCCGCTATCTGGGCGGGGGAGTGCAGGATGTCCCCGACGACCCAGACCTCCTCGCCACCGGCGCCCGACGGGTCCCGTACGACGACCGCCAGGTGGCCGGGGGTGTGACCGGGCGTGGCCTCGACGGTCACGCCGGGCGCGATCGTGTCGCCGCCCGCGACGAACTCGACGACACCGGTGAGCGGCTTGAGCACCGCCTCGGCGTCCGGTCCGCCCAGGTCGGCTTCCCGCGTCGTCCAGTACTGCCACTCGGCCTGCGACATGAGGTGGCGGGCCCGGGTGAAGGTGAGACCGCTGGGCGCGTGTGCGGCCGGTGTGCCGGGCAGCGGGGCGACATCGCTGGTCCAGCCGACGTGGTCGAGGTGCAGATGCGTGTAGACGACGGTGTCGATGTCGGCGGCGGACAGCCCTTCGGCGGCGAGGTTCCTGAGCAGCGCGCCGCCTTCGAGGTGAGCGACGCCGGGCACGTCCACATTGATCTTCCCGGTGGCCAGGTCCACGAGGATCCGCTGGTCCCCGGCCTGGATCAGGAACGACCCGAAGGTGAGGATCAACTGTCCGTCGTCGAGATGGCCGGGGCGCGTCGTCCAGTCCACGCCGGGGAAGAGGGTGTCGGGGTTGTGGGCGCCGAAACCGTCGGGCAGATAGGTGATCGTCGTGGCGCCGACGGAGATCCGGGAACGCTTGGCGGGCTGGGGCATGGTCGTGGAGTTCCTTCTGAATCGCTCTGCATCGCTGCGGGGACTGGGACGGCGGGCTCTCAGCCGTTGAGGGTGCCCATGTGCTCGGGTGCGTAGCGGTCGCCGGCGACCGCGCCGTGCGGGGCGACCGCCTCGATGGCGGTGAGGTCGGCGGCGGTGAGCGTCACCTCGGTCGCGGCGACGTTCTCCTCCAGGTAGCGGCGGCGCTTGGTGCCGGGGATGGCGACCGCGCCCTGCTGCTGGACCCAGGCGAGGGCGAGCTGACCGGGCGTGACGTTCTTCTCGGCCGCGATCCGGCGGACCTCGCGGACGACGTCGAGGTTGCGGTCGAAGTTCGCGCCCTGGAAGCGCGGGTCGGTACGGCGCCAGTCGTCCTCGGCGAAGTCGTCCGGGCTGGTGATCGCGCCGGACAGGAAGCCGCGGCCGAGCGGGGAGTAGGCGACCAGGCCGATGCCCAGCTCCTTGAGGGTGTCCAGGACACCGTCCTGCTCGATGCCGCGCTCGAAGAGCGAGTACTCGATCTGGAGGGCGGTGACCGGGTGGACGGCGTGGGCCCGCCGGATGGTCCCCGCGGAGGCCTCGGACAGGCCGATGTGCCCGATCTTGCCCTCGGCGACCAGCTCCGCCATGGCGCCGACGGTCTCCTCGATGGGTACCTGGGGGTCGATCCGGTGCAGGTAGTAGAGGTCGACGTGGTCGGTGTCCAGGTGCCGCAGCGAGCGCTCCAGCGCGTGGCGTACGTATTCCGGCCTGCCGTTGAGGCCGACCATCCGGCCGTCGTCGGTGATCTCGACCCCCGTCTTGGTCGCGACCACTGCGGCCTCACGGCGCCCGGCCAGGGCCTTGCCGAGCAGCTGCTCGTTGACGAACGGGCCGTAGCTCTCGGCGGTGTCCAGCAGGGTGACGCCGAGTTCCAGGGCCCGGTCGACGGTGGCCAGGGACTCGGTCTCGTCGGTGGCGCCGTAGAAGACGCTCATGCCCATGAGGCCGAGGCCCTGGACGCCGACGGTCAGGCCCTGACCGCCGAGTGCGCGCTGTTCCATGATGGGGTTCCTCAATTCCATAACTAACTGGATAGATACCTTGACCGTAGACCCGTCCGCGAGGGATGTCAATAACTAGATAGTTACTTGGTAGGGTGGTGGGCATGTCACGCGATTCCAGTGCCACCAAGGCCCGGCTGCTCGACGCCGCCTTCAGCGAATTCGCCGCCTACGGCATCGCCGGTGCCCGGGTGGACCGGATAGCCGAGGCCGCGGGGGCGAACAAGCGGCTGATCTACGTCTATTTCGGCAACAAGGAGCAGCTCTTCGACGAGGTGTTGCGGCGGGCGATGACGGCGGGTGCCGAGTCCGTGCCGTTCGACGTCGAGGACCTGCCCGGATACGCGGGCGCGATCTTCGACCACCTGGTGGCACGGCCCGACCTGATGCGCCTGCGGCTGTGGAAGCTGCTGGAGCGCCCCTCCGTCACCGGACTCGAACAGGACGCGTTCCGCGACAAGGCGGCACTGGTGGCCGAGGCGCAGGGGCGCGGCGACCTCGACGGGGACATGGCGCCCGACGACCTGCTGACCATGGTGCTCGCCGCGGCCCAGGCCTGGTTCTGGGCCGCGGAGGGGGTCGACCCCAGGGAGGTCAGCGAGTCCTGGCCGCAGGAGCGCCTCGCCCTGCACCGCGCGGCGGTCGTCGAGACGGCCCGCCGGATGACCGAGCCGAAGAAGCCCTAGCCGAAGAAGGGTTGGCCGAAGAAGGCCGAGCCGGAGAAGGGTTGGCCGATGAAGGCGGAGCCGGAGAAGGGTTGGCCGATGAAGGCCGAGCCGAAGGAGGCCGAGCCGAAGGAGGCCGAGCCGAAGGAGGCCGAGCCGGGGAAGCCCTAGTCGACGGGGGCCGTCCGCTGCCACGGCCGCAGGGTCTCCAGTGTCCGGGCCACCTCCAGCAGGACCGCCTCCGAGCCCGGCCGGCCCACCAGCTGTACGGCGCACGGGGCGCCCGAGGACAGCGTGCCGAACGGCACCGACATCGCCGGCCAGCCGGTGAGGTTCCAGGCCGGGGTCAGCGGCGAATAGTTGGAGCCGGCCAGCGCGTTGCGCAGCCAGCCGCGCTCGTGCCACGGTGCCGCCTTTGGGGCGCGGCGCGCCAGCGCCGGGGTGAGCAGCACGTCGTACTCGGCGAAGAACGGGGTGAGCCGGGCGCGCAGCCGCTCGCGGGAGTCGCTCGTCCGGACCCCGCTCAGGAAGCGGCGGCCGATCGCCGCGTGCACCCGGGTCCGGCGGGTCAGCAGCGCAGGGCCCAGGTCGGCAGCGTCCACGGCCGTCCCCGCGGTCCAGTGCCGGAGCGCGGTGACACCGATCGACGCCGGATACGGCGGCTCCGCGCGCCGCACCTGGTGCCCGGCGCCCGCCAGCAGTCCGGCCGCCTGCGCCACCGCGTTCGTATACGGCCTGGTCACGGTCGTCCCGACCAGAGGGCTGCGCCGCGAGACGGCGATCTTCAGCGGAGCGCCCTGCGTGGTGTTCTCGAACCCCTTGTCCGCCAGGATCGAGAGCACCAGCCGGACATCCTCGACGCTGGTCGCCAACGGCCCGTTCTCCGACATGCCGAACCAGTCGCCGTGGCCGATCCCGGCGGGGACCACTCCGAACCCCGGCTTGATGCCGACCAGACCGCAGTTGGCCGCCGGGATGCGCAGCGAGCCCATGCCGTCGTTGCCGAGGGCGATCGGCGCCAGCCCGGCGGCGACCGCGGCCGCGCTGCCGCCCGAGGAGCCGCCCGCGCTGCGCTGGGTGTCCCACGGGTTGCGGGTGACGCCGTGCACCCCGTCGGTGGTACCGAAGACACACAGTTCGGGCACGTTCGTCAGCCCGACGACCACCGCGCCCGCGGCCCGCAGCCGGGCCACGGTGGCGTGGTCGGCGTCGGCGGGCGTGTCCGGTGTCGCGGCCGAACCGTCCAGATGTGCCTCGCCGCGCACCGCCAGATTGTCCTTCACGGCCAACGGCACACCGGCGAGGGGGAGTTCGTCGAGGTCGGCGCGGGCCGCGACCTCGTCCGCCTCGGCGAGCGCCGCATCGGCCCGGACCTTACGGAACGCGCCGATCCGTCCGTCCAGTCGCGCGATCCGCTCCAGATGTTCGGCCACCACCTCGCGGGGCGTGACCCGCCGTTCTCGTACGGCGGCGGCGATTTCGGCGGCGGTCCGGCCGACCCAGCTGGTCACAGGCGCTCCTGATGGTGCGGGAGAGAGGCTTACTCGTCGGTACGAAAGGGCACTCTGCCCCGCCATGGGCTTCGCGTCGAGAGCATCCGCTCCCGGACGCGCGGACGGGGTGTGCGGCGGGCCGGTCGGCGGTGTCCGTACTGTTCCCGCAGGTCCTCCGACCACTTTCTCAACTCCGGCGCGTGCACGCCCCATTGACAGGCTTCTGAGCCCGCTCAATCATCAGACATCCGATGAATGGAGCCGCGCATGAGCATGTCTCCCTATCCAAGACGCCAGGTTCTGGGGGCCGCCGCGGGTGCCGCCGCCGCGGCCGCGCTGCCGCTCGCCGCGACGACCCAGGCCCACGCCGCCGAACCTGCCGCGACTCGCGCCGCCGGGTCGGCCGACGCCGGTGCCGCGTCGCCATGGGTCCCCGTCCCCGCTCCGGTCCCCGTACCGCTCGACTCCCTCTACGACAACGACGGCATCGACACCGCCGACGCCCGGGGCGGTGACTTCGACGGCTCCGGCTACACGTTCCCGGGCGAGGAACTCCCGACCGGCCGGGTCGAGGTCGACGGCATCCCCATCGACTTCCCCGCCGCGACGGCGGGCGCCAAGAACAACGTTGTCGCGCTGGGCCAGCGCGTCGACCTGCCCCAGGGGCACTACCTGTCCGCCGTCTTCCTCACGGCCGGCAGCTACGGCACCGCTTCCGGCCGGGCCACCGTCCACTACGCCGACGGCACGACCACCACCGCCGGCCTGAGCGGCGGCGACTGGTACGCGGTGGGCGGCCCGTTGGCAGCGTCGTACCGCTACCAGCCGGACGGCGGCAAGGACCAGCACGGTGTCGGGATCGGCACCTGCGAGGTGTGGATCGACCCGCAGCGCGAGGCCGTCGCCCTCACCCTGCCGGTCACCAACCCGGCCGAGGCCGGCAAGACCGCCCTGCACGTCTTCGCTCTCTCCCTCCAGCCCGTCGCCCAGGGGCGGGCGCTGGCCCTGCGCGACGCCCGCTCCACCGGTTCCCTGCTGGACGCGACAGGCGCCCAGAGCGTCGAGGCCACCGTCGTCAACGCGGGCACCGTGGCGATCCTGGCCCGCGACGAGGTGTCCGTACGCGTCGACGTCCCCGGCGCCCGCACCGTCGAGCCCGCCCGCATCCGCCGTCTCGACCCCGGCGAACAGGCACGCGTCCGCGTCGGCATCCGCAGCCGTACCGGCACCGCGCCGGGCAGCGAGCGCGACGGCACGGTGAGCGTGCACGGACGCGGCACCCAAGTGGCCTCCGGCAAACGCTCGTTGACACTCGGCACCGCCGACTACCAGCCCACCGAGACCTCGTTGGCCGGGCACCAGGCCCCGTACTGGTTCAACGAGGCCAAGTTCGGCATCTTCATCCACTGGGGCGTCTACTCGGTGCCCGCGTGGGCGCCCGTCGGGGTGCAGTACGCCGAGTGGTACTGGGACCAGATGCAGGACCCGAACAACCCCACCTACGCCTACCACCGGGACACCTACGGCGAGGACTTCGCCTACGACGACTTCATCCCGCGCTTCACCGCCGAGAAGTTCGACCCGCGGGCGTGGGTGGAGCTGTTCCGGGACGCCGGTGCCCAGTACCACGTACTGACCTCCAAGCACCACGAGGGCTTCGCGCTCTGGGACACCAAGGTCTCCGACCGCAACGCCGTGAAGCTGGGCCCGAAACGGGACCTGGTCAAGGAGCTCTTCGAGGCGTCCCGACGGCACACCCCCGAACTCCACCGCGGCCTGTACTTCTCCATGCCCGAGTGGTTCAACCCCGACAACCCCTGGATGGGCCACGCCCCGCGCAACCCTTACACACTGGAGCCGCTGCCCTACACCGGATACACCTCCGGCAAGGACTACGTACGGGACTTCCAGGCCCCGCAGATGCTCGAACTGATCCACGGCTACGACCCGGAGATCATCTGGTGCGACATCGGCGGCGCGAACGACAGCGTCCACGTCCTCGCCGAGTACTTCAACCACGCCAAGAACCGGGCCCGTCCGGTCGACGTGACCGTCAACGACCGCTCGGGCATCGGCTTCCACGACTTCACCACGCCCGAGTACACGACGTACGCCGACACGGTCGTCGCCAAGTGGGAGGCCAGCCGAGGCCTCGACCCGCGCAGCTACGGCTACAACCGGGCGACCCCGGACGACGCCTACATGACCACGGAGGAGGTGGTGCACAGCCTGGTCGACATCGTCTCCAAGAACGGCAACTTCCTGCTCGACATCGGCCCCCGCGCCGACGGCACCATTCCGGAGATCATGCAGACCCGGCTGCGGGAGACCGGCGCCTGGCTCGCGGTCAACGGAGAGGCGATCTACGGCACCACGTACTGGTCGCGCATGGGCCAGCTCGGCGAGGACCTGCGGTTCACGGTCCGCCCGAACGAGGCCTTCTACATCCACTCCCTGACCCGGCCCGGCGCCAAGCTCACCGTCGAGGCACCCGTGCCGGTCCGGGCCGGTGACAAGGTGACCATGCTCGGTCACCACCGGCCGCTGACCTGGACCGTCGCGGGCGGAGCACTGGTGATCGACGTGCCCGAGTCGGCCCGGCGGGCGGGACAGCACGTGTGGGTGTTCAAGGTGGAGTGGCATGGGTGAGGAACGACGCGCGGTCCGGCCCGCCGGGTTCGCGCTGTTCCGGTCCGCGGTCTAGGAGCGGACGGCGGCGGGTGCCGTGCTGCCCCGTATCGTCAGTCGGGGCACCGGCACCCGCACCGCGCGGGCCGAGCCGCCGTCCAGCAGGGCCGTCAGCTCGCGGGCCGCCACCCGGCCGAACTCGGCGCTGTCCCGGGAGAGCGCCGACAGCCACGGCTTGACCATGCGGCACAGGGCCGAGTCCTCCCAGGAGACCACCGAGACGTCCTCCGGGACGGAGTAGCCGAGTTCGGCGGCGGCCGCGACCCCGGCCACCGCCATCACGTCGTTGTCGTAGATCAGGGCCGTCGGGGACGGGGTGGCACGCAGCACGCGGCGGGTGACGGCCGCGCCCTCGGCGTCGGAGTAGTCGGTGGTGACCGAACGGACCTCGGTCAGACCCCGGCCGTCCGCCTCGCCGCGCAGGGCGCGGATCCGGCGCTGGGTGTGGGCGAGGCCGGGCAGTCCCGCGATGTGCACGATCCTGCGGTGGCCCAGTGCCGTCAGCTCGTCCACCACCGACGCCATCGCGGCCGCGTCGTCCGCCCAGACCGTCGACAGCCCCGGGTGGCGTTCGTCGGGGGCGCCGCCGATCACCACCGCCGGCAGGCCCAGCTCGTCCAGCAGGTCGGGGCGGGGGTCGTCGGCGCGCGGGTCCACCATCAGGATGCCGTCGACGCGGTGTTCCGCCCACCAGCGGCGGTACACCGCGCACTCGTCGGCCACGTCCTCCGCCATCTGGAAGAGCAGGCCGAGATGGCGTTCGGCGAGCACCTCCTGGATGCCGGAGACCAGTTGGAGGAAGAACGAGTCCACGCCCAGCGAGTGCGCGGGACGGGCGAGGACGAAGCCCACCGTGGCCGCGCCCTCGCCGGACAGGGCGCGGGCGGCCGTGCTGGGCCGCCAGCCGAGCTGCTCGGCGACCCGGTGCACCCGGGCCCTGGTGGTCTCGGAGACCCCGGGGCGGCCGTTCAGCGCGAAGGAGACCGCGCTCTCGGAGACTCCGGACCGGCGTGCGATGTCCTTCATCGTCGGCCGGCGCGCGGGGATGCGTTTCTCCGCCAACTCAGTTCCTCATTCGGTCGGGACCGTGATCCGCTAATGCGCTTGAGTTCGAACACTCTAAAGCGTATTAGTGATCGACCGCAATACGTTCGTAACGCCTTGCTGAGCAGGGGTTTTGAGTCACTAATGACTTTAGCTCCGCCGAATCCATTGACTCGTCCCGGAAACGGCGTGCAAGGTCTGCCGCGGCACCTTCGGCCGCCCCCCGCTGCAAAGGAGCAACGGACCATGCGCATCTCCCGCAGAGCCCTCGCCCTCGCCGCTGCCGCCTTCCTCGCCCTGCCGCTGAGCGCCTGCGGCTCCGGGGCGGACGGCGGTGGTTCCACCGACGCCTCGGGCAAGGTGGAGGGCGACATCACGTTCCAGACCTGGAACCTGCGCGCGAACTTCAAGTCGTACTTCGAGGGCCTGATCGCGGACTTCGAGAAGAAGTACCCGGACACCCACGTCAAGTGGATCGACCAGCCCGCCGAGGGCTACGCCGACAAGATCAGCGCGGACGCGGCCGGCGGTACCCTGCCCGACGTCGTCAACGTCTCCCCGGACCTCGCCGCCCCGCTCGCCAAGGCGGGCCTCGCCCTCGACCTCGACAAGGCGGCGGCCAAGTACCGGCCCGAGTATCTGGACGGGGCGTGGGCCAGCCATCGGATACCGGGGATGAGCGGGACGTACGCCTTCCCCTGGTATCTGAACACCGGACCGCTCTTCTACAACAAGGCCCTGTTCAAGCAGGCCGGACTCGATCCCGCGCAGCCGCCGAAGACCTACGACGACCTCTTCGCCGACGCCCTGAAGATGGCACAGCAGAGCGACGGCAAGGTCGCCACCCTCGCCAACGTCCCCACCGTCGAGGACTTCGGGCGCTACGGCGTCGAGCTGATGGACAAGCAGGGCACCGGGTTCGCCTTCAACGACGCGAAGGGCGTCGAACTCCTGACCAAGTACAAGGAGTTGTACGACGCCAAGGCGCTCGACCCGCAGGCGCTGACCGCGACCCCGGAGTCCTCCGGCAAGAAGTTCCTCACCGAGGCCGTCGCCATGAACCCCGGCAGCGCCCTCGACCTCGCCAACTTCCAGAAGCAGGCGCCGAACCTGTACAAGAACATCGGGATCACCGACCAGATCACCAGCACCGGGCACGTCAACATGTACGTGATGGGTGTGATGGTCAACTCCCGGACCAAGCACACCGCGGCCTCCGTCGCCTTCGCGCACTTCGTGACCGACGCGCAGAACCAGATGTCCTTCGCCAAGCAGGTCGCCATCTTCCCCAGCACCGCCGGCTCCCTCGACGACCCGTACTTCACCAAGGAGGACGGCACCGACGAGACCCGGGTGCGGATCGCCGCCGCCAAGTCACTGAAGAACGCGGTCAACTACACGCCGGTGCTGTTCAGCGACCAGATGAAGACCGCGCTGCGCAACGAGGTCGCCAAGGCCCTGCAGGGCAAGGAGAGCCCCAAGACGGCTCTGGACAACGCTGTCAAGGCCTGCGACCAGCTGCTCCAGCAGCAGGGCTGAGCGGGGAGACATGGCCGGCGTGTCCCGCGTGCGGCGCCAACTCCCCACCAGTCCATGGCTGTTCGCCGCGCCCGGACTGCTGGTCATCGGCGCCTTCGTGCTCTATCCGTTCGTCTCGACGGTGGTCAACTCCTTCACAGACCGTCGCACCCTGATCCCGGGCCGGTTCGTCGGCCTCGCCAACTTCCGTGAGCTGATCCACGACGACATGTTCTGGACCGGCCTGCGCAACAGCACGCTGTACGTCCTCGTGGTCGTGCCGGCACTCGTCGTCCTGCCGCTGCTGCTCGCACTGCTGGTGCAGAAGAACATCCCGGGCATCACCTTCTTCCGGTCCGCCTTCTACACCCCGGTCGTCGCCTCGATCGTCGTGGTCGGGCTCATCTGGGTCTGGCTCCTCGACGAACGCGGCCTGGTCAACTCCCTGCTGGAGACGGTCGGGGTCGGCCGGATCGGCTTCCTCAGCGACCAGTGGCTGCTTCTGCTGAGCGCGATGGCGGTCACGGTCTGGAAGGGCCTCGGCTACTACATGATCATTTATCTGGCGGCGCTCGCCAACGTCCCGCGCGAACTGCACGAGGCCGCCGCCGTGGACGGCGCGGGAGCGGTGCGCCGCTTCCTCTCCGTCACCGTGCCCGCCGTACGCTCCACGATGGTGCTGGTCGCCGCGCTCTCCTCGGTCGCCGCCTTCAAGGTGTTCTCCGAGGTGTACCTGATGGCGGGCCCGAGCGGCGGCCCGGCCGGCGAGGACACCACCCTCGTGATGCTCGTCCAGCGCACCGGCACCGGACTGACCGGCCGGGTCGGGTACGCCTCGGCGCTCTCCGTCGTGGTCTTCGTCGTCACCGTCGCGCTGATGCTGCTGGTGCTGCGCGCCGACCGGAGGGACCGCTCATGAGCACCCCCAGGGCCCGCTTCACCGACGAGCACGGCCGCCGCATCCGGACCGGCGAACTGGCCCTGCGCTACGGCCTGCTGCTGCTTGTGCTGGCCGTCACCGTCGGACCGTTCCTGTGGCAGCTGTCCACCTCGCTCAAGGGACCGACCGAGGACATCTTCAGCTCGCCCCCGAGCTTCCTGCCCGAGCATCCCACCCTGCACAACTACCAGCGGGTCGCCGACACCATCCCCGTCTGGGACTACGCCCTCAACTCGCTGAAGGTGGCGGGCGCGAGCGTCGTCACCAACTGCGTCGGCTCGGCGCTCGCCGGATACGCCCTGGCCCGGCTGCGCTACCGGGGCCGCCGGGTGGCCACCCTCGTCTTCATCCTCGCGATGCTCGTGCCGGTGGAGGGGATCATCATCGCCCAGTTCACCACCATGCGGGAACTCGGCCTCAACAACACCCTGATCGGCGTCGTGCTGCCCGGCTCCATCGGCGCCATGAACGTGCTGCTGATGCGCAACGCCTTCCTCAACCTGCCCTACGAGATCGAGGAGGCGGCCTATGTCGACGGCGCCGACGTCTGGCAGCGGTTCCTGCGAATCGCACTCCCGTCGGTCAAGGGCACCGTCGCCGTCGTCGCGATCTTCGCCTTCATGGGTGCCTGGGACGACTTCCTCTGGCCGCTGATCGTGCTCAGCGACCCGTCCAGGTTCACGCTCACCATCGGCCTCAACTACCTGCACGGCACCTTCGCCAACGACGAACGTCTCGTCGCCGCCGGCACCGTGATCGCCGTGGCCCCGCTCATCGCCCTGTTCGCCTGCCTCCAGCGGTACTTCTTCCGCGGGGTCGGCGAAGGCGCCGTCAAGGGCTGAACCCCCGTTCCCGCAAGGAGACCGCATGCCTCCGGCCGTGCGCTTCGGCGTCAACTACACCCCCAGCGAAGGGTGGTTCCACCACTGGCTCGACTTCGACCTGGACTCCGTGCGCGCCGACCTCGACTCGATCGCCGCCCTGGGACTCGACCACATCCGGGTCTTTCCGCTGTGGCCCTACTTCCAGCCCGACCGCACCCTGATCCGGCCGCGGGCCGTGGAGCAACTGGTAGCCCTCGCCGACGCGGCCGCCGAACGCGGGCTCGACGTCAACGTGGACGGCCTGCAGGGGCACCTGAGCAGCTTCGACTTCCTGCCGGCCTGGACCAGGACCTGGCACCGGCGCAACCTCTTCACCGACCCGGAGGTCGTGGCGGGGGAGGCCGCCTACCTGCGCACCCTGGCCGCCGCGCTCGCGGACCGGCCGAACTTCATCGGGATGACGATCGGCAACGAGGTCAACCAGTTCGCCGCCGGCCCGCATCCGGATCCGGACCGGGCCACCGAGGCGGAGGCCGAGCGCTGGCTGGCCCGGCTGCTGGCCGCCTGCGCCGAGGCCGCCCCCGGCAAGCTGCATCTGCACGCCTCCTACGACGCCGCCTGGTACCAGGACGACCAGCCCTTCACCCCCGCCCACTCGGCCCGCCTCGGCGACCTCACCGCCGTGCACTCCTGGGTGTTCGACGGCACCGCCCAGCGCCACGGCCGTACCGCCCCGCAGACCGAGCAGCACGCCGCGTACCTGGTGGAGCTCAGCAAGGCCTGGGCCGAGGACCCGCACCGGCCCGTATGGCTCCAGGAGGTGGGCGCGCCCGCGCCGCTGATCCCCGCCGAGCACGCGGCCGCGTTCACCGAGGCGACCCTCACCGCCGTACTGGACTGCCCCGACCTGTGGGGCGTCACCTGGTGGTGCTCGCACGACGTCAGCAGGAGCCTCGCCGACTTTCCCGAACTCGAGTACGGACTCGGTCTGTTGACCAACGACCGCAAGCCCAAGGACCTCGCGCACGCCCTCGCGGCGGCCGAGCCCAGGGCGGCGAAGGCACGCACCACGGCGCTGGTCGTGCCCTCCGACCCCGCCCGGCGCTCCCGGTGCGCTCCCGGTGGCCCCGTCTTCGACGCCTGGTTCCGCCTCGCCGTCGACGGCGCCCGCCCCACCACCGTCCTCGACACCCGCGCGGACGACCAGGAGCATCTCGCCGCGCGCGGCATCACCGAGGTCGTCACTCCCGATCAGGTACTCCCCACCCCACCAGGAGGCGCCCGCTCGTGAACCCGAGAAGACGCGCCGTCCTCATCGCCGCCACCGCGGCGGCCCTGGCCTGCTTACTGCCGGCGACGGCGGCGACCGAGGCGGCGGCCGTCACCCGGCGCTTCCTCGGCGCCACCGGCCAGCGGGCCTTCCACCTGACCGGGCTCCAGCCGGAGCAGGGCGAGGTGACGGCACGGTTCGAAGTGCGTGCCGCAGGGGAGCTGTACACCTCGTCGGACCCCGCAACGGTCACGCACACCTGGTAACCGGTAACGAACAAACGGAGCACCCCACATGCATGACGACCGCAGCTTGGTTGAAGCCCGCCTCAGGCGCGTCCTCGACGAGCGCATCCGTCCCGCCGTGTACCCCGAGTCCGTGCCGCTCGACGTCGCCGTGTGGCACGCACCCGGCGAACCCGTGCCGGTCGCCGAAGGGCTCGCGGCCGAGCCCGGGCCGATCGAGGTGGGCGCCCGGTGGGGTGCTCCGTGGGGCACCAGCTGGTTCCGGGTGACCGGAACCGTTCCCGAGGAGTGGGCGGGGCGGACCGTGGAGGCCCTGCTCGACCTCGGATTCGACGAGAACATGCCCGGCTTCCAGTGCGAGGGCCTGGTCTACCGGCCCGACGGCACCCCGGTGAAGGGCCTCAACCCGCGCAACCAGTGGGTCCGGATCGGCGCCCCGGTGGCGGGCGGCGAGCAGGTACGGCTGCACGTCGAGGCCGCGTCCAACCCCGTCATCCTCGACTACCACCCCTTCCGGCCCACCCGGCTGGGCGACAAGGACACCGCCGGGCACGAGCCGCAGTACACGCTCACCCGGATGGACCTCGCCGTCTTCGACGAGACCGTGTGGCAGCTGGTGATCGACCTGGAGGTGCTCGGCGAGCTGATGGCCGAGCTGCCGGCGGACGCCCAGCGCCGCTGGGAGATCCTGCGCGCGGTCGAACGGGCCCTGGACGCGATCGACCTCCAGGACGTCAACGGCACCGCTGAGCAGGCGCGTTCCCAACTCGCCGGCGTCCTGTCCGTACCCGCCGCCCCCTCCGCGCACCGGATCAGCGCGATCGGCCACGCGCACATCGACTCGGCCTGGCTGTGGCCGCTGCGCGAGACGGTCCGCAAGGTGGCCCGTACGACCGCCAACATGACCGCCCTCATCGAGGACGAGCCCGACTTCGTGTTCGCCATGTCCCAGGCCCAGCAGTGGGCGTGGGTGAAGGAGCACCGGCCCGAGGTGTGGGCGCGGGTGAAGAAGGCCGTCGCGGACGGCAGGTTCGTGCCGGCCGGCGGCATGTGGGTGGAGTCGGACACCAACATGCCGGGCTCGGAGGCGATGGCCCGTCAGTTCGTGCACGGCAAACGGTTCTTCCTCGACGAGTTCGGGATCGAGAACGACGAGGCCTGGCTGCCGGACACCTTCGGCTTCGCGGCCGGGCTCCCGCAGATCATCAGGGCGGCGGGCTCCACCCGGCTCCTCACCCAGAAGATCTCCTGGTCCCAGACGAACAAGTTCCCGCACCACACCTTCCAGTGGGAGGGCATCGACGGCACCCGGATCTTCACCCACTTCCCGCCCGTCGACACCTACAACTGCTCCATGAAGGGCAGTGAACTCGCGCACGCGGCCCGTAACTTCAAGGACAAGGGCCGGGCCCGGCACTCCCTCGCGCCGACCGGCTGGGGCGACGGCGGCGGGGGCACGACCCGCGAGATGGTCGCGAAGGCGGCCCGGGTACGGGATCTGGAGGGCGCGCCGACGGTCGTCTGGGAGACCCCGGAGGAGTTCTTCAAGAAGGCGGAGGCCGAATACCCGGATCCGCCCGTCTGGGTGGGCGAGCTCTACCTCGAACTCCACCGCGCCACCCTCACCAGCCAGGCCAGGACCAAACAGGGCAACCGGCGCAGCGAACACCTCCTGAGGGAGGCCGAGCTGTGGGCCGCGACGGCCGCCGTCCGCACCGGATTCCCCTACCCCTACGAGGACTTGGACCGGATCTGGAAGACGGTCCTGCTGCACCAGTTCCACGACATCCTGCCGGGTTCGTCGATCGCCTGGGTGCACCGCGAGGCCCGGGCGACCTATCAGCGGGTCGCCGCCGAACTCGACGGGATCATCGAAGCGGCCCAGCGGGCCCTGGCCGGGGAGGGCGACCGGCCCCTCCTGTTCAACGCGGCGCCGCACAGCAGGAACGGCGTACCGGCCGGGGGCGCCGGCGAGGAGGCGCCGCCCGGGGAGGTGACGGTCTCGGAGCGCCCCGAGGGCGGCCGGATCCTCTCCAACGGCCTGCTCCGGATCGAGATCGACGACCGGGGCCTGGTCGTGTCCGCGTACGACGGCACGGCCGTCCGCGAGACCATCGCCCCCGGCACGGCCGCCAACCTGCTCCAACTCCACCCGGACTTCCCGAACATGTGGGACGCGTGGGACGTCGACGCCTTCTACCGCAACGCGGTCACGGACCTCACCGACACCGACGAGCTGACGGCCGGCGCGGACGGCCGCTCGGTCCGGATCACCCGGTCCTTCGGCTCCTCCCGCGTCACCCAGGTGCTGTCACTGGAGCCCGGCGAGCGCCGCCTGCTGATCGACACGGAGGTGGACTGGCACGAGACGGAGAAGTTCCTGAAGCTGGCCTTCCCGCTGGACCTGCACGCCGAACGCTATGCGTCGGAGACCCAGTTCGGCCACTTCCACCGTCCGACCCACACCAACACCTCATGGGAGGCGGCCAAGTTCGAGGCCTGCAACCACCGCTTCATCCACCTGGACGAGCCGGGTTGGGGCGTGGCGATCGTCAACGACTCGACGTACGGCCACGATGTGACCCGCGCGGTCCGCACGGACGGTGACCGGGGTACGACGACCACGGTCCGCGTCTCCCTGCTGCGCGCCCCGCGCTTCCCCGACCCCGAGACCGACCAGGGCGTGCACCGCTTCCGGCACGCACTGGTACCGGGCGCGGCAGTCGCGGACGCGGTACGGGAGGGCTGGCGGATCAACCTGCCGGAGCGCAGGGTGACGGGTGCGCGGGAGGCGGCTCCGCTGGTCACGGTCGACCACGACGGCGTGGTCATCACCGCCGTGAAGCTGGCCGACGACGGCAGCGGCGACGTCGTGGTCCGCTTCCACGAGGCCCACGGCGGCCGGGCCCACGCGACCCTGACGGCGGGCTTCGAGGTCACGGGGGTCACGGCGACGGACCTGCTGGAGCGGCCCCTGGCCGATGCCCCCGCACCGATCCTGGACGGGGCCGACGTGACCCTGCGCCTGCGTCCGTTCGAGCTGAGGACACTGCGCTTCAGCAGGGCGTGACCCACCACGTCCCGGCCGGAACACCGCCGGATGCCCCCGCCCCGCGCGGAACGCCACGTCATGCGCGCGGTGGTGGGGGCACCGGCGCCCCCACCCGGCCGGCCCGCCGGCGGTCACGTACTCACCCGACAGGGACACCGGCCCCCGCCCCTCCGTATGTCCGCCGTCGACTCTGGTGGCACAGCGGGCCGACCGGTGAAACCCCCTTGTCCCCAAGTCAGTTGTGGACCCCTGCCACAACAGGCCCGGCGGATCGGTGAATCCTCTGCCTCAGGCGCCCAGCTGCGCCCGCAACCACTCCTCCACCTCACCCACATGCGCGGCCGCCGCGGCCCTCGCCGCCTCCGGATCCCGGGCGACGAGGGCCCGATGGATCGCGGCGTGCTCGCGGCGCGTCCTTGCGAACGCCCCCTCCTCCTGAAACCCCCGCCACACCCGCGCCCGGAACGTCCGCGACGACAGTCCCTCCAGGATCGCGGCCATCGTGTCGTTCCCCGCCGCACCCGCGATCACCCGGTGGAACGCGAGGTCGTGCGCGAGGATCTCCTCCGGGTCGTCCGTCGCGTTCATCGCCGTCAGATGCTTCTCCACCTCGGCCAGTTGGTCGGGCGTGATCCGCGCGGCGGCCAGTGCCGTCGCCGTCGACTCCAGGACCCGCCGGACCTCCAGCAGTTCCACCAGCTGCGGTCCACGTGACAGATCGGCGACCACTCCGAACGTCTCCAGCAGGTCACCCGCCTCCAGCTGGGTGACGTAGATGCCGGAACCGTGCCGGGCCTCCAGGACGCCCAGAACCGTCAGCGCGCGGATCGCCTCGCGCATCGAGCTGCGGGACATGCCCAGCTGTGCGGCGAGATCCCGTTCCGTCGGCAGCCGCTGGCCCGGCTCCAGGCGGCCCTCTCCGATCATCGCCTTGATCCGCTCGATGGCGCGCTGCGTCACCGTGCCCTTCTGCGGGGCTGTCTCGTCCACACCGCTCCTCCGTTCGCCGGTGCGCCGCAGTCTAACCAGCGATGTGGTCCGACCACTACGGCTGATTTCGCGGAAAAACGCGTCCGCAGGGTGTTGACGGCGCCGAGTGGTCTGATAAGTATGCGGGCATCTGCTCGAACACGCTCGATGAGGAGCTGCCAGATGCCCGGCAGAACACTGGGGAAGCGGAACAGGTACCGGATCTTCGGCGCGACGGCCGTGGCCGTCGGCGCCTCGCTCGCGCTGGCCGCATGCGGCAGCACGAAGGACACCGGCAGCGGGAGCGCCGGAGGCGGCGGCACCGGCAAGGTCGGGGTGATCCTGCCCCTGCTGACGTCGCCGTTCTGGCAGTCGTACAACGACTACGTGCCCAAGATGGCGAAGTCGGAAGGCGTCGAGGCGCTGAAGACGGTGAACTCCAACAGCGACCCGTCGCAGCAGATCACCGACATCAACAACGAGCTGAACCAGGGCGTGAAGGGCCTGGTCGTCGCCCCGCTCGACAGCGCGGCCATCGAGGCGGGTCTCGATCAGGCCGAGCGCAAGGGGGTGCCGGTGGTCGCCGTGGACGTGGCGCCCGACAAGGGCAAGGTCGCCATGGTGGTGCGCGCCGACAACGTCGCCTACGGCACCAAGGCCTGCGACTACCTCGGCTCGCACGTCACCAGCGGCAAGGTCGTGCAGATCATGGGCGACCTGGCCTCGGTCAACGGCCGGGACCGCTCGGAGGCGTTCCGGGACTGCGTGAAGAAGAAGTACCCGAAGCTCAAGGTGCTGGAGATCCCCGCCAAGTGGGAGTCCGACACCGCCGCGTCCAAGCTGGACACGCTCCTCAACGCCAACCCCGACATCAAGGGCATCTACATGCAGGCCGGCGGTGTCTACCTCGCGCCGACCCTGCAGACCCTGAAGTCCAAGGGCATGCTCAAGACGGCCGGGCAGAGCGGGCACATAGTCATCGTCTCCAACGACGGCATCCCGCAGGAGTTCGACGCCATCCGCAAGGGCCAGATCGACGCCACCGTCTCCCAGCCCGCCGACGCCTACGCCAAGTACGGCATGTACTACATCAAGGCGGCGATGGCGGGGAAGACCTTCAAGCCGGGTCCGACCGACCACGACTCCACGATCGTCAAGCTGCCCAGCGGCATCCTGGAGGACCAGCTCCCCGCGCCCCTGGTCACCAAGGACAACGTGGACGACCCGAAGCTGTGGGGCAACACGGTCAAATGAGCACGCCACTTGTTGAGGCCCGGGACATCGTCAAGCGGTACGGCCCCACCGTCGCCCTCGCCGACGGCCGGCTCACCGTGCGGCCCGGCGAGTCCCACGCCCTCGTCGGCCGCAACGGCGCCGGCAAGTCCACCCTGGTCGGCGTCCTCACCGGCCTCCAGGCCCCGGACGGGGGCACGGTCCGCTTCGACGGCGAGCCCGCGCCCCCGCTCACCGACCGGGATGCCTGGCGGAGCAAGGTCGCCTGCGTCTACCAGAAGCCCACGGTCGTACCGGAGCTGACGGTCGCCGAGAACCTGTTCATCAACCGGCAGCCGCTGCGCCGAGGTCTCATCAGCTGGCGGCGGCTGCGGAGCGAGGCGGCCGCCCTGCTCGACACCTGGGACGTCCATGTCGACCCCGAGGCCCGCACCGCCGACCTCAAGGTCGAGGACCGCCAAATGGTCGAGATCGCCAGGGCGTTGAGCTTCGGCGCCCGGTTCATCGTGCTCGACGAACCGACCGCCCAGCTCGACAACCGGGAGATCGAGCGGCTGTTCAGCCGGATGCGGGCGCTCCAGGACTCGGGCGTGACCTTCCTGTTCATCTCGCACCATCTCCAGGAGGTCTACGAGGTCTGCCAGACCGTCACGGTGCTCCGTGACGCCCGCTGGATCACCACCGCGCCCGTCGCCGAACTCCCGCGCCGGGCCCTGGTGGAGGCCATGGCGGGGGAGTCGATCGCCGAGCAGGACCACAGCCGCGACGCGGTGGCGGACGGATCCCCGGTCGTGCTGGACGCGCGGGGGCTGACCTCGCCGACGTACCAGGACATCGACCTCACCGTGCGCCGGGGCGAGGTCGTCGGGATCGCCGGATCCAGCGGCAGCGGCAAGATCGAGCTGGCGGAGTCCTTCGCCGGCCTGTACACGCCGACCTCCGGAGTCGCGCAACTCGGCGGCGAGCGGCTGCCGTTCGGCGATGTGCAGGCCGCGCTCAAGGCCGGTGTCGGCTGTGTGCCGCGCGACCGGCACGGGCAGGGGCTGGTCTTCGGGATGAGCATCGGCGACAACGCCACCATGAGCGTCCTCGACCGGCTCGGCCGCTTCGGTTTCGTCGCCGGCGACCGCAAGCGCCGCTTCGCCGACGAGCTGATCGAGCGCCTCGACATCCATGCCGAGGGCCCCGAGCAGCCCGTCTCCGACCTGTCCGGCGGCAACGCGCAGAAGGTCGTCATGGCCCGCGCCCTCGCCTCCGACCCCCGGCTGCTCGTGCTCATCAACCCGACCGCGGGCGTCGACGTGAAGTCCAAGGAGTCGTTGCTCGCCCGCATGGACAACGCCCGCGAGGACGGCACCGCCGTACTGGTCGTCTCCGACGAACTCGACGACCTGCGCCGCTGCGACCGGGTCCTCGTCCTCTTCCACGGCCGCGTCGTCGCCGAGCACCCGGCGGGCTGGCGCGACCATGAGCTGATCGCCTCCATAGAAGGAGTGGACTCCATGCCCCCAGGAGCTGGCTCCCCGGCCGAAGGAGTGGACCATGGCTGACACGAAGGCCCCGTCGGCCTCGACCGCCGGCCCCGTACGCGTCCCGGACGCCCGTGCCGCCAAGACCGTGCTGCTCCGCAGGGTCCGTGAACTCGCCCTCGTACCAGCGCTGTTGGTTCTCCTGATCCTCGGCGCGATCGTCAACGACTCGTTCCTCACCGAACGGAACCTGATCTCCATCCTGGGCGCCTCGGCCGCCCTGGCCATGGTGGTCCTCGCCGAGTCGCTGATCCTGATCACCGGCAAGATCGACCTGTCCCTGGAGTCGGTGGTCGGCATCGCCCCCGCCGTCGGCGCCCTGCTGGTGCTGCCCACCGCGGAGTCCGGCTGGGGCACCGGGTGGCCGGCCGGGCTCGCGCTGCTCGCCGTGCTCGTCGTCGGCGGGGTCATCGGCGCCTTCAACGGCGTCCTGGTGGTGAAGTTCAAGCTCAACGCCTTCATCGTCACCCTCGCCATGCTGATCGTGCTGCGCGGGCTGCTCGTCGGCGCCACCAAGGGCAAGACGCTGTTCGGCATGCCCGACGCGTTCTTCTCCCTGGCCACCTCCACCTTCCTGCGGGTCCCGCTGTCGGTGTGGCTGGCCGCGGTCGCCTTCGGCGTGGCCGGACTGATCCTCAAGTACCACCGGGTCGGCCGCGCCCTGTACGCCATCGGCGGCAACGCGGAGGCGGCCCGCGCGGCCGGTATCCGTGTCGACCGGGTGGTGCTGGGCGTCTCCGTCGTCGCGGGCGTCCTCGCCTCCGTCGGCGGGATCATGCAGACCGGTTACGTCGGCGCGATCAGCGCCAACCAGGGCAACAACATGATCTTCACGGTGATGGCGGCGGCGGTGATCGGCGGCATCAGCCTGGACGGCGGCAAGGGCACCATGTTCGGCGCCCTGACCGGCGTACTCCTGCTGGGTGTCGTACAGAACCTGCTCACCCTGGCACAGGTCCCCTCGTTCTGGATCCAGGCCATCTACGGCGGCATCATCCTGGTCGCTCTCATGATCGCCCGTGTCACCACGGGACGGGCGCAGGACTGAGCGGCCCGCGTCCCGAACTCCCCCTGACCGAAAGGCAATCCGTGTCCCCGAGCCCCGGCCCCTCTTGTCGCGTCACCGCGGTCGACACCTACGACATCCGCTTCCCCACCTCGCGCGAGCTCGACGGCTCGGACGCGATGAACCCGGACCCCGACTACTCGGCGGCCTATGTCGTGCTGCGCACCGACGCGGCCGACGGGCACGAGGGACACGGGTTCACGTTCACCATCGGGCGGGGCAACGACGTCCAGGTCGCCGCGATCGACGCGCTGCGGAACCATGTGCTCGGCCGCCCGGTGGACGAGATCTGCGACGACCCCGCAACCCTCTACCAGGACCTGATCGGCGACAGCCAACTGCGCTGGCTCGGCCCCGAGAAGGGGGTGATGCACATGGCGATCGGCGCGGTGATCAACGCGGTGTGGGACCTCGCCGCCCGCCGGGCCGGCAAGCCGCTGTGGCAACTGCTCGCCGACGCCGAACCCGAGTGGATCGTCCGCCAGATCGACTTCCGCTATCTCACCGACGCCCTCACTCCCGAGGAGGCCCTCGGCATCCTCCGGCGCGCCCGCGAAGGCGCCGACGAGCGCCGGGCCCGGCTGCTGGACGTCGGCTTCCCCGCCTACACCACCTCCGCGGGCTGGCTCGGCTACGACGACGAGAAGCTCACCCGGCTCGCCGCCCAGGCGGTAGCCGACGGCTTCCGGCAGATCAAGCTCAAGGTCGGCGCCGACCTGGAGGACGACATCCGGCGCTGCCGGGTGGCCCGCGCGGTCGTCGGCCCGGACATCCGGATGGCCATCGACGCCAACCAGCGCTGGAACGTCGACGAGGCGATCCGGTGGACCAAGGCGCTCGCCGAGTTCGACCCGTACTGGATCGAGGAGCCCACCAGCCCCGACGACATCCTCGGCCATGCCGCCGTCCGCCGGGCGGTGACCCCGGTCAAGGTCGCCACCGGCGAACACGTGCAGAACCGGATCGTCTTCAAGCAGCTTCTCCAGGCCGGCGCGCTCGACATCGTCCAGATCGACGCGGCCCGGGTCGCCGGCGTCAACGAGAACCTCGCCATCCTGTTGCTCGCCGCCAAGTTCGGCGTCCCGGTCTGCCCGCACGCGGGCGGTGTCGGACTGTGCGAACTCGTCCAGCACCTCTCCATGTTCGACTACCTCGCGGTCGCCGGCACCACCGACGACCGGGTCATCGAGTACGTCGACCATCTGCACGAGCACTTCCGCGACCCGGTGGTGATCCGGGAGGGTCACTACACGGCACCCACCGCACCGGGCTTCTCGGCCGCCATGCGACCGGAGTCCATCGCGGAGTACACCTATCCGGGCGGCACCTTCTGGGCCGCCGACGCGCAGACGCAGGCACAGACGCAGGCGCCGGTACAGACGCAGGCACAGAAGCAGAAGGGACAGGCCGCATGACCGACTTCGAGGGCCTGAAGGCACTGGTCACCGGCGGGGCCTCCGGGATCGGCCGGGCCACCGCCGAACTCCTCGCCGAACGCGGCGCGCAGGTCGCCGTCCTCGACCTCGACCCGTCCGCCGTCGAGAAGCCGCTGCTCGGCTTCCAAGCCGACGTCACCGACGACGCCTCCGTGCGTACGGCCGTGGAGAGCGCGGTGGAAGCCCTCGGCGGCCTCGACGTCCTGGTCAACAACGCCGGCATCGGCGCCCAGGGCACGGTCGAGGACAACGACGACGACGAATGGCGCCGCGTCTTCGACGTCAACGTCCTCGGCATGGTCCGCACCGCCCGCGCGGCCCTGCCGCACCTGCGCCGCTCCGACCACGCGGCGATCGTCAACACCTGCTCCATCGCCGCCACCGCGGGCCTCCCGCAACGCGCCCTGTACAGCGCCACCAAGGGCGCCGTGTACTCCCTCACCCTCGCCATGGCCGCCGACCACCTCCGCGAGGGCGTCCGCGTCAACTGCGTCAACCCCGGTACGGCGGACACCCCGTGGATCGGCCGCCTCCTCGACAAGGCGCCCGATCCGGCCGCCGAACGGGTCGCCCTGGCGGCCCGCCAGCCCTCCGGCCGACTGGTCTCCGCCGCCGAAGTCGCGGGCGCCATCGCCTACTTGGCGAGCCCGCTCTCCGGCGCCACCACCGGTACCTCCCTCGCGGTCGACGGCGGCATGCAGGGCCTGCGGCTGCGCCCGGCGGGCCAGTGAGCACCCTCGGCCGAAGCGGCGTCCCGGTCAGCCCCCTGGGCCTCGGCGCCGCCGTCATCGGCAACCTCTACACCGAAGTCTCCGACCGGCAGGCGCACGACACCGTCACCGCCGCCTGGCAGCAGGGCATCCGCTACTTCGACACCGCCCCGCACTACGGCCTCGGCCTGTCCGAACGGCGGCTCGGCGAGGCGCTGCGGGAGTACGACCGCGACGCCTACACCCTCTCCACCAAGGTGGGCCGCCGCCTGGAGCCGGGGCCCGGCGACGGCGACGACCTCGCCCACGGCTTCGCCGTGCCCGACCGCTACCGCAGGGTCTGGGACTTCACCGCCGACGGCATCCGCCGCACCCTGGAGTCGAGCCTGGAGCGGCTCGGCCTGGACCGGATCGACGTCGTCTATCTCCATGACCCCGACGACCACGACGAACAGGCCTTCCGCGAGGGCTACCCGGCCCTGGAGAAGCTGCGCTCCGAGGGCGTCGTCGGTGCGATCGGCGCCGGCATGAACCAGACGGCCATGCTCACCCGGTTCGTCCGCGACACCGACGTCGACGTGGTGCTATGCGCCGGCCGCTACACCCTCCTCGACCAGAGCGCCCTGGCCGATCTGCTCCCGGCCGCCGGGGAACGCGGTGCCTCGGTGGTGATCGGCGGGGCCTTCAACTCCGGTCTGCTGGCCGACCCGAAGCCCGACGCCACCTACAACTACGCTCAGGTCTCGCACGAGTTGCTCGCCCGCGCCCTGCGCCTCAAGGAACTCGCCGAACAGCACGGCACCACGCTCCGCGCGGCGGCCCTCGCCTTCTGCGCCGCCCACCCGGCCGTGGCGAGCGTGCTGGTCGGCGCCCGCTCGGCGGCGGAGATCGAGGACGGGGCACGGCAGTTCGCCACCCCGGTGCCCGCCGCCTTCTGGCGGGAACTGCGCGACAGCGGACTCGTGCGCGGGGACGCCCCGCTCCCGACGGAGGAGGAGCCGTCATGAGAGTCGCCCTGCACACCAAGGTCCGCCCGGACCGCGTCGCCGAGTACGAGGCCGCCCACCGCGACGTACCCGTCGAACTCACCGAGCCGGAGAAGCCGCCGGTCGGCATCGCCTGGCAGGCCCGGACGGCCGCACTGCTCGATGCCGTCCACGACCACTCCGAGGCAGGCCCGGACGCCGGTCTGCCCGTCGCAGGGGAGCTGCCATGACCGTCGACGCCCACCACCACGTCTGGGACCTCTCGGTACGAGACCAGGACTGGATCACCGGCCCCGAACTCCGGCCGCTCAGAAGGAACTTCACCGTCGAAGACCTCGAACCCGAGGCACGGGCGGCCGGAGTCACCCGTACGGTCCTCGTCCAGACGGTCACCGTCCCGGAGGAGACCCCCGAGTTCCTGGCCCTCGCCGACACCCACGACCTGGTCGCCGGAGTCGTCGGCTGGACCGACCTGACCGACCCGGCGATCGCCGACGAACTCGCCCGCCTGAGCGAACTTCCCGGCGGTGCCTACCTGAAGGGCATCCGCCACCAGGTCCAGGGCGAACCGGACCCGGAGTGGCTGCTGCGCCCGGACGTCCACCGGGGCCTGGCCGCGATCGCCGACGCGGGCCTCGTCTACGACCTGGTGGTACAGGCCCACCAGCTTCCGGCCGCCGTCAAGGCGGCCGACTCCCACCCCCAGCTGACCTTCGTCCTCGACCACCTGGGCAAACCACCGATCGCCTCCGGAGACCCCGGCGCCTGGGCCACCGCGGTACGCGCCCTCGCCGCCCTGCCCAACACCGTCTGCAAACTCTCCGGCATGGTCACGGAGGCCGACCCCGCCTCCTGGACGGTCGACGACCTCCGCCCGTACGCCGACACCGTCCTGGACGCCTTCGGCCCGGACCGCCTGATGTTCGGCTCGGACTGGCCGGTGTGCGTCCTGGCCGCGACGTACGCCGAAGTCTTCGACGCGGCGGAGCAGTTGATCGGCCCCGACGAACGCACCCGGGTCTTCGAGACCACCGCCACCCGCGTCTACGGCCTCTGAGCCCCGTCTCCGTCACCCGCGTCTACGGCCTCCGGGCCGCCCCCGCCAGCCGCGTCGGCGGCATGAACTCCCGCACATACGTCCGCTCCCAGCACGCGCCCGTCTCCCGCAGCTCCCGCCAACTGGTGTAGCGGTAGCTGAAGAGGCGGGCGCGGACGAAGCGCGGGGGGCGGTCGGGCGGAAAGGGGGAGCGGCGCAGCAGCCGTAGCGTGTCGCGGTCGTTCTCCAGGAGGCGCTCCACCAGGCCGCCGAACCAGTCGCCGGCGTAGGCGGGGGAGAGGGCGGCGAACCACATCAGCCAGTCCAGGCGGAGATGGTAGGGCGCGAACTGGCGCGGCCAGTACCGTGGATCGCCCGGCTTGCCCTTGAACTCGTACTCCCGCCAGTCCGAGTCCTCGTGCGGCGCCTCGTCCAGCGTGCCCTCGACCACCACCTCGTACCGCACCCGGCTGACGCTGCCGAACGCGCCGTAGGTGTTGACCAGGTGGAGCGGGTCGAAGGAACGGTTCATGACCTGGCGACGCGAGATCATGTTCACCACCGGGCGGTAGCTCAGGAAGAGCAGCAGCGCGGCCGCGGCGAGGACGACGATCTCGTACCAGAGCGGGGTGGGCGGCGCGGAGCTGTGGCCGGTCGGCAGCCGCAGCGCCGACAGGGCCAGCACGATGGTGATCCAGTTCAGCCAGGAGAAGTTGCCGGAGACCACCAGCCACAGCTGGGTGAGGACCATCAGCGACGCGGCCGCCGTCGCGATCGGCTGCGGAGTGAACAGCAGGACGGGGACCACGAGCTGGGTGACGTGGTTCGCCGCCACCTCCGCCCGGTGCACCGGTTTGGGCAGGTGGTGGAAGAACCAGCTCAGCGGACCCGGCATCGGCTGGGTCTCGTGGTGGTAGTAGAGGCAGGTCAGCTTGCGCCAGCAGGCGTCCCCGCGCATCTTGATCAGGCCCGCGCCGAACTCCACCCGGAACAGGATCCAGCGCAGCAGGAACAGGACGACGACCGGCGGGGCCACCTCGTCGTTGCCGAGGAAGACGGCGAGGAAACCGACCTCCAGGAGGAGCGACTCCCAGCCGAACGCGTACCAGGTCTGGCCGACGTTGACGATCGAGAGATACAGGGCCCAGGGGATCAGCCACAGCGCCATCGCGGCCCATAGCGGGAGCCGGGAGTCCAGCCCGGCCAGCAGCGCCGCCGACACCGCGCAGCCCGCCCAGGCACAGGCCGCGAAGAAGCGGTCCGAGTAGTGCAGGTGGAAGAGGCTCGGCGCCCGCCGGAAGGGGACCCGGTCGACGAACCTCGGGATCGGCAGCATCCCGCGCTCGCCCAGCAGGGCCCGGAACTGGAGCGCCGGCACCAGGAACGCCACGAGATACACACCGGCCAGTGCCCGCTGGAAGACCAGCCTGCTCAACCAGTACCCGGGTGCGGTGAACCAGTCCACGGCCGTGCGCCCCTGCCTCTCTGCGGTCTGCGGTCTGCGGCCCCGGTGACGGGAAAGGGCCCGTCACCCTGTGTACCGCGTCCCTCCGGGCACGTAACCCGAGCGGGTGAAGTGGACAGTATGGGATAAATTGCCCGGCCGGGGTTCCCCTGGCAAGGTGGCCCCATGGCTGATCGGGGAGCGAGCGCTCCGTCTCTCCCGGACGACTGGCCCGCCCACCCGGACCACCCGATCCTGGCGCTCAACCGCCTGGGCACCTTCGACTGGGACTTGGACGCCGGTCTGTTCCACATGGACGCCCAGGCGTACGAGGTGTTCGACCTGACCCCCGAGGAGTACGACGGCCACCCCGAGAGCCTCGCCGTCCGGGTACCCCTGGCGGAGGGCAGCCGGCTGGACGCGGTGGTGTCCCAGGCCATCAAGGACGGCAGCGAGAACTACGGGGCGTACTTCCGCATCCGCCGACGCGACGGCACCCCGCGCTGGACCCACACCCAGGGCTACATCCGGCGTGACGAGACCGGCCGCCCGCGCCGGGTCGTCGGCGTGGTCCGGGACGCCACCCAGGAGCTGGAGGACAGCGAGGTGCGCAGCCTGCGGGCCGCCCAGGACCAGGCGCTGCGCCAGCAGACCGGCGTCGTCCAGGTGGTCACCGCGGCCCTCGCGCACGCCCGCAGCGTTCAGGACGTCATCGACGCCCTCAAGGACACCCAGGGCATCCCCAACCTGGGCGCGACCAGCCTGGTGATGGGACTGGTCGAGGCCGGCCGGATCCGGCTGGTCGCCGAGGGGCCGGCGGGCAGCTTCGTGCCCGGCACCCGGATCACCCGGATAGACGAGCCCTACCCGATGGGCGAGGTGGTGCGGACCCTCAGCCCGCGGTTCATCGAGTCGCCGGAGGAGTTCGCCGAGGGCTACCCGATACTGTGGCCGCACATCACCGAGCTGCACATCACCTCGGCCGCCTATCTCCCCCTCATCGCCCAGGCGCGCCCGATCGGGGCCATGGGCCTGCTCTACAACGACCGGCTCGGCTTCTCCTCCGAGGAACGTGCCGTCCTGGTCGCCCTGGGCAGCAGCATCGCGCAGAGCCTGCAGCGGGCCATGCTCTACGAGCAGGAGAAGGACCTCGCCCAGAGCCTCCAGCAGGCGATGCTGCCGCGCACCATCCCCAGCGTGCGCGGCGCCGACATCGCCGTCCGCTACCGCTCCGCGTCCGCCGGGGGTGCCCTGGGCCCGGACATCGGCGGCGACTGGTACGACCTGATCCCGCTGCCCGGCGGCCGGGTCGGCGCGGTCATCGGGGACGTCCAGGGGCACGACACGCACGCGGCGGCCGTCATGGGCCAGCTGCGGATCGTCCTGCGCGCCTACGCCGCCGAGGGCCACGCCCCGGCCACCGTGATGGCCCGCGCCTCGGTCTTCCTGGACGAACTCGACACCGACCGGTTCGCCACCTGCCTGTACGCCGAGGCCGACCTGTCCACCGGCGTCGTCCAGGTGGTCCGTGCCGGGCACATCGACCCGCTGATCCGCAGTGCCGACGGCAGCTGCCGTCGGGCCCCCGTGGAGGGCGGGCTGCCGCTCGGCCTGTCCGCCGAGTTCAAGAGCCTCGAATACCCGGTGTCCACCCTGGAGCTCGACGCCGGCGAGACGCTGCTGCTGTGCACCGACGGGCTGGTCGAGCAGCCGGGCACCGACCTGGGGGACGGGATGCGGTCCCTGATCCGGCAGGTCGCCGAGGGGCCGGAGGACGTGCGCAGGCTCGCCGACCGGCTGATCGAGGTCGCCGAGGACCGGGGCGGCGACGACGACGTGGCCCTGCTCCTGCTGCGCCGCCGCGGCCCGGACACCGCGCAGGCCGTCGGCCGCCTCCAGCAGCACGTGGCCTCCGGCGACCCCGAGGCGCTCACCCTGGCCCGGCACATGATCCGTGCCGCCGTCCGGGCCTGGGGCGCCGGGGACCGCGCCGACGAGATCGAGCTGGTCGCCGACGAACTGATCACCAACGCGCTGATGCACACCGAGGGCTCCGCGATCGTCACCCTCAGGGTTCTGTGCGGCGGCGACCGCCGGCTCCGCGTCGAGGTCGAGGACTCCTCCAGCGCCCTGCCACGCCGGCGCGAGGCGGGTGAGGACGGGGTCTCCGGGCGGGGCCTGCTGCTGGTCGACGAGATCACCGACGTGTGGGGCGTGGAGGCACGCGGCGGCGGCAAGGCGGTCTGGTGCGAGTTCCGGATGCCGGAGCCCGCCTGACCCATGGGGCCACGGGTGGCACCCTGGACGCATGCCCGAACTGCCCGAGGTCGAAGCGCTCAAGGACTTCCTGACCGAGAACCTGGTCGGTCACGAGGTCGTGCGCGTCCTGCCGGTCGCCATCAGCGTCCTGAAGACGTACGACCCTCCCCTCGGCGCCTTCGAGGGCAGCGAGGTCGTGGCCGTGCACCGGCACGGCAAGTTCCTGGACATCGAGGGCGACGGCGGACTGCGCTTCGTCACCCATCTGGCCCGTGCGGGCTGGCTCCACTGGAAGGACCGGCTGCCGGACGGACCGCCCCGCCCGGGGAAGGGCCCGCTCGCCCTGCGGGTGGCCCTGGAGACCGGCGCGGGCTTCGACCTCACCGAGGCCGGCACCCAGAAGAAGCTCGCCGTGTACATCGTCCGGGACCCGGCGGAGGTGCCCGGGATCGCACGGCTCGGCCCGGACCCGCTCGCCGCCGACTTCGACGAGGCCCGGCTCGCCGCCCTGCTGGGGAGCGAGCGGCGGCAGCTCAAGGGCGCCCTGCGCGACCAGAGCCTGATCGCCGGGGTGGGCAACGCCTACAGCGACGAGATCCTGCACGCGGCGAAGATGTCCCCGTTCAAGCTGGCCGCGTCCCTGACGCCCGAGGAGGTCCACGGGCTGTACCAGGCGCTGCGCACCACCCTCACCGAGGCGGTGGAGCGCTCCCACGGCCTGGCGGCGGGCCGGCTCAAGTCGGAGAAGAAGAGCGGGCTGCGTGTCCACGGCCGGACCGGCGAGCCCTGCCCGATCTGCGGCGACACCATCCGCGAGGTCTCCTTCAGCGACTCCTCGCTGCAGTACTGTCCGACCTGCCAGACGGGCGGCAAGCCGCTCGCGGACCGCCGGTTGTCCCGGCTGCTCAAGTGACCGGCGGTCACTTGGGGTCCAGGGTCACCAGGCGCTGCCCGTCGGCGTTGCGCACCTCGTAGCGGTCGATCTCGTCGGGGTGCATCGAGGAGCCGCCCGTCATGGTGGACACCCGGTCGTCGTGGTCCCGCTCGGCCCAGGTGGTCACGATCTGCTCGGAGCCGTCCCGGCCGACCGCGACCAGGCGGCAGGAGCGCGGCCCGTCGGCGTCCTTCACCTGCAGCTCGATCGTGCTGCCCGAATCCGTGTCCTCCGACTTCACCTGCGCCCACACGCCCGACTGCGTGTCGGTGGCCGCGGTGACCTGGACGGCCGGCGGGGCGTCATGACCGGCGTACGTCACGATGCCGGGGCCGACGACCGCGAACACCACCGAGGCGGCGAGGCCGTAGAGCAGCTTGCGTCGTTTGGCCCGGTGCCGGCTCGCGACCTCGGCGAGCAGCCGGTCCAGCAGCCGGGGACCCGGCTGGGCCATGGGGTGCACGAAGCGCGGCGTGGCCCGGCGATACAGCATCAACTGCCGTGCCGCGGGGCCGAACTCGGTCACGTGTGCCGAGCAGCTGGGGCACTCCATGAGATGGTCCTCGAAGCGGAAGGCCTCCGCCTCGTCCAGCACGCCGAGCGCGTACGCGCCGACGTCGCGATGCCTTTCCAGGGACCTCATGCCGAATCCTCGTGCCGTGAGTGCGGGTGGGGGTTACTCATTGCTCCTTGCTCCCACCCGTACGCAGTCGGCCGCCGTTTCACTCAAGGCACGTACAGAATCGTAATCAACGGATTCGGAGCGGCCGGGCCCGCGGATTGGTGCCGATTCAAAAAAGATGGATGGCGAGATGTCCGAGGGGCAGACCGAGCCGCCAGGCGGGGGTCCACACCTTCGGCCCGTCGTCCTCGCCGAACACCGAGCCGCCGCCCGGTACCGCGTCCAGGTCGGGCGCGAGCAGCTCCGTCTCCTCCAGCCAGCGCCAGGCCGCCGTGGCCAGATCCAGGTCCGGCGACGGCCCGCCCGACTCGATCGCCTCGGCGGTCAGCCCGGCCATACGTTCCCCCACCCAGTACTGCCACGGCTGGTCGTACGCCGTCAGCGAAAGCCAGTTCTCCAACTGGGACACGACCCGGATGCCCGACAGTTCGCCGTCCGTGTCGGAGAGGAAGATCGTCAGCGCCAGCGCGTCCCGGCCGGCCCGGAACTCGAAGGACGTCGGCGGCATGAGATCGCCGGTGCGCAGCAGCTCGTCGGCGATGTACTCGGCGTACAACCAGGCCATCGGGACCGCCAGTTCCCCGCTCCCGGCCCCGTCCGTGCTCTCTTGACCTCTGTGCAGCATCCCGTCCTGCCTTCCTCCGGTGCGCGCGCGTGGCCCCGACCCCGGGTCCGTCCCTCTCCCGGTGCGGAACACGGATGAAGACAGCTGATTGCTCAAACATGGTCCTCAGCAAGGCGCTTTACCGAGGTTTGACCTGGCTTACGGTTTCATCGCAGGTCGGGTGCATAACCGGGCAGAACCCGACGCAGGGCGCGCAGCGCGTAGTACGCCCGCGACTTCACGGTACCGGGTGGAATGCCGAGGGTCGCGGCGGCCTCCGCCACACTCGCCCCTTGGAAATACACCAGCACCAGGACTTCACGGTGTTCAGGGGTGAGAGTCTTCACAGCCTCCCGCACGTCCAGCGCCGCGGCGGCGCGCTCGGCGTGGTCGCCGATGGCCCGGGTGTTCTCCAGGACCGCGTCGTGCACCTCGGGCGGCCGCGCCTGCCGGGCCCGGCGCGCGTCGATGGCGAGCCGTCGGCCGACCGTCAGCAGCCAGGGCAGGACGGAGTCGAAGTCGTCGGCGCGCAGCGCCTCGGGGTGCTGCCAGGCGCGCACGAGGGTCTCCTGCACGAGGTCCTCGGCCCGTTGCCGGTCGCCGTCGCTGAGCCGCAGCAGCAGCGCGAAGAGCGGGCGGCCGTGCGCGCGCTGGAGCGCGGCGAGCTCGTGCTCGGCGGTCGTCGTCCCGTCGGGAAGGGTGGTTCCGGCCGTCATGGCCGTATGGCATCGCAGGGCCGGGCCGGGGGACAGGGGGCGCACAGGGATCTGCGGCGGACGGTCGATCGCGTCGGCGAACGGTGCGACGAACGGTCCGTCATACCGCTTACCCGACCCGGATGGGTCAATCGGGACGCCTGAGTTGTTTGCGACCCGGCTCGGCTTCGTACCCATTGATCTGTAAATCGGACAAGGCTTGCGACTCTGGGGTGCTCCTGATGATCAATCGCAGACGCCAGGTGGCCCTGGCCCTGACCGCCCTCCTCGCCACCGCAGCCGCCTGCCAGAACCATGTGCGGCAGGAGAACGCCGCCCCGACCGGCCGGCCGGCACCCGCCGTGCCCGCCCCCGGCGGCGGCTTCACCCTCGTCGCCTCGGGTGACGTCATGCCGCAGAAGTCCGCGCTGGACCACGCGAACCTCGACGCGGGCGGCAACGGCCACGACTTCCGCCCGATGCTGGCCGGCGTCGAACCCGTGGTCTCCCATGCCGATCTGGCGCTCTGTCACCTGGCGACCGTGACCGACGCGGAGGGCAGGGAGGACGGGGGGTCCGGCCCCGCCGGTGTCACCTCCCCGCCGCAGCTTGCCGAGGGCCTCGCCGCCATCGGGTACGACAGCTGCTCCACCGCCTCCGACCGCGCCCTCGACGGCGGCGCCGACGGGATCCAGCGCACCCTCACCGACCTGGACCGGACGGGCCTGCGGCACGTCGGCACCGCCCGCACCCAGGCCGAGGCGGCCGCCGTCACGCTGCTCAACGCGGGGCGCACCCGAGTCGCCCAGCTCTCCTACACCTTCGACGTCAACGGCAACAGCATGCCGCCCGGGCAGCCCTGGGCGGTCAACCTCCTCGACGAGAACCGCATCCTCGCCGACGCCCGAGCCGCCCGGCAGGCCGGCGCGGACGTGGTCGTCCTCTCCGTGCACTGGGGCACCGACGGCCAGGACGCCCCCGACCAGCAACAGCTCACCCTCGCCAAACGGCTCACCGCCGCCCGCACCGGCGGCCGGCCCGACATCGACCTGATCCTCGGCACCCACGCCCACATCCCGCAGGCGTACGAGAAGGTCAACGGCACCTGGGTCGTCTACAGCCTCGGCGACCAGATCGCCGGCGAGCTGAACAACAGCCAGGGCCACCAGGACCCGCGCGGCAACCAGTCCACCCTCGCCCGCTTCACCTTCACGCCGCCCACCCGCCCCGGCGGCCGCTGGGAGGTGGCCAAGGCCGAGTTCATCCCCCAGTTGTACGACCTCGACGCCGGCCGGGTCGTCGACCTCAACGCGGCCATCGACCAGGGCGCCGACTTCACCGCCGTACGCGACGGCATCCGGGACACCGTGCTCAGCCGCGGGGCCGCCAAGGACGGGCTGGTGATGGGGGAGTAGCGGCGCTCACTCCACGTCGACGTGGTCGAACGTCCGCAGCAGCTCCTTCAGCACCCGCACGCACGCCGTGATCTCGGCGTCGGTCAGACCGCCGCCGACCTGTCGGTTCACCGCGTGCTCGCGGGCGAGGATCGCGGTGATCGTGGTCCGGCCGCCGTCCGTGAGCCGGATCAGGGAGGAGCGCTGGTGCGCCGGGTTGGGGATGACCTCGGCCCAGCCGCGTGCCACCGCGTCGTTCACCGTGCGCTGCACGAACTGCCGGCTCAGCGCCATGATCCGGCCCATCTGGGGCACCGTCATCGGCCCGAACCGGAGCAGCAGGTCCAGCACGGAGCGCACGCCGACGGAGGCTCCCTCGATCTGCTCGCCCAGCTCGATCTTGCGGAAGGCGCGCCGGTAGAGCGGGCCGATGAGGTCGTACACCTCGGTGATGCGCTCACCCAGCTCGTCGGGGGCGAGGGGCTTGTCGATGTCGTTCACCCGGCCATCATGCACCGGACCGTGGTGACACCTCGGGTGTCAAAGTCATCATGACAACTCGGTTGTCAAAACCCTCCGATGATGACACCTTGGTTGTCATGAATGGTGCTGCGGACGTCCGCTTCCTCCCGTCCTCCGACGGCGACCTCGCCTACCTCGACACCGGCTCGGGCGACCCGGTGGTCCTGCTCCACTCCGGATACGTCGACCACCGCTTCTGGTCGGACCAGATCCCGGCCCTCGCCGCCGAGTACCGGGTGATCGCCCCCGACGTCCGCGGTCACGGCGCCTCCGCCAACGCGAGCAGGCCGTTCCGCTGGGCCGACGACCTCGCCGAACTGCTGCGCCACCTCGACGCCGGGCCCGCCGTCCTCGTCGGCGTGTCGATGGGCGGGGTGATCGCCACCGACACGGTGCTGGAACACCCCGAGCTGGTCCGCGCGGTGGTCACCTGCGGCGCCGCCACCGGCGACTTCCGGTACACGGATCCCTGGCACCAGGAGCTCCAGGCCGAGTACGCCCGCACCCTGGGCGCCGGTGACATCGAGGGCTGGCTGGACGCCTTCGTACGGGTCGCCACGGGCGCCCACCGCGCACCGGACGCCCTCGACCCGGAGATCCCGCGCCGGCTCCGCGAGATGGCCCGCCAGACCCTCTCCAAGCACACGCCCGACGAGACCGACTGGCATGTGCGGGTGACCGGCTCCTGGCCCCGCGTACCGAAGATCGACGTCCCGGTCCTCACGGTCAACGGCGGCCTGGAACCCGCCGATCTGCTCGCCGCCGCCGAACGCCTCGCCCGCGAGGTCCCCGACGGCCGCGCCGAGATCGTCGAAGACACCGACCACTACCCGAACCTGGAGCGGCCGGACGTCTTCAACGACCTCGTGCTCGACTTCCTGCGCGCGCTCTAACGCCCGGCCAGCCGCGACCTCTTGTACGAGTAGGCGAAGTAGATCACGCATCCGATCACGAACCAGACCGCGAACCGCACCCAGGTCTGCCACGCCAGGAACGTGATCAGCCAGATCGAGAAGACGACGCCCAGCGCCGGCACGAACGGCATCCACGGGGTGCGGAAGCCGCGCGGCAGATCCGGCTGCCGGTAGCGCAGCACGATCACCGCCACGCACACCACCACGAACGCCAGCAGGATGCCGATGTTGGTGAGTTCGGCCGCCTCGCCGATCGGCACGAATCCGGCGAGGAGGGCCGAGGCCAAGCCGACGATCCAGGTCACCCGGGTCGGCACGTGCCGCGTCGGGTGCGTCTTCGCGAACCAGCCGGGCAGCAGCCCGTCCCGGGACATCGAGAACCAGACCCGGGTCACACCCAGCATGAACGTGAACATCACGGTGAGGATGCCGATGATCGCGCCGACCGCGATCACGTCCGCGAGCCCGCTCAGCCCCACCGACTTGAACGCGGTCGAGAAGCCGCTCTCCGGGTCGATGTCCTTGTAGTTCTGCATGCCGGTGAGGACCAGACAGGCCGCCACGTACAGCACCATGGAGATCGCCAGCGAGTAGATGATCGCCTTCGGCATGTGCCGCTGCGCGTCCTTCGACTCCTCGGCCGCCGTCGACATCGCGTCGTACCCGAAGACCGCGAAGAACACGGTGGCCGCACCCGTGAACGCCCCGCTGACGCCGAACGGGAAGAAGGGGTGGTAATGCGCCGAGTCGATGTGGAACACCCCGACGCCGATCACCAGCAGCACCACCAGCACCTTGAGCACCACCACGACCGTCTCGAACCGGGCCGCGCTGCGGATGCCGAGGTTGAGGAGGTAGGCGATCAGCAGGCAGAGCACCGCGGCGAACAGGTCGACCCGGTGGCCGGCCCCGGTGCCGGGCGCGCCCAGCATCCACCGCGGCAGCTCCGCGCCCATCTCCTCGACCAGGAAGCCGAAGTACCCGGAGATGCCGATCGCGACCACCGCCACGATCGCCGTGTACTCGAGGAGCAGGTCCCAGCCGATGAACCAGCCCGCGAACTCGCCGAGCACCGCGTAGCCGTAGGTGTACGCCGAACCCGCCTTCGGGATCATCCCGGCGAACTCGGCGTACGACAGCGCGGCGCAGGCGCTCGCCAGACCGGCGATGAGGAAGGAGAGCAGCACGGCGGGTCCCGCCGTCTCGTTGGCGACCGTGCCGGCGAGGGTGAAGATGCCCGCCCCGATGATGCCGCCCACCCCGATCGCGGTCAGCTGCCACAGTCCGAGCGATCTGTCGAGCCGGGGCCCCTCGCCGACCTCCGTCTCCTCGATGTGTTCGATGGGTTTGCGACGGAGAATTCCTTCACCCATGCGCAGCTTGGCCATGTGCCTCACCTCTTCGCCGATCGCGAACGGCTGACGGCGGATCATGATGGCGCAGGTGAGTCACGGCCGGAAGACGCCACGCACGCTCTCGGCCCAGCCGGGCACCCAGGTCCGGGTCGCGGGGCGGGGCGGCCGGACGTCGGTGAGACGGGCGCGCAGAGCGACCAGCGCCGGGTGCGGGTTGGCGGCGGTCCAGAGCAGGGAGTGCGGGTAGACGGGGGTCGGGTCGACCAGCGGCACACGACGCAGATCGTGGCCTTCCGGCCAGGCCAGCCGGGTCCCCTCGCTGACCAGCGTCGCCAGGGTGTCGGAGCCGGCCAGCGCGTCCTGCACCGCCCCGCTGAAGTTGGGGCCCGAGGAGTCGATGGTGAGCCCGAACTCGGCGGCGAGGGAGGCGTAGTAGGCGGCCCACTCGGTGCCGTCCACGATGCCCGGCATCCAGATCCGGTGCCCGGCCAGCTCCCCGGGCGAGACCGAGCGACGGCCGGCCAGGGCATGCCCCGGGCCGGTGAGCAGCTGGACCGGCTCGTCGTACACCCGGGCCGCCTCGACGCCCCTGGGCAGCGGCCGGCCGGGCATGGCGACGGCCCGGAAGGACGCGTCGATCGCACCGGAGCGCAGCGCGGCGAGTGCCGAGTCCACGTCGAAAAGCGTGACGACGTCCAGGGCGATCTCCGGGTGCGCCTCGTGGAAGCCGCGCAGCAGCGCCGCCGGGGCGAGCCGCGCGCCGACCACGTCGACCCGCAGAGGGCGCCGCCCGGACCGTACGGAGGCGGTCGCGCGCTCCTCGGCCAGCAGCAGCTCGCGGGCGTGTGGCAGGAAGGTCCGGCCGTCCACGGTCAGATCGGCACCACGCGAGGTTCGGCTGAACAACCGCACCCCCAGCTCCTTCTCCAGCGTCGCGATTCGCTTGGAGACGGCCTGCTGGGTGACCGCCAGTACGGCCGCGGCCTCCTGGAACTGCCCCGATTCGGCGACGGCGACGAAGGTGCGTACGGCTCTGAGGTCCACGTCGACACCGTACAACCGCCGGTTGTGACAGACGGTCCGTGAGTTGTTTGATTCGGCGGCCACCTGCACGTTTTCATGTCCCGGGTCAACGGGAGGTTGTGCATGGGACGGCGGTTCGGATGGCTGTGGGCCGCGTACTCGGTGAGTGCGGTCGGCACCTATCTCGCCTTCGACGCGTTCTCGGTGATCGCGGTCATCGCACTGCACGCCGACTCCGCCGAGGTGGCGCTGCTCGCCGCGACCGGGCCCGCCGTGGGTGCGGTGGCGGCCGTGCCGCTCGGGCCGTGGGTGGAGTTCCGGCGCAAGCGGCCGGTGATGATGGCGATGGACCTGGTCCGGTGCGCCGCGCTGCTCACCGTCCCCGCCGCCTACGCGCTCGGCGGCCTCGGCCTCGGCCAGCTGCTGCTGGTCTCGGCGCTCGTCGCCGCGGCCGACATCACCTTCAACGCGGCTTCCGGCGCCTTCCTGAAGAGCCTCGTCCCCGCCGACCGGCTGCTCACCGCGAACGCCCGGTTCGAGTCCTCGAACTGGACCGCGCTGGTCCTCGGACCGCCGCTCGGCGGTGCCGCGATCGGCGTGTTCGGCCCGGTGACCACGGTCGTGGCGAACGCCGTCAGCTTTCTGCTGTCGGCGCTGGGCATCCGGGCCGTCGGCGGCGGCGAGCCCAGGCCCGAACGCACCGGCACGGACCGCCTGCGCGCCACCGACCTCCTCGACGGCTGGCGGCACATCCTCGGCAGTCCGGAGCTGCGGCCGCTGTTCTTCAACAACCTCGCGGCCAACGCCCTGATCATGGTCGCCGCACCACCGCTGGCCGTCCTCATGCTCGGCCCGCTCGGCTTCGCCCCCTGGCAGTACGGCCTCGCCTTCGCCGCACCCTGCCTGGGCGGCCTCCTCGGTTCCCGGCTGGCCCGCCCGCTGGCCGCCAGGTACGGGCAGCAGCGGGTGCTGCGCGGCGCGGCCACCCTGCGCACCCTCTGGCCCCTCGGGCTGGCCTTCGTCCGACCCGGGCTGCCCGGTCTGCTGCTGGTGATGGTCCTGGAGTTCGGGGTGATCACCTGCTCGGCCGTCTACAGCCCGGTGTACGCCACCCGCCGCCTGGAGTGCACCCCGAACGACCGGGTCGCCCGCACTCTGTCCGCCTGGTCGATCACCGGCAAGGCCACGACGGCGGCGCTCACCGCACTCTGGGGCCTGCTGGCGAGCCTCACCGGCCCCCGCACCGCGATCGCCGTGGCCGGTGTCCTGCTCCTCGCGACTCCGGTCCTGCTCCTCAGGGAGCCCCGGAAGGCGGTTACGGCACCACCGTCACCGGCCACCGTCCCGCCTTCACCAGGCGGATCGCCACCGAGCCGATGAACCGGTGGCCGGCCTGCTCGGAGGCGCCCACCACGACCGCGTCCGCCTTCAGTTCGTCGGCCGCCTTCACCAGGCCGGTATAGGGGTCGCCGCGGAAGGTGTGGAACTCCCAGCGCACCTCGAATATCCCCTTGAGCCGCTCGGTCGCGTCCCGGACCTGGGCGACCAGGTCCTCCGCGATCTCGTCGGTCGTCTCCGCCACCGGGGCCCCGAGCGCCGCGCCGGCCGCCAGGACCGGCTGCACGTACACGACGGCGAGCAGCGCGTGCTGCCGCCGGGCCAGACCGCCGGCGTAGGAGGCCGCGCGCCATGAGGAGTCCGAGCCGTCCACGCCGACCACGATGACCTTGGGGCCGTCCGTGCCCCGCTCGAACTGGTGTTGTTCCGCCACGTTCCGAGGCTATCGGAAATCGCAGGTCCCATGGCTGCCGGGGCGCCTCGCCGGGCAAGCGATGCCCAGTTGGCCGCAGGCCGCTCGACGGGCGAGGTGGGCGGGCGCTTCCTAAAGTCGGAGCATGAGTGCCGCCGTGCAGCCCGCCCCGGGGAAGGAGACCGCGGGGCCCGCGCGCCCGCGCGGCGGCGGGCGGCTCACCTGGGTGCCCGAGGCCTTCGGGACCTTTTTCGGCGTCCTCGCCCTGCTGTGCGCCCTGCTCTCCTTCGTCGCCCCGCTGCGCGCCCTGCTCCGGCCGGTCGTGCACTTCCTCAACGCCGTCGTGGTGCCCGTCAGCCCCAACCTGGCCTATGCCGTCTTCCTGTTCCTGCTCGGCGGCGCCACCGCCGCCCGCAAGAAGGTCGCCTGGTGGCTGGTGGTGATCTACCTCGGCCTGCTGGTGCTGGCGGACATCCTGACGGTCGCCTTCGGCTTCGACTGGTACTCCTTCAGCTCACTGCTGGTGTGCGGACTCGCCCTCGCCCTCCTGATCGTCGCCAGACGCGAGTTCTACGCCGCCTCCCGCCGGGCCGCCGTACGCCGTGCCCTCGGCGTCCTCCTCGTCGGCCTGGTCGTGGCGATCCTGGCCGGCTGGGGCCTGGTCTCGCTCTTCCCCGGCTCACTGCCGCACGGCCAGCACCTGGCCTGGGCCGCCGACCGGGTCTGCGGCGGCCTGGTCGACGGCGGCAGCTACCGCGGCCGCCCGCCCCGGTTCGTCGCCTTCCTGCTCGGCCTCTTCGGTGCCCTCGCCCTGCTCAACGCCGCCACCGCCCTGTTCCGTTCACAGCGCCTGGAAGCGGCCCTGCACGGCGACGAGGAGAACCGTGTCCGCGCCCTCCTCAAGGCCTACGGCGACCGGGACTCCCTCGGCTACTTCGCCACCCGGCGCGACAAGGCCGTGGTCTTCTCGCCGAGCGGCAAGGCCGCCGTCACCTACCGGGTCGAGGCCGGCGTCTGCCTGGCCAGCGGCGACCCCGTCGGCGACCCGGAGGCCTGGCCGCACGCCGTCGCCGCCTGGCTGGACGTGGCCCGCCGGCACGCCTGGGTGCCCGCGGTGATGGGCGCCTCGGAGGGCGGTGCCAAGGCCTACGTCCGCGCCGGGCTCGGCGCCCTGCAACTCGGCGACGAGGCGATCCTGCACGTCGCCGACTTCGACCTCGGCGGCCGGGAGATGCGGGTCACCCGGCAGGCCGTCAACCGGGTCCGCCGTTCCGGCGCCACCACCCGGGTGCGCCGCCACGCCACCCTCACGGAAACCGAGATGGAGGAGGTCGTCGACAAGGCCGACGCCTGGCGCGACACCGAGACCGAGCGCGGCTTCTCCATGGCCCTGGACCGGCTCGGCGACCCCGCCGACGGCGACTGCCTGCTCGTCGAGGCCCTGGCCGAGGACGGCCGGCTGCTCGCCCTGCTCTCCTTCGTGCCCTGGGGCGGCGACGGTGTCTCCCTCGACCTGATGCGCCGTGACCGCGCCGCCCCGAACGGGGTCATGGAGTTCATGGTCGCCGACCTGTGCGCGGCCGCACCCAAACTCGGCGTCCGCCGCATCTCGTTGAACTTCGCCGTCTTCCGCTCGGTCTTCGAGGAGGGCGCCCGCATCGGTGCCGGACCGGTGCTGCGCCTGTGGCGCCGGCTGCTGCTGTTCTTCTCCCGCTGGTGGCAGCTGGAGGCCCTGTACCGCTCCAACGCCAAATACCACCCCGAGTGGTACCCGCGCTTCCTCTGCTACGGCGAGGCCGGCTCCCTCGCCCGTATCGGCGTCGCCTCCGGAATCGCCGAAGGCTTCGTCTCCGTACCCTCCTTGCGCAAACTCTGGGGAAAGGGGCACCCGAAGACCGGGCCGCGGCCCGTCGAGGCGCCGCTGTCTTCGCCGGTGCCCGGTCTCGACGGAGGGGACGAGGCCGGGTCCGGCGCCCCGGACCGGGGCCTGCCGGACCAGTTCCGGGTCCGGCGCGGCAAGCTGGACCGGCTGCGCGCGGCGGGCGTCGACCCCTACCCGGTGGCGACCGTACGGCCCACCCGGGCCCTCGCCGACATCCGCGACGGCGAGACGGTCACCGTCGCCGGGCGGATCATGCTGGTCCGCGACTTCGGGGGCATCGTCTTCGTGACGCTGCGTGACTGGTCCGGCGACCGCCAACTCGCCCTCACCCGGGCCGAGTCCGGCCCCGCCCTGGCCCGCTTCACCGCCGACACCGACATCGGCGACCAGATCACCGCCACCGGCCGGGCCGGCCGCAGCGACAAGGGCGCGCCCACCGTCTTCGTCACCGACTGGCAGCTCACCGCCAAGTGCCTGCGGCCCCTGCCCGACAAGCACCGGGGCCTGGCCGACCCCGAGGCCAAGGTCCGCCGCCGCTACCTCGACCTCGCCACCAGCCCAGCCGCCCGCGAGGTCGTCCGCGCCCGCTCCAGCGCCGTACAGGCGCTCCGCCAGGGCCTGCTCGACCGCGGCTACCTGGAGGTCGAGACCCCGATGCTGCAGCAGATCCACGGCGGCGCCAACGCCCGCCCCTTCACCACCCACATCAACGCCTACGACCTCGACCTCTATCTGCGCATCGCCCCCGAGCTGTATCTGAAACGGCTGTGCGTAGGCGGGATGGAGAAGGTCTTCGAACTCGGCCGCACCTTCCGCAACGAGGGCGTCTCCTACAAGCACAACCCCGAGTTCACCATGCTGGAGGCCTACCAGGCGTACGCCGACTACGACGTGATGCTCGACCTCGCCCGTGAACTGATCCAGGGCGCCGCGACCGCCGCCCTCGGCTCCCCGGTGGCCCGCAGGGACGGGCGGGAGTACGACATCTCGGGGAGCTGGCCCGTCAAGACCGTGTACGGGGCGCTCTCCGAGGCGCTGGGGGAGGAGGTCGGCCCCGGCACCGAACTGCTGCGGCTGCACCGGCACTGCGACCGGACCGGGGTGCCGTACACCGCCGACGACGGGCCCGCCGACGTCGTCCTGGAGATGTACGAGCGGCTGGTGGAGGAGCGGACCCAGCTGCCCACCTTCTACAAGGACTTCCCGATCGACGTCTCCCCGCTCACCCGGCAGCACCGCACCGACCCGCGGCTCGCCGAGCGCTGGGACCTGGTCGCCTTCGGCACCGAACTCGGCACCGCCTACTCCGAGCTGACCGACCCCGTCGAACAGCGCCGCCGGCTGACCGCCCAGTCGCTGCTCGCGGCCGGCGGGGACCCCGAGGCGATGGAGCTGGACGAGGACTTCCTGGACGCCCTGGAATACGCGATGCCGCCCACCGGCGGGCTCGGCATCGGCGTCGACCGGCTGGTCATGTTCCTCACCGGCCTGACGATCCGTGAGACGCTGCCCTTCCCGCTGGTCCGCCGCCGCTGAGGGCTCCCGCCGCCCGGACACGCAGTCGGTCCGGGGCACTTGACCATTTCTTTCCGAAACCTCCGTGCGCTGGTCCGTGCGGGTGTTTTCACGCCGCCGCACCGGTGTCTAAGTGGTGCGCCCCAGCCCGGCCGGGCGACTGATGAGTCATGCAGAAGGATCAGTTGTTCACCCGACGCCGGCTGCTGCTCGCCGGCGCCGCCGCTCTGGGCGCCGCGGGCACCGCGGGCATCGTGCTGGCGAGCGACGGCGAGGAGGCGGCGGGCACCGTCGCCCCGGCCGCCGGACCACCGGCCCGCCAGGCGTTGAAGTCCTCCGCCTTCCGGCTCCAGCCGCTCACCGGATACGGTCCGCCGCCCACCGAGCCGCGCAAGCTCAAGGTCCGCAAGCAACCCATCATGCGGATCTCCGGGACCGGCCGGCACATGATGCTCACCTTCGACGACGGACCCAACCCGGCCTACACCCCGCACATCCTGGACACCCTTGCCAAGTACGACGTGCGCGCGATGTTCTTCCTGTGCGGGGAGTGCATCGTCCAGAACCGGGAACTGGTGGCGCGGATGGCCGCCGAGGGCCATGTCGTGGGCAACCACACCTGGACGCACCCGCTGCTGACCACCTTGGACCGCCGGGAGATCCGCGACGAGATGGAGAGCACCAGCGATGCCATCGAGGACACCTACGGCGAGCGCCCCCAGTGGTTCCGCGCCCCCTACGGCGCCTGGAACCGCGCGGCCTTCCAACTCGGCGCCGAGATGGGCATGGAGCCCATGGCCTGGACCGTGGACAGCACCGACTGGACCACCCCGGGCACCCGCACCATCGTCGACACGATCGAGAAGGGCGCCGCCCCCGGCGTCGTGGTCCTCTCCCACGACGCCGGGGGCGACCGCTCACAGAGTGTCAAGGCCCTGCGCGAGTATCTGCCCTATCTGCTGGACAACGGCTACCACCTGACGGTGCCCCGCCGCCGGACCTGAACCGGCCCGTCGCCGCCGACGGGCTTTCGCCCGCCCGGCCGGGTCCGCCTCAGCGGGCCTCGACCAGGCGGGCGAACACCACCACGTTCCCGTCGTAACCGTTCTGCTTCGAGAAACCGCCGCCGCAGGTGATGACCCGCAACTCCGGTGTGCCCTTGGAACCGTAGACCCGGTCGCCGGGGAAATCGGCTTTCGCGAAGACCTCGATGCCGTAGATCTCGAACACCGCGGTCTTTCCGTCGGTGCGGTCGATCTCGATCCGGTTGCTCTTCTTCAGGGAACCGAGACCGTAGAACACCGCCGGCCCCTTCGTGTTGTCGACGTGGCCGACGATCACGGACGTGCCCTTCTCGCCGGGCGAGACGCCCCCGGTGAACCAGCCGGCCAGATTCGGGTCGTCCGGCGGCGGTGCCGCGACCCAGCCGTCCGAGTCCAGACCCACCGGCATCACGGGCGCGTCGACCCGGATCGCGGGGATCCTGATCCGGTTCGCCGCCGAGTACGGGAGCGAGGCGGGCGCGGTGGCGAAGGTGTCCGGGACCGTGCTACGGCTGTCCGGAGCGGCGGCCGAGGCCGGCTGCGGCGGGCCGACGTCGAATTCCCCCGAACCATTGCGGATGAGCGCCAGACCGGTCAGCAGAACAAGCGCTATCACTCCCCAGGGGGCACGCTTACGCCGCCGCTCCTCCTCTTCGGCCAGCTCGGAAAGTTCGGACGCAGACATTCGCCATCCCCTCTCGACGCGGCCGCCGCGATGTCCGTGGCGCGCAGGTCCGTAGCGCGTATGGGAAAACGCTAAGTCCCGCGCGAGCGTGCGGCGACGGGGCAACGGGCGAACGGGTGGCCCGCGCGCACTCCGGTGCGCCATCCGAGTTGCCGTTCTCAGGTTTTTTCTGACGGTCCGTGACCTGCGGCAATATCCGATTGTGTGCTTTTCGCGCGGCGTGTCCCCTCACCAGGACGGACCATTCTCGAAATGCGGGCGTGTTCAAGGCATCTGAGGGTCTATTCGGGAGGTGCTTTCTCGCCGATCTACCGGGGACGGTTCCCGGGGCGCCTTCCGCGGAGGAAGAGATGCGAAACTCACGTGCGCTGGCGGCCGCGTGCACCGTGGTCGCCGTTCTCGGCGCCGCCGCCCCGGTGGCCGTCGCCGACGGCCTGGGCAACCCCGGCGGCCCGCCCAACACCCAGGCTCCGGTCGTCGGTGGGACGGGCGTCGCCCCCGGGACCGGTGTCGCCCCCGGGGCGGGCGTCGGTGTCGCCCCCGGAGTCGGTGTCGCCCCCGGAGTCGGGGTGGGGGCCGTCCCCGGTATCGCGGCGGTCCCCGGAGTCGTCGTTCCCGGGTACGGCGTCGGCGGGTTCAACGGAGGCGGGTTCGGCCGAGGCGGCTTCGGCCGAGGCGGCTTCGGCGGGCGGGGTTGTGAGGGGTTCGACGGGCGGGGCGGCAATGACTTCGGCGGGCGGGGCGGCAATGACGCCGGAGGGCGGGGCGACGACGGGTTCGGCGGGCGGGGCGACGACGGGTTCGACGACGGCTTCGGTGGCCGAGGGGACGACGGGCGGTTCGACGGCGGCTTCGGCTGCAGGGGAGAGGGGTTGCGCGACATCAACGCCCAGCCCAGGGCGATCACGAGCGGGGCCCGCCTCACCGTCACCGTCAACGGCTGCCGCAGCGGCTCCATGAGCTCCCGCGCCTTCCGGACGACGTCGCTGTTCCCTTTCGGCGGCGACATGGCGCGCGGGGTCGCCACCATCGACCGGGATGCCCGCCCGGGCCCGTACGACCTGACCGTCCGCTGCAACGGGGGGCGGACCCTGACCCGGCCGAACGCGTTCTATGTGCTCGGCGGGGTCAGGGGCGGCCTCGGCGGCAGTGTCTCCAGCGGGGCCACCCCGGCCGACATGGCGATCGGCGGTGGGCTGGTGGGCGCGGCCGTGCTGGCCGGCTGCGGGTTCTGGCTGCGCCGGCGGCACGAGAAGCGGCTCTGACCCGTGCGGGCCGTCTTCGCCCCGGATCCGCGTGGGACCGGGGCGAAGACCCGCGCGGGCGTGCGCGGGACGGGCGGCGGTCCGGCACCGCCCTCGCCGGCCCGACGGGAGGCGATCAGGCACCGCCCACGCCGGCCCGTCGGCGTGCGATGCGGTACGCCGTGCCGACCGAGCCCACGACGAGCACGATGCCGAGGCCGATCTCGTTCAGGTCGAACCCGTCGACACTGCCGCCCGCACCGGCTCGCACGCCCCGATCGGGCGGGAGGGGCTGCGGGTTCAGTTCCTCGCGTCCGCCGGCACCGCTGTCGGCACCCCCGTCGGTACGGTCGGCGGACTGGTCGTCGCTGTCGTCGTCGGACTGGCTGTCCGTGCCCCCGTCGGTGCGGCCGACGGTGTGGTCGCTGGTGTGGTCGGTGGACTGATCGTCGGACCCGCCGTCCGCGCGTCCGTCGGTGCGCCCCTCGGACTGGCCGTCAGCGCGGCTGTCCGTGCCGCCGTCGCCGTGTCCCGTCGACTGGGCGCCCGCGATGCTGAGTTGAGTCGACCCCCTCGCCCCGTCGCAGTCGACCGTCACCCGGTACGACGTCTGCGATCTCGCGTCCCGGTCGACCGTGGCCGCCACCGAGTCCCGTCCCTGGGGGATCCGGACCGTGTCGAACACGTCCGAGGTGACCGTGGCGGCGCCCCGGCAACTCTCGTCGCGGTTCAACTGCAGGCTGACCCGGCCGCCGGCCGAGACGGTGGACGGCGTGACGTGGACGCCGAAGGTGGTCTGCCGACCGCTGTCACCGCCTCCGTCGCCCTGGTCGTCCGTGAGGGCGGCCGGAGCGCCCAGGACGAGGGCCCCGACGCCGAGCAGCGCCGCCGAGGCGAGGCGTATTGCGTGCATGGTGGTTCCTCCGGTCCCCGAGGAGCTGTCCGCGGATCTGTTCCGCTCGTGCCGGAAATGCACCTCGATGATCGGAACGCTAGGAACATCCGTACACGCGCGCGAACGCAGTAGTGCGAACGGGGGAAGCGGCTGGGCCGACCGGGGGACGCGGATACGGCAGCCGGGGGACACCCGCGGCGTGGCACCGCGCGATGACCCCCGGGTGCCCCCGGCGTCCGGGGTCCCCTTACCCCTTGATGTGCGGGAAGAGGTTCAGGAAGGGCTGCGCCGTCGCTGTGATGCCCCGGCTGTACGGTTCGTCGAAGTCCCAGATCAGGAAGAGCATGAAGGCGATGGTCGCGGAGAACAGCCCCGCCAGGATCAGTTCGCGCCGGGTGCGCCTGATCTGCAGCGCGAAGACCATGCCGACGGTGACCAGGGCTCCGGTCAGCAGCCCGAACCACACCACGTTCGGCATGGTCGCCCCGGTCGAGTCGGCCCGGGCGCTGCGCGACTGGTCGAGCGCGGCCACCTGGTCCACCAGCGGCTGGTAGGCCTGTGCCTGGAAGTCGGTCTTCGGCTGGTAGTCGGTGACGTCCTGACGGATCTTCGCGAGCAGATCCGCACCGCGCGGGGTGAGACGGCCGTGGTCGGCCATCTCCTTCCACTCCTTGTCGACGACCTGCTGGGCGTAGGCCTCGACGTCCGCCCGGATCCGGTCACGGGCGTCGGGCGGGTACACCCGCACCCGTTCGTAGATCTCGTGCAGTGCCTGCGCCTCCGACTGCACATGGTCCTGGGCGGCGCTGCGGGCCTCCCACACCCCGGCCACCGCCAGACCGAGGACGATGGCGTAGATGACGCCGATCCACATGGTCATGTACTCGATGACGTCCGGCGTCTCGGAGGGATCCTCGTCCTCCGCCGCCCTCTTGTGCCGGACGAGGGTGATGATGACCACCACGGCACAGGCCGCGAGCATCGCGAGGACGAGAACAAGCCAATCCGGCAACGGAAGCCTCCAGAAATCAGCGGGCCGGCCGTCAGCGCGCGCGGAACGCGGCGATGGCGACGATGGCGGGTACGGCGATGAGCAGGACGTAGGTGACCGGTGAGGTGCGGTTCGGGGCCGCCGCGCCGGTCGACTGGATGCGGTACGGCGGGTAGGTCACCGGGGTCGGTGAGGGCCGCGGGGTGGGCTTCGGCGACGGGGTCGGGGTGGGCGTCGGCCTCGGCTGGGGCCGGGGAGCCGGCGGCGGGGTGGGCGCGGGCTTCGGGGCCGGCGCGGGTGGTGGCGGTGCCGGCGGGACGGGCCTCGGGCGCGGCTTCGGGGTGGGCTTCGGCGTGGGCTTGGGTTTGGGGGTGGGCTTGGGCGTGGGGGTCGGAGGCGGAGGGGGCGTCGGGGTCGGGGTGGGTGTCGGCGTCGGGCAGGGCGGCGGTGTGGGAGGCGGGCACGGCGGAGGAGTGGGCCAGGAGTCGCCGGCGACGGCCACCGCGTACGTGCCGTCGGGGCCCGTCGAGGCGTAGGCGCAGGCGTCGGCCGACGCCGTGCCGACCGGGCAGCCCAGCAGGGTCCAGGTGAGTGTCAGCAGAGCCAACACCCTCGGGACGGGCGCGAGTCGGGTCGCTTCGGGTGCATGCACGACCGAGATCATGAGGCGTCGAGTGCCGTCGCACGCCGGAGTGCGGAGGGATTGGCCCGAACGGGGGACAGGTGGCGTAAACCGGTTTGAATCACACGGTCCGTCGGTTGGCTTGATGCGTACGTCCGTGCGGGATGTGCACCGAGGGCACAGTGTCCCGAAAGAAATTCGTGCGGCCGTTGAACACTTCGGCCCCCGGCGTCCGTACCTGGTGTCGTGCGGCGGAACACAGGCGCTGCAATATCCAGGCGATGCATGGGGAGTTGAAGATGAAGACCTCCTGGAGGAGCGCCTCTCTGGTGGCCACGGCCGCAGGCGTGCTGGCTTTGACGACGGGGTGCGGTCAGGACAACGTGACCACTCCGTCCTCGGCGGCTCAGAACGTCGGTGCCACGGCCCCGGCCGGTGTCGGCAGCGTGGGCAGTGTGACCAGCCCCTCCACCGGTGCGGGCAACGGTTACGGCGCGGACGGCAGTCAGGCTTCCAGCTCTCCGGCCGTGGTCGCCCCCGCGGGCAAGCTGACCGTGGCCAGCAACCCCGATCTTGGCAAGGTGCTGACCGACGGCAGCGGCCTCACCCTCTACCGTTTCGACGCGGACACCGCCAAGCCCCCCAAGTCGAACTGCGACGGCGACTGCGCCACCACCTGGCCGCCGGTGCCCGCCGACGACGCCACGGCCGGTGAGGGCATCGACAAGGCGCTGCTCGGCGAGGTCACCCGCACCGACGGCACCAAGCAGCTGACCGTCGGCGGCTGGCCGGTGTACCGCTATGCCAAGGACGTCAACGCCGGTGACGTGAACGGCCAGGGGGTGGGCGGCAAGTGGTTCGCGACGGCCCCCGACGGCAAGAAGGCCACCCTGGCCGACCTGCCCGGCCTGTCCGTCCGCAAGGACGCCAAGCTCGGTGACATCGTCGTCGACAAGAACGGCAGGACCGTCTACCGCTTCATCAAGGACAAGGCGTGGCCCAAGTCCGTCTCGAACTGCACCGGTGACTGCCTGACGAAGTGGCCGGCCGTCGCGGAGGTCGCCGCCAACGACACCAAGGGCGTCGAGAAGAAGGGCCTGATGGGCTTCACCCGGTCCGACAACGGCCAGAAGCAGATGACGGTCGACTGCTGGCCGATCTACACCTTCTCCGGCGACTCGAAGGCCGGGGACACCAACGGTCAGGGCGTCGGCGGCACTTGGTACGCCGTCTCGCCCGAAGGAAAGCTGGTCGGCGCGCCGAGCAAGTAAGGGATCACCTCCCCAGGGTTGATCGCCCCGCCCAAGTCCACATTCGCGCACCGCGGAAGGGAGGACAGAGGCCGGCGAGAGCCCCGGACGACACGACGGCGCACGACCGCCCGCCCCCTCCGCACCGCACGGAGGGGGCGGGCTCCTGTGTTTTGCATCTCCTTCGCAGATGCTTCGCATCGCACCCGGATGTGCTCTGCATCGCATCCGCGTCCGACGGAGTGCCCGAACACCCCCAAAGTGCACACCGAATTCCCAGGTGGTGACCGGGAACGGACGGTCAATTTCCGGTTCCACTCGCCCAGTTCGCAGGCGATCAGTAGCCTCTGCTCGAACACCGGATCGCCTCAGCCTTGGAGAGATACATGGAGCGTCCCGCCTGGGCCCCACGGAGCATCGACATCTCGGTGCCGAGCGTTTCGCGTATCTACGACTACTACCTGGGCGGTTCGCACAATTTCGAGGTCGACCGGGAAGCGGCCCGCAAGGCGATGACGTTCCTGCCGGGCCTGCCGAAGATCATGCAGGCCAACCGGGCCTTCATGCGCCGCGCCGTCCGCTACGCCGTGGGCGCCGGCATCGAGCAGTTCCTGGATATCGGCTCCGGCATCCCCACCTTCGGCAACGTCCACGAGGTGGCGCAGGCGGCGCACCCCGGCGCACGGGTGGTGTACGTCGACCACGACCCGGTGGCCGTGGCCCACAGCCAGGCCGTGCTCGCGGGCAACGAGGAGGCGGACGTGGTCGCCGCGGACCTCCGCAAGCCCCAGGAGATCCTGTCGAGCCCTCAGGTGGAGCGCCTCATCGACTGGAATCGGCCAGTGGCCTTGCTCCTCGTTGCCATACTGCACTTCGTGGAAGACGCGGACGACCCGTACGGGACTGTGGCACAGCTGCGCGAAACACTCGCGCCCGGCAGCCTGTTGATCCTCACGCATGCCTCGTACGAGGGAATCCCGCTGTCACCCGAGCGGGCCGAGAGCGCGGTGGACGTATACAAGGACATTCGCAACCCGCTCATCATGCGCTCACGCGACGAGATCGCCAGGTTCTTCGAGGGGTACGACATGGTGGAACCCGGACTGGTGCCGATGCCGCACTGGCGGCCGGAGTCGGCGCCGGAGGACGAGGATCCGTATGCCTTCTCCGGATTCGCCGGCGTGGGGATCGCGGCGTGAGCGCGGAGCCGGACGGCCCGGAGGACAGACTGCGCCGGTTCGCGACGATCTGGAGCCGGGCGGTGTTCCCGGTGACCTCGACGTCCCTGACCCGGCCGGAGTTCGAGGAGCAACTCCTCCCGCTGGCCCGCCGGTTGAGCGAGGTGCTGCTGGCGCACGGCTTCGAGGCCGAGGAGGCCCGGCAGGTGGGGGCCGCGCTGATCGACGCCCACTGCACCGACCCCGAGGCGCTCACCCGCAGCCTCGACTGCGTCGACGCCTATCTGGCCCTGTACTGCGGCGGGGACGGCCCCCAGGACGAGCTGCGGATGCGTTCCTCGCGGATCCAGCACGCGATGGCCGCCGGGTACGCCCAGGCGCTGCGCGAGCGCACGCTGGCCGAGCAGGAGGCCATCGCGCAGGCCGCGCTGCGGGCCCAGGGCGTGGTCGCGCAGGCGCTGCACGCCAGCGAGGCACGCTTCCGCGCCGTCTTCGAGGGCGCGGCGATAGGAATCGGCATCGCCGACCTGGAGGGCAACGTCCTTCAGGTCAACGGTGCGCTGCTGCGCATGTTCGGCGGCTCCGAACAGACCCTGCGCGGCCGCAAGGTCATGGAGTGGGCGCATCCCGAGGACGCGCCCCAGACCTGGCGGCTCTACGAGGAGCTGGTCCGCGGCGAGCGCGAGCACTACCACGTCGAGAAGGCGTTCAACCGCTCCGACGGAACGGTCCTGTGGACCAACCTGACCGTCTCCCTGCTCCGGGACGCGGACGGCGACCCGCAGTACCAGCTGGCCCTCATGGAGGACACCACCGAGCGCCGGCTGCTCAACCTGCGGCTGCGCTACGAGGCCACCCACGACGCGCTCACCGGTCTCCCGAACCGCACGCTGTTCTTCGAGCGCCTGGAGAAGGCACTGGCCGCCGGTGAGGGCCAGCGCTTCGGGCTGTGCTACCTCGATCTGGACGGCTTCAAGACCATCAACGACAGCCTCGGCCACTCGGCGGGTGACCGGCTGCTGGTGGAGGTCGCCGACCGGCTGCAGTCCTGCGCGACCGCGCCCGGCGAGATGGTCGCCCGGCTCGGCGGCGACGAGTTCGTGGCGCTGACCACCGGACCGGCCACCCAACGCGAGGTCGACGACCTGGCCGACCGCATCATGAACGCCCTGGTGACCCCGATCAGCATCGACGGCCGCGAACTCATGGTCCGGGGCTCCATCGGCATCGTGGAGGGCCCGGCGGGCGAGCGCACCCCGGCCGAGGTGCTGCGCAGTGCCGACATCACGATGTACCGGGCCAAGTCGGCGGGCGGCAACCGCTTCGAGCTGGCCGACCCGGAGGCCGACGCCCGCGTCATCACCCGGCACGGCCTGACCACCGCGCTGCCGGCGGCCCTGGACCGCAACGAGTTCTTCATCGAGTACCAGCCGCTGGTCCACCTCGGCGACGGCAGCGTGCGCGGCGCCGAGGCGCTGGTCCGCTGGCTGCACCCGCAGCACGGCGTCCTCGGCCCCGACCGGTTCATCCCGCTCGCCGAACACACCGGGCTCATCGTCCCGTTGGGCCGCTGGGTCCTGGAGGAGTCGATCCGCCAGGCCCGCGAGTGGGGGGAACGCTACGGCGAGCAGACCAGCGCCGGCCCGCTGCGGATCAACGTCAACCTGTCCCCGTGCCAGCTCAGCCACCCCGGCCTGGTCCAGGACACGGTGGACATCCTGGAGCGGACCGGGGTGTCCCCGGACGCCCTCTGCCTGGAGGTCACCGAGTCGGCCCTGATCGGCGCCGACGACGATCTCCTCAAGCCGCTGCGCCGGCTCGCCGAGATGGGTGTCGACATCGCCCTGGACGACTTCGGCACGGGCTACTCCAACCTCGCCAACCTGCGCCGCCTCCCGGTGAGCATCCTCAAGCTGGACCGCTCCTTCACCCAGAGCATGCAGCAGTTCCCGGCGGACCCGGTCGACCTCAAGATCGTGGAGGGCATCGTCTCCCTGGCCCACAGCCTGGACCTCGCGGTCACGGTCGAGGGCGTGGAGACGGGCGCCCAGGCCGAGCAACTGCGCATACTGGGCTGCGACACGGCCCAGGGCTGGTACTACGCCCGCCCGGGCCCACCGGAGCGCCTGCACGAACTGGCGCTGGTGGACGCGACGGGCTGACGAGCCGGCGTCCCTTCGTGGGCCCTCAGTCGAGGTGGAAGACCTCCTCGGCGGGGGCCCACCACTCGCCCTCGGCGGCGGTGTCGAGCGGCTGCTGACAGGGGTCGGTCAGCGCCCACCAGTCGCGTGTCACCGGGTCGGCGGCGATCTCCGCGGTGTCGGCGGCGTAGTCGCTGCCCGTGTACTCCAGATAGCTGAACAGCAGCCCGTCCCGCAGGAAGATCGAGTAGTTGCCGATCCTGGCGCGCTTGAGTGCCGCCAGCACGCCCGGCCACGCGGCGGCGTGCAGGGCGCGGTACTCCGACTCCTTCTCCGGACGCAACCGGATGACGGCGGCGAAGCGCTGCATCTGGCTCACCTCTCCTTCCTGAGGGACGAACCGCGAAAAATCAGTTCCATCTGACGAGCAGGACCCTAAGGATCGGATCCTTCCCGCGCAATGGTCGGAGCGATGTCCCTCACGGGCGGTATTCCTCTGCCCCATCAGGCACTTGGAACAAGTTCCGTTCGGAATCGTCCCTCCGTGTTGCGCGGATGTCATGGCGGCCACCACCGATGAACCTGATCAATCAGAACATCGATGAGGGGGTGCACCGTGGCCGATCCGGCACCGGTCTCCGAACAACTCCTGGAGCACATCGCCGAGCAGAACCTGCGGCCGAGTGTCGGGAATGCCGGCGGGGCGACCAGGGAACAGACGTTGCCGACAACGCGCCCCTCCAGCGGTGCGGGGAACTGCGCGACGAGCCACAACGAGCCCGCAGTCCGCCACGGCGCACACCCCTATGGCGCTCCCGATCGCTCACCTCTCCAACAGCATCCTCTGCAACTCCCTGGCCGCCCGGGGAGGAGCCACATCACTCCGGTGCGCCAGAGCGATCGTCCGATGCAACCCCGGCCGAGCCAACGGAGTCACCCGCAGCCCCCGCCCCGACCGGGCGGCCACCATCCGAGGCACCACGGCCACCCCCAACCCGGCCCGCACAAACCCCAACACCGCGTCCATCTCGCCCCCCTCGACAGCGAAACTCGGCTCGAACCCGGCGGACCGGCACGCCGCGACGGTCAGCTCCCGCAGGTCGTAGCCGTGCCGGAACATCACCAGCCGCTCCCCTTCCAGGTCGGAGACCTTCACCCCGCCCCGCCCCCGCCCGGGCGCCGTCGCCTCGGGCGAGGACACCACCACCAGGTCCTCCCGCAGCAGCTCCACCGTGGTCAGCGCGGGCGACGCCGGCGGCAGCGGCAGCACGATCAGCGCCAGGTCCAGCGCCCCGCGCGCCAGCTCCCGTACCAGGTCGTGGGAGCCGCTCTCCTCGATCAGCAGCTGGATGCCGGGGTAGCGGTCGTGGAAGGCCCGCAGCACGTCCGGCAGCAACCCGGTGCACAGGCTCGGCGTCGCCCCCAGCCGCACCCGGCCGCTCCGCAGCTGCACCAGCTCCTGGACCTCGTGCCGGGCGGTGTCCGCGTCCGCCAGGATCCGCCGGGCCAGCGGCAGCAGCGCCTCGCCCGCGTCGGTGAGCGTGATGTTGCCCCTCGCCCGCAGGAAGAGATCTGCCCCCAGCTCCCGCTCCAGCGTCCTGATCTGCTGGGACAGCGACGGCTGGGCGACATGGACCAGCTCGGCGGCCCGGGTGAAGTGCCGGGTCTCGGCGACGGCGACAAAGTACTGAAGCTGCTGGAACTGCATGGTGACACGATAGCTTCCGACTATGGAATCGAGCCGTACCATGTCTTGGACCGATCGGGTGTCCGGGCCCTACCGTCCTGAACATGGCTCTGGCAACGCGGACGGACCGACGGCCGTCCATGGCACGCACGATGTGGGACAGCTCCGTCGGCAAGAAGACCGTGATGGCCGTCAGCGGCCTGATCATGCTGCTCTACCTGGTCGTGCACATGATCGGCAACCTGAAGATCTACTTCGGGGCGGGCGAGTTCAACCATTACGCCCACTGGCTGCGCACCGTCGGCGAACCGTTCATGCACTACGAGTGGACGCTCTGGCTCATCCGGATCGTCCTGGTCGTCGCCGTGGTCGCGCACGCCACGTCCGCGTACCAGCTCAGCCGCCGTGACATCAAGGCGCGCCCGACGAAGTACGTCCACAGCAGGCCCCGGGCCAGCTACGCGACCCGCACCATGCGCTGGGGCGGGATCATCCTCGCCCTCTTCATCGTCTGGCACATCCTCGACCTGACCACCGGCACCGTGCACTCCGGCGGCTTCCAGGAGGGCCACCCGTACCAGAACGTCGTGGACACCTTCTCCACCTGGTACGGCGACGTCATCTACATCGTCGCGATGCTCGCGCTCGGCCTGCACGTCCGGCACGGCTTCTGGAGCGCCGCCCAGACCCTCGGCGCCGGCAGCCGCACCCGCGACCGCGCCCTCAAGGCCACGGCCAACGTCCTCGCGCTGCTGCTCACGGCCGGCTTCATCGCCGTACCCGTGGGTGTCATGACCGGAGTGGTGAGCTGAACATGACCGACTACGTGAACTACACGACCGGCGAAGCCGTCGCCGACGGCAAGGCGCCCTCCGGCCCCGTCAACGAGCGCTGGGACAAGCGCCGTTTCGAGGCCAAGCTGGTCAACCCCGCCAACCGGCGCAAGCACACCGTGATCGTCGTCGGCACCGGTCTCGCCGGCGGCTCCGCCGGGGCCACCCTCGCCGAACAGGGCTACCACGTCGTCCAGTTCTGCTACCAGGACTCCCCGCGCCGCGCCCACTCCATCGCCGCGCAGGGCGGGATCAATGCGGCGAAGAACTACCGCAACGACGGCGACTCCGTCCACCGGCTGTTCTACGACACCGTCAAGGGCGGCGACTTCCGGGCCCGGGAGTCCAACGTCCACCGGCTCGCGCAGATCTCCGTCGAGATCATCGACCAGTGCGTGGCCCAGGGCGTGCCCTTCGCCCGCGAGTACGGCGGCCTGCTCGACACCCGGTCCTTCGGCGGTGTCCAGGTGTCCCGCACCTTCTACGCCCGCGGTCAGACGGGTCAGCAGCTGCTGCTCGGCGCCTACCAGGCGCTGAGCCGGCAGATCGCCGCCGGGAACGTGGAGATGCATCCGCGTACCGAGATGCTCGACGTGATCGTGGTCGACGGACGGGCCCGCGGGATCGTGGCCCGGGATCTCATCACCGGTCGCATCGACACGTACTTCGCGGACGCCGTCGTCCTCGCCAGCGGTGGCTACGGCAACGTCTTCTACCTGTCGACGAACGCCATGAACTCCAACGCCACCGCCGTCTGGCGGGCGCACCGGCGCGGCGCCTACTTCGCCAACCCGTGCTTCACCCAGATCCACCCCACCTGCATTCCGCGCACCGGCGACCACCAGTCCAAGCTCACCCTGATGAGCGAGTCGCTGCGCAACGACGGCCGGATCTGGGTGCCCAAGGCCAAGGGCGACACCCGGCCCGCGAACCAGATCCCCGAGGACGAGCGCGACTACTACCTGGAGCGCATCTACCCGTCCTTCGGCAACCTGGTCCCGCGCGACATCGCCTCCCGCGCCGCGAAGAACGTCTGCGACGAGGGGCGGGGCGTCGGCCCCGGCGGGCAGGGCGTCTACCTCGACTTCGCCGACGCCATCGCACGGATGGGGCGGAGAGCCGTCGAGGCCAAGTACGGCAACCTCTTCGACATGTACCAGAGGATCACCGACGAGGATCCGTACCAGGTGCCGATGCGGATCTACCCCGCGGTGCACTACACGATGGGCGGGCTGTGGGTCGACTACGACCTCCAGACCACCGTCCCCGGGCTGTTCGCGGTCGGCGAGGCCAACTTCTCCGACCACGGCGCGAACCGGCTCGGCGCGAGCGCGCTGATGCAGGGGCTGGCCGACGGCTACTTCGTGCTGCCGGCCACCATCAACGACTACCTCGCCCGCAACCCCCACCAGGAGGCGGTGACGGCCGAACACCCCGTCGTACAGGAGGTGCTGGCCGAGACCGAGGACCGGCTGAACCTGCTGCTCTCCGTCGACGGCGACCGCACCCCCGACTCCTTCCACCGTGAACTCGGCGAACTGATGTGGGAGTTCTGCGGCATGGCCCGCACGGACGCGGGGCTGCGCAAGGCACTGGAGCGCATCCCGCAGATCCGCGAGGAGTTCTGGCGGCGGATCAAGGTGCCCGGGACCGGCGAGGAGTTCAACCAGTCCCTGGAGAAGGCCAACCGCATCGTCGACTACCTGGAGCTGGCCGAACTGATGTGCCTTGACGCGCTGCACCGCGCCGAGTCCTGCGGCGGCCACTTCCGGGAGGAGTCCCAGACCCCGGACGGCGAAGCCGCCCGCCGGGACGAGGAGTTCTCCTACGCGGCCGCCTGGGAGTTCACCGGCACCGGGGACGCCCCGGTCCTGCACAAGGAAGACCTGGTCTTCGAGTACGTCCACCCCACCCAGCGGAGCTACGCATGAAGCTCACCCTGCGCGTCTGGCGGCAGAAGAACGCCGACGCCGACGGCGCGATGTCCACCTACGAGGTGGACGGCATCTCGTCGGACATGTCCTTCCTGGAGATGCTCGACACCCTCAACGAGGAGCTGATCCTCAACGGCGAGGACCCGGTCGCCTTCGACCACGACTGCCGGGAGGGGATCTGCGGCGCGTGCTCCCTGGTGATCAACGGGGACGCGCACGGTCCGGAGCGGACCACCACCTGCCAGCTGCACATGCGGTCCTTCGAGGACGGCGACACGATCGACATCGAGCCGTGGCGGGCCTCCGCCTTCCCGGTGATCAAGGACCTGGTGGTCGACCGGTCCGCGTTCGACCGGATCATCCAGGCCGGCGGCTACATCACCGCGCCGACCGGCGCCGCTCCGGAGGCGCATGCCACCGCGGTGCCGAAGGCCGACGCCGACTTCGCGTTCGAGCACGCGGAGTGCATCGGGTGCGGGGCGTGCGTGGCGGCCTGCCCCAACGGAGCGGCGATGCTGTTCACCTCCGCCAAGATCAACCATCTGAACGTGCTGCCCCAGGGGGCGCCCGAGCGGGAGACGCGGGTGCTGGACATGGTGGCGCAGATGGACGACGAGGGCTTCGGCGGGTGCACGCTGACGGGGGAGTGCGCGACCGCCTGTCCGAAGGGCATTCCGCTGGTGTCCATCACGAGCATGAACAAGGAGTGGCTGCGGGCCACCCGGAAGGCGGGAAAGCGGTAGCGCCGTCGGAGGCGCGTAGATGAACGTTCGCCGTCAAGTGCGGACGGGCGGGGCCGGGGCTGGTGCTCCCCGGCCCCGTTTCGCCGTTCTCCGGCCGCCGTGCCAGGGGCGCGCAACGACCCGGCCGGGTCACGGTAGCGTTGCTTCAGCGCGTCCATCAGGACACCAGCGGGGGTGAGTCACCCACCGAATCCCGGCATTCAGCAGCCGCACATCCACGGGTCCCGCGCACGTCACGCCGAGTCCAGCCTGCCACGGAAGAAAGCAGGTGCAGATTTCCTCAGCTACCGCTCGGCGCAGGAGACCTCCATGACCGCCATGCCCGCCTCACCCCCTGCTCTCGCCGCCCCGCCCGGGGACTCCGGCTATCTGGTGCAACTCGCCCGTGACGAGGACGACGTCCGGGCCGCGCAGCGACTGCGCCATCAGGTGTTCGCCGGAGAGATGGGCGCCCGGCTCGACGGGCCGGAACCGGGGCTGGACGTGGACGCCTTCGACGCGTTCTGCGACCACCTCCTGATCCGGGAAGCCCTGACCGGCGAGGTCGTCGGCACCTACCGACTGCTGCCGCCCGAGCGCGCCGCCGTCGCCGGCCGCCTCTACTCCGAGGGCGAGTTCGACCTGAGCCCGCTCGCCGGCATCCGCTCCGGACTGGTCGAGGTCGGCCGGTCCTGCGTGCACCCCGCCCACCGCGACGGCGCCGTGATCGGCCTCATCTGGGCCGGCATAGCCCGGTACATGGTGGACCGCGGCCACGAGTGGCTGGCCGGCTGCTGCTCCGTCCCGCTCGCCGACGGCGGCGCCCTGGCGGCCGCCGCCTGGGAGCGGGTGCGGGCCAAGCACCTCGCCCCGGAGGAGCTGCGGGTACGACCGCTGCGCCCGTGGGTGCCCGAGGGACCCGTTCCCGAGGGCCGGGCCGAACTGCCCGCGCTGCTCCGCGGCTACCTGCGCCTCGGCGCCTGGGTGTGCGGCGAGCCCGCGCACGACCCCGACTTCGGGGTCGCCGACATGTACGTCCTGCTGTCGATGCGCCGGGTCAACGCGCGCTATCTGCGGCACTTCCTCTCGCTCGTCCCGGCCTGATGAGCGTCTGGCTGCCCAGCGCGCCGTGCACCCCCGGCGCGTGCGTGGAGTCCGCGGGGTCCCGCACGGTCCTGCCCCGCGCCGTGCTGCGGTTCGCCGCGGTCGTGGCCCTGCTGCTGGTCGCGATCGTGCTGCTCCCACTCGGCGGGCGGATTCCCGCCGAGTGGGTGCGGCGGTTCTCCCGGCTGGTCGTCCGGGCCGCCGGGGTCCGGGTCCGGACCACCGGCAGTGCCCCGGGCACCGGTGGGGTGCTCCTTGTCGCCAACCACATCTCCTGGATGGACATCCCGCTGCTGGCCGCCGTACGGCCCGCGCGGATGCTCGCCAAGAAGGAGATCCGCGAGTGGCCGGTGGCCGGCGCGCTGGTGGCCGGCGCCGGGGCGCTGTTCATCGACCGGGACCGGCTGCGCGCGCTGCCGGACACGGTCGGCCGGATCTCGGGCGCGCTGCGGGAGGGCGCCGCGGTGGTCGCCTTCCCCGAGGGCAGCACCTGGTGCGGCCGGGCCCAGGGCCGGTTCCGCCGGGCCGTGTTCCAGGCCGCCCTGGACGCCGGCGTGCCCGTGCAGCCGGTGCGGCTGCACTACCGGCTGGAGGCAGGCGAGGCCAGCACCGTGCCCGCCTATGTCGGCGAGGACACGCTGCTGGCCTCCCTGTGGCGGGTGGTGTCGACCCGCGGCCTGGTGGCCGAGGTGGACATACGGCCGCTGATACCGGCCGGCCGCCACCCGGACCGTCGCACCCTCGCCCACGCCGCTCAGCCGGTGACCCACGGGCCGGCCTGGACGCACGCGGCTCTGGTGAGCCCCGGCCAGGGCTCTCAGTGGTCGGTCTCCAAGTGGAGCTTGAGCAGGTCGACCCCGTAGTCGCCGCCGTTGGGCGTGCGGATGATGGTGTGGATGTGCTGCTGGGTCGGCGTGCCGCCCGGACCGCCCATGCCACCGCCGCCCGGCTGGCCGGTGGGCATGCCACCGGTGGGCTGGCCGGTGGGCTGGCCCGAGGGCTGGCCGCCGCTGCCGGTCTTCGTCCCGTAGGCGAGCGGCGACTGGGCGTCGTACTCGATGAGGACGACCGGGCTGTGCACCCGGTAGTAGAAGGCCGAGGTGTCCTTGGTCTCGCCGAGCCAGTAGAAGTACGTCTGGTCCAGGTGTTCCTTCACCTCCTTCATCCTCACACCGGCGTGGCCGTCGTCCATGTAACCGACGTAGACGCCGACCAGGTCGAGCAGCTTGTCCCGCTGGGCCGAGGTGAGCTCGGAGCCGGGCAGGCCCTGGTAGGCGAGCTTGAGGTTGTCGGCGCCGGCGCCCGCCTTCATGTCGGTGCCGGACTTGCCGACCTCGGCGTCGATCACCTTGTCCCGCTGGGCCGAGGTGAGGGAGCGGAGCAGGGCCAGACCGGCCTTGGTCTCCGGCTTGAAGAGGGTGATCTTCTCGCCCTGGTAGGTGGCCGAGGTCGGCTCCGAGCCCATGAAGGTCGGCGTCATGACGACCTGGTCGCCCAGCACGAAGTAGTTGATCGCCACATGGTGGCCCTCGTACTGGAAGCCCCAGGGCTTGCTGGTGGACGGGGTGCCCATGAAGGTGAAGAAGTAGGCGCCCTCGGTGAGCGTCTCCCGGTTGCCGCCGTTGTAGTCGCCCAGGAACGCGTTCAGCTTCATGATGTTGCGGGTCTGGGTGAGCCCCTTCGCGGACAGCGCGGCGCCGAGCAGCGCATAGCCCAGCTCCCGCTTCGCGTCCGTGATGTCGCCCATCCGGACGCCCTTGCGCTCGTAGCCGTCGACGTTGCTCCAGGCCAGCCACTCGTCGTCGGCCACGTCGAAGGTGCACGAGGTGCGCTCCTTCTGGCTGAGACCGTCGAGGAAGGCCTGCGCGGCCTTGACGACCTTGTCCGTGGAGACGTCGGTGGAGTGGACCGCGTACAGGCCGTCGACGACCTTGCCGTCCGTGGTGAGCCCCACGAAGTCCTGGTACTTGACCTCGGACTGGCCGGGGCCCATGCCGCCCGCCCCGGCGGGGCCGCCGGAGGGCATGCCGCCGCTGGGGGCGCCGGAGGCCGAACCCGACGTGTCGGACGAGCCGTCGGAGCAGCCGGTCATGGTCGTCAGCGCGGCGGCACCGCCGGCGAGCAACGCCTTGTTCATGAACCAGCGACGGGTGCGCTCGGCTTCGGGGGTGCGGGGGTGGTGTCCATGCATACGCCCAAAATCCAGGGGCAACCTGAACCGTTCCTGAAGATCACCGCGGGCTGGACCGGGAGAGATAGGGCCCCGTCACACTGCCCTCGGCCCGTGCGACCTCGGCCGGCCGGCCCGCCGCGACGATCCGGCCGCCCCGGTCCCCGCCGCCCGGCCCCAGGTCGATCACCCAGTCCGCGCCCGCCACCACCGCCATGTCGTGCTCGACCACGACGACCGTGTGCCCGGCGTCCACCAGCCCGTGCAACTGGCGCATCAGCACCTCGACGTCGGCCGGATGCAGGCCCGTCGTCGGCTCGTCGAGGAGGTAGAGGGTGTGACCGCGCCGTCCACGCTGCAACTCACCGGCCAGTTTGATCCGTTGGGCCTCGCCACCGGACAGCTCCGTGGCGGGCTGCCCCAGTCGCAGATAGCCGAGCCCCACGTCGAGCAGCGTGCGCAGGCTGCGCGCCACGGCCGGGGTGTCCGCGAAGAACTCCGCCGCGCTCTCCACGGTCAGGTCCAGCACCTCGGCGATGTTCCGTCCCCGGTAGGGCACTTCGAGCGTCTCGGGGTTGTAGCGCGCCCCGCCGCAGTCCGGGCAGGGCGTGTAGGTACTGGGTAGGAACAGCAGCTCCACGCTGACGAAACCCTCGCCCTGACAGGTCTCGCAGCGCCCTCCGGTCACGTTGAAGGAGAACCGCCCCGCGCCGTAACCACGCTCCCGGGCCTGGTCGGTGGCCGCGAAGACCTTCCGTACGACGTCGAACAGTCCTGTGTAGGTGGCCAGGTTGGAACGCGGGGTGCGGCCGATCGGCTTCTGGTCGACGGAGACCAGGCGGCCGACCCCGTCCAGCTCCTCGGTGATCTCGCCGATCAGCGTCGACTTGCCCGAGCCGGAGACTCCGGTGACGGCGGTGAGGACACCGAGCGGGAACTCGGCGGTGACCGCGCGCAGGTTGTGCCGGGTGACCGGGCCGACCTTCAACCACCCGGCGGCAGAGCGGAGTCGACGGGTCGGAGCGGACTCCGTCGCGAACAGGTAGCGGGCGGTGGCGGACTCCGCGACTTCGGCCAGCTGTGCCACCGGCCCGCTGTGCAGCACCCGGCCGCCGTGCTCGCCGGCACCTGGGCCCACCTCCACCAGCCAGTCCGCGCCGCGCACCACGTCCAGGTGGTGCTCCACCACGAACACCGAGTTCCCGGCCGCCTTCAGCCGGTCCAGCACCGTCAGCAGTGCCTCGGTGTCCGCCGGGTGCAGCCCGGCCGACGGCTCGTCCAGGACGTAGACGACACCGAATAGCCCGGAGCGCAACTGCGTAGCCAGACGCAGGCGTTGGAGTTCGCCCGCGGAGAGCGTCGGAGTCGCCCGGTCCAGGCTCAGATAGCCGAGGCCGAGTTCGACGACCGGGGCGATGCGGGAGATGAGGTCTTCGGTGAGCACCCGCGCGGTCTCCGTCGAGGGGCCGTCGCCGAGCAGTCCGGCCAGCTCGGTCAGGGGCAGGGCCGCCAGGCCGGCGATCGTACGGCCCCCGAAGGTCACGGCGAGCGCCTCGGGCCGCAGCCTGCTGCCCCCGCACACCGGACAGGGCGCGCTGCTCAGGAACCGCTCCGCCTTCGCCCGCAGAGCCGGGCTCCTGGAGTCCGAGAAGGTCTTCATGACGTACCGGCGGGCGCTCATGTACGTGCCCTGGTACGGCCGTTGGATGCGGTCGGCGTCCCGGACCGGGTGCACGGTGACCACCGGCTGATCGTCCGTGAACAGGATCCACTCCCGCTCCTCGGCGGGCAGTTCGCGCCAGGGCCGGTTAACGTCGTGGCCGAGCGCGTCCAGGACGTCCCGCAGGTTCTTGCCCTGCCAGGCACCCGGCCAGGCGGCGATCGCGCCGTCCCGGATCGACAGCGACGGGTCGGGGACCAGCGACTCCTCGGTCGTCCGGTGGACCCGGCCCAGGCCGTGGCACTCCGGGCAGGCGCCGACCGCCGTGTTGGGGGAGAACGCGTCGGAGTCGAGCCGTTCCGCGCCCGGCGGATAGTCCCCGGCGCGCGAGAAGAGCATGCGCAGGGAGTTGGAGAGGTTGGTGAGCGTGCCGACCGAGGAACGGGAGGTGGGGGCCGAGCGGCGCTGCTGCAGCGAGACCGCCGGCGGCAGCCCGCTGATCTCACCGACCTTCGGAGCCCCCACCTGGTGGATCAGCCTGCGCGCGTACGGGGCGACCGACTCGAAGTAGCGACGCTGGGCCTCGGCGTAGACCGTGCCGAACGCCAGGGACGACTTCCCCGAGCCGGACACACCGGTGAAGACGGCCAGCACGTCCCGGGGGATGTCCACGTCGACACCCTTGAGGTTGTGCTCGCGGGCACCACGAACGCGTACATACGGATCGTGGGCGCTGTGCATCGGGCAGACTCCGTACGGCCGACTCGCCGGGCAGGGACAAACCCCGCGAGTCTAGCCCGTGCGGTGGTCGGTCAGGGTTGGGGAGGGTTGTTCCGGTTCCGGCTCTGGTCGATGTAGTCGTCGGCCTTCTGCTGACCCATGTCGACCTGGGACCGGTACTTGTTTCCGGTCCGCTGGTCGATCATGTCGCCGCCCTTTTCGACGCCCTGTTTGGCCTGGTCCTCGTGGCCCTTGAGCATCCCCTTGAGCTTGTCCAGCATGGACATGGCAGCCCTCCTCGCTGGTTGAGGCTTCCTCACCAGCGTCACCGGCCCCGGCCCGGTCCGCATCTCGGCGGGCGTCCCCGTGCGGGCCCGGCGTGCCTGTGCAAGGTTGGAACATGCGGAATCCCGCCGACCGCAGAGCTGATCGCAGAAAGGCCCGGGCCCCCCATGACTTCTCCCGGTTTCGGATTCGGACGCACTCCTTTCGAAGATTTCGACGAGCTGATGTCCCGCTTCTTCGGCGGATCCGGACCGGGCGCACCGGCCCGCCGTCCCCAGCGCGTCGACATCGGCAACCTGCTGTCCGAACGGGCGCGGGAGCTGGTGGCCGAGGCCCGCGACCTCGCCGGCGACGAGGGCAGCGAGGAAGTGGACGCCCGGCACCTGCTGGCCGCCGCCACCACGCACGACTCGACCCGGCGGCTGCTCACCGAGGCCGGCGCGGACCCCGACCAGCTCCGAGAGCGGCTCACCGTCGGCCACGGCGGCGCCGAGAAGACGGAGCCCACCGCCCTCACCCCGGCCGCCAAGCGCGCCCTGCTCGACGCCTACCAGATCTCCCGCGCGGAGGGCGCCTCCTACATCGGCCCCGAGCACCTGCTGCGCGCGCTCGCCGCGAACCCGGAGTCGACGGCCGGGCGCGCGCTCGCCGAGAGCGGCTGGGAGCCGGCCCGGATGCCGGCCGAGGGCGCGGCGGAGCGGAAGAAGCCCAGCACGACGCCGACCATCGACGAGTACGGCCGTGATCTCACCGAGGACGCCCAGGCCGGCCGCCTGGATCCGGTGATCGGGCGGGAGGAGGAGGTCGAGCAGACCATCGAGGTGCTCTCCCGGCGCAGCAAGAACAACCCCGTCCTGATCGGTGACCCCGGTGTCGGCAAGACCGCCATCGTCGAGGGCATCGCGCAGCGGATCATCACCGGTGACGTGCCCAAGACCCTCGAAGGCAAGCGGCTGGTCTCCCTGGACCTGGCCGGGATGGTGGCCGGCACCAAGTACCGGGGCGAGTTCGAGGAGCGGCTGAAGAAACTCCTCGACGAGGTCCGCGAGCACAGCGACGGACTGGTGCTGTTCCTCGACGAGATGCACACCGTCGTGGGTGCCGGCGGGGGCGGCGACGGGTCCCTGGACGCGGGCAACATCCTCAAACCGGCCCTCGCCCGCGGCGAGTTGCACCTGATCGGCGCGACCACCATCGACGAGTACCGCAAGCACGTCGAGAAGGACGCCGCCCTGGAACGCCGGTTCGCGCCCATCCTGGTCGGTGAGCCCTCCGTCGACGACACCATCGAGATCCTGCGCGGTCTGCGCGACCGTTACGAGGCCCACCACCAGGTCCGGATCACCGACGAGGCGGTCGTCGCGGCGGCCGAGCTCTCCGACCGGTACATCACCTCCCGCTTCCTGCCGGACAAGGCGATCGACCTGATGGACCAGGCCGCCGCCCGGGTCCGGCTGCGCTCGAAGACCCCGCCCACCGACACCCGGGACATCGAGGACCGGATCGCCGCCCTGAACCGGGAGAAGGACCAGGCCGTCGCCGACGAGGAGTACGAGCGCGCCAAGGAACTCCGCGACCGGATCAGGGAGACCGAGGCCGAGCTGGAGCAGGCGGGCACGGCCGATGAGCACGCGCCCAAGGTCACCGCCGAGGACATCGCCGAGGTCGTCTCCCGCACCACCGGCATCCCGGTCGCCCAGCTCACCGAGGAGGAGCGGGAGCGGCTGATCAAGCTGGAGGAGCACCTGCACGAGCGGGTCGTCGGCCAGGACGAGGCGATCACCGCCGTCGCCCGCGCGGTCCGCCGCGCCCGGGCCGGCATGAGCGACCCCAACCGTCCGGTGGGCAGCTTCCTCTTCCTGGGCCCGACCGGCGTCGGCAAGACCGAGCTGGCCCGCGCCCTGGCCGCCGCCCTCTTCGGCGACGAAACCCGCATGATCCGCCTGGACATGAGCGAGTTCCAGGAGCGCCACACCGTCTCCCGGCTGATCGGCGCCCCGCCCGGATACGTCGGCCACGAGGAGGCCGGTCAGCTCACCGAGGCGGTGCGCAGGCAGCCGTACGCCGTGCTGCTGCTCGACGAGGTGGAGAAGGCGCACCCGGACGTCTTCAACACCCTGCTCCAGCTGCTGGACGACGGCCGGCTCACCGACTCCCAGGGCCGCACCGTCGACTTCAAGAACACCGTCGTGATCATGACGTCGAACATCGGCGCCGACCGCATCCTGGCCGCCGGCACCGAGGACTACACCAAGGTCCGCGAGGCGGTCATGCCGGCGCTGCAGCAGCACTTCCGGCCGGAGTTCCTCAACCGCATCGACGAGATCATCGTCTTCCGCGGTCTGGACCGCACCCAACTGCGCGAGATCGTCGACCTGTTGCTGGAACACACCCGGCGGCGCCTGCACGCCCAGGAGGTCGGCCTCGAAGTCACCGACGCGGCCGCGGGGTTGCTCGCCAACCTCGGTCACGAACCCGACTTCGGTGCCCGCCCGCTGCGCCGCACCATCCAGCGCGAGGTCGACGACCGCCTCGCCGACCTGCTGCTGTCCGGCCAGCTCACGGCGGGCGACCGGGCGGTGGTGGACGCGGCCGACGGGGAGATCGTCATCCGCTCCGACAAGCCGGCCGCGGTCTGATCAGGGGTTCACGATCCCGGCCAGCCGCCGGTAGGAGTCCAGCAGGGCCGGGCGGTCGTAGGTGCTGGTGGTGACCAGCACCTCGTCGGCGGCCGTCTCCTTCAGGACCGTCTCCAGCCCGTCCGCGACCTGCTCCTCGGTACCGGCGAGGTGCCCGGCGAGTCCGGACTCGTACAGGCCGCGTTCCTTCACGGTCATCGTGAGGGTCTCCACCGCCTCGGCCGGGGGCAGCGGCGGGAAACTGCCGTGGGTACGGGAGTACGCCATCGACCAGGCCTCGGGGACGAGCAGCCGGCGGGCCGCTTCGGGGGTGCCGGCGACGGCGACGGTCCCGGAGATCACGACATAGGGCTCGGCCGCCCAGGGGGAGGGGCGGAAGCGGTCGCGGTAGTGGTCGATGCCGCGTCGCATTTTTTCCCGGTTGCGCAGGTCACCGATGACCATCGGCAGCCCGGCGCGGGCCGCGATGTCCGCGCCCTCGCCCATCGCCAGCACGAACGGCGGCACCCGCAGCCCCTCGGCCGGGCGGGCCCGTACCCCGGTCGGCGAGGTGCCCTCGAACCAGCCGAGCAGCTCGCCGAGTTGCGCCGCGAAGTCGTCGGCGTCGCCCTTGTCACGCCCCAGTGCCCTGCGGACGCCGTCGGTGAAACCCACCGACCGGCCGAGGCCCATGTCGATCCGCCCGGGGAACAGCGATTCCAGCACCCCGAACTGCTCGGCCACGACCAGGGGTCGGTGGTTCGGCAGCATGACACCGCCGGTGCCGACCCGGATGGTCCGGGTCGCGGCGGCGACGGCGGCGGCCAGCACGGTCGGCGCCGAACCGGCGACCCCGGGCACACCGTGATGCTCCGACACCCAGAACCGGTGATACCCGAGCGCCTCCATCTCCCGCGCCAGCGCCACGGTGTCCCGCAGCGCCGCACCGGGGGTGTGCCCCTCCCGGGTGCGGGAGCGGTCGAGGACGGAGAACCGGGTCCGGGCGATCAGTGCGTTCACAGAGGGTTCAACACCGGGGCGGCCCCAGGATTCCCGCCGCCGGTCACTCTCCCCGGGGCGCGGCGGACCGCGCCCGTAGGCCCTGACCAGGTGCTGCGCGAGCAGCGGGCGGACGCCGTCGGCGGTCACCGGATCCCATGAGCGGTCCGCGGTGGCCCCAGGGGCGGTGCCGGTGGCTCCAGGGGCGGTGCCGGTGCCCGGCTAGGGTTGCCGCGTGACCGAGAGCAACAAGCGTCCGATCGCCGTCTTCGACATCGACAACACCCTCGCCGACACCGCGCACCGGCAGCGGTTCCTGGAGCGCAGGCCCCGGGACTGGGACGCGTTCTTCGCGGCCGCTCCGCACGACCCGCCGCTCGCCGAGGGGATCGCGCTGGCCGTGGCGACCGCGCGGGAGTGCGAGATCGTCTATCTCACCGGGCGGCCCGACCGCTGCCGGCGAGACACCCTGGACTGGCTCGCCGCGCACGGGCTGCCCGAGGGACGGGTGCACATGCGGCGCGACGCCGACCGCAGGCCCGCCCGGCGCACCAAGCTCGAGATCCTGCGCCGCCTTGCCGAACGACGTGCGGTCCGCGTCCTGGTCGACGACGACGAGCTGGTGTGCGACGACGCCGAACGGGCCGGGTTCACCGTGGTTCGGGCCCGCTGGGCCGACCGCTCGGCCGCGCTGGAGCAGGCCCAGGAGGGGGAGGGGCGGACCTGAGGCCGCCCGGCGGGTCTGAGCCCGCCCGGTGGCCTGAGCCCGCCCGGCCCCGGTCCCGTGGACGTCAGTCCTCGTCGTCGATGCGGAAGCCCACCTTCAGGCCCACCTGGTAGTGCTCGATCTGCCCGTTCTCGATCTGGCCCCTGACCTGTGTCACCTCGAACCAGTCCAGGTTGCGCAGGGTCTGGTTGGCGCGTGCGACACCGTTGCGGATGGCCTGGTCGATGCCCTCGTGCGAGGTGCCGACGATCTCGGTGACCCGGTAGGTGTGGTTCGGCATCGGGATGCTCCTCTCGTCGTCATACCAAGGTGCCCCATCCGGAAGCGGAGCGCGAGGCGTCGCCGCCTGCGACCCCGACGCGCGGCGCACCGGACAACCGCCGGTCAGGATGCGGCCCGGCTCCGCAGCAGGGCGTCGAGGGAGTCCACGATCCAGGCCCATGACTCCCGCGCGTCGGGGGCGCTGTGCTCGAAGCCCCCGGCGAGTTCCAGGCTGACGTAGCCGTGGAAGACGCTGCCCAGCATCCGGACCGCGTGTGTCTGGTCCGGCTCCGTCAGGTCGTAGCCGCGCAGGATCGCCCGTGTCATCTGGGCGTGCCGCACCCCGGCACTGGCGGCCGCCGTCTCGGGATCGAGCCGGAGCCGGGCGGCGGCGTACCGGCCGGGGTGCTCCCGGGCGTAGTCGCGGTAGGCGTCCGCGAAGGCGGCCAGGGCGTCCTTGCCGGCCCGCCCCGCCAGGGCGTCGGCGACCCGGTCGGCGAGCTCCTCCAGGGCGAACAGGGCGATCCTGGTCCTGAGTTCCTGGGAGTTCTTCAGGTGCGAGTACAGACTCGCGACCTTGACGTCGAACCGCCGGGCGAGCGCCGAGACGGTCACCTGGTCGAAGCCGACCTCGTCGGCTAGCTCCGCCCCCGCCACGGTCAGCCGCTCCGGGGTCAGCCCTGCTCTAGCCATAACTTTCCTCCTGACTGGCGACAATCATAATGCATTTGCCTAAAGCTTTTAGGCAAATTACTCTGCCACTCATGAGACCCCTGAACGAGCGGGAGATCCGCACCGCCTTCGTGAACTGCACCAAGGGTGAGGCCAAGCGCCTGTCTGTCCCTCACGACCTGGCCGACCGGCCGTGGGACGACCTGGACTTCCTCGGCTGGCGGGACCCCCAGGCCCCCGACCGGGCCTACCTCGCCGTCGAGCTGGACGGCCGCCCGGTGGCACTCGCCCTGCGCTCCTCCTCCGCCGCCTCCTGGCAGACGCGGCGCAGCATGTGCTCGATATGCCTGACCACCCACACCGGAGGCGTCTCGCTGATGGTCGCCGCGAAGGCGGGCAAGGCCGGGCAGCAGGGAAACTCCGTGGGCGTCTACATCTGCAGCGACCTCGCCTGCCCGCTGTACGTACGGGGCAGGAAGGACGCGGGCGTCGGCGCGCGCCTGCCCGAGTCGCTCACCCTGGAGGAGAAGATCCAGCGGACCGCCGCGAACCTCGCGGCGTTCGTCGCCAGGGTCACCGCCTGAGTCGGCCATTGGGCCTGCGCCCTTGACCCTGCGCATTGGTCCATACCAAAATCCCGTACACCCCGTACGGGCACCCGTGCTCGTTCCCCCACGTCGGGCCTTCTTCCCTGTCCGCCAGACAGAACAGGAACCCCTCGTGAGACGTCTTCGCCCGCTCGCCCTCGTCTGTGTGTCCGCCGCGCTGCTCAGCGCCTGTGGCGTCCTGCCCGGCGGATCGGGCGGGCGGCGCACCGTCACGGTGTGGCTGATGCAGAACAGCGCGTCGCCGGAGTTCCTGCGCCGGTTCACCGCAGACTTCGAGCGCACCCACAAGGACATCCGCCTCGACATCCGTATCCAGCAGTGGACCGGGATCGTGGACAAGGTGCAGACGGCGCTCAAGTCCGACTCCGCGGACGCTCCCGACGTCATCGAGGTCGGCAACACCCAGGTCCCGCAGTACGTCGAGGACGGCCGGCTCACCGACCTCACCCTGGAGTCGATGCGGGACTGGGGCAAGGAGCACTGGCTGCCCGGCCTCGCCGAACCCGGCCGGGACGACTCCCGTCAGTACGGCATCCCCTGGTACGCCGCCAACCGCGTGGTCATCTACCGCAAGGACCTGTTCAAGAAGGCCGGCATCACCTCCCCACCGAAGACCCGCGACGCATGGCTGGCCGACACCGAGAAGCTCAACTCGGGTGGGGATCAGGGAATTTACCTGGCCGGACAGGACTGGTACACGCTCTCCGGGTTCATCTGGGACGAGGGCGGTGATCTCGCCGAGGAGACGGACGCCGGCTGGAAGGGTGCCTTGGACAGCCCGGCGGCGCTGCGCGGGATGGACTTCTACCGACGGCTCCAGGCCCTCGGCAAAGGCCCGGTGAATGCCGACGAGGAACACCCGCCCCAGGCCCAGGTGTTCGCGGGCGGTCAGGTCGCCCAGCTCGTCGCGGTACCCGGCCTCGCCCAGTCCATCGTGCAGGAGAACCCCGAACTCAAGGAAGAGATCGGCTACTTCCCGGTGCCTGGCCGCACCGCCGACCACCCCGGCGCCGTCTTCACCGGCGGCTCCGACCTCGTCGTACCGCAGAACACCGAGCACCCCTACGACGCGACCGCCGTGGTCGGCGCCCTCGCCGGCGCCAAGTGGGACACCGAACTGGCCCGCACCATGAACTATGTGCCCAACAAGACCACGCTGGCGGGCGCGGTCGCCGGGTCTGAGGGGGTCGCCGCCATGGCGGCGGGAGCCGCGCAGGGACGGGCGACCCCCCACTCCCCGGACTGGCCGGCGGTCGAGGCCGACAACCCGATCAAGGGCTACATGACGAAGGTGCTCGGCGGGGCGGACCCCGCGACCGAGGCCCGCCGTGCCTCCCGGCGGATCACCGAACTGCTCGCGCCGGACTTCGGGTGAGCCGGTCGGTCAGCGGGCGACGCTGAGGGAGAGCGCGAAACGGCCCTGCGAGTCGGTCCACCAGTTGGTCAGACCGAGTCCGGCGGCGGCAAGTTCGGCGGTGACTCCGTCCCGCCGGAACTTCGCCGAGACCTCGGTGCGCAGCTCCTCGCCCGCCGCGAAGTCCACGGCCAGGTCGAGCGCGGGCACCTTCACGGTCTGCGCGACCCGGGAGCGCAGCCGCATCTCGATCCACTCCTCGTCCGCGTCCCACAGGGCGACATGGTCGAAGGTGTCCGGGGCGAAGTCGGCGCCCAGCTCCCGGTCGACGACGGCCAGGACGTTCTTGTTGAACTCGGCCGTCACCCCGGCCGCGTCGTCGTACGCCCGGACCAGTACGTCCTCGTCCTTGACCAGGTCGGTGCCGAGGAGCAGCGCGTCACCGGGCGCGAGCAGCGCCCGTACCGAGGCCAGGAACCGGGCCCGCTCGGCGGGCAGCAGATTCCCGATCGTGCCGCCGAGGAACGCCACCAGCCGTGGCCCCGGTGTCTCGGGCAGGCTCATCCGGCCGGTGAAGTCGGCGATCAGGGCGTGCACGGACAGCGCCGGCCGCTCCTCGATGAGCGCCTGCCCGGCCTGGGTCAGCGCGCTCTCGCTGACGTCGACCGGGACGTACACCTCGAGGGAGGTGAGCGCGTCGATCAGCAGGCGGGTCTTCTCGGAGGAGCCGGAGCCCAGCTCCACCAGGGTGCGGGCACCGCTCGCGGCGGCGATCTCGCCGGACCGGGTGAGCAGGATCTCCCGCTCGGCCCGGGTCGGGTAGTACTCGGGCAGCTCGGTGATCTGCTCGAACAGCTCGCTGCCCCGGGCGTCGTAGAACCACTTCGGCGGCAGCGTCTTGGGGGTGGCGGTGAGGCCGCTCAGGACATCGGCGCGCAGCGCGGCGTCCGTCGCGTCCTCGGGAAGGGTGCGGGTGACACGGAGGGGACTCACGTACAGGGCTCCTTCGGGGATGGGGGTGCCCCCGCTCGAACGGAGTCGAGAGTGGGGGAGGACGCACGGGTCTCGACCGGGTTCTCGACCGGGTCGTCCTGGATCCGGGCATCCTGGGCGGGGCCGTCCTCGACCGGTTCTCCGATCGGGCTCTCGATCGGGTTCTCGACCGGGGCGAGGGTGACGCCCCGGCGGCTCGCGACGAGCAGCGTGCGGTCGGGGACCTCCCGCCAGCGCGGGGCGTCGTCGTACGGCTCGGAGGCGACGACGGTGCGGTGGCCGGGTTCCGAGAGGTACCAGAGGCTGTCCCCCCAGGCGGTGGCGGCGATGGTCTCCCCGTCGGTGAGCAGGAGGTTCAGCCGGGCGGTCGGGGCCGCCTCGGCGACCTGGAGAACCGTTTCGGCAAGAGCGAGGCCCGGCGGTGTGCCGGACCGCAGCCGATGCAGGGCCAGTGCCCAGACGAACGCCGAGTCGGTGCGTGCCTCCATCGACAGCAGGTCGACCGGGGGCAGCAGCGGGACGAGGGACGCCACGGACTGCGGCCACCCGGGGATCGCCCCGTTGTGGCTGAACAGCCAGCGGCCCGCGGCGAACGGCGCCGCCGCGGCCTCCGCGTCCGCGCCCGCCAGGGTCGCGTCCCGAACGGCGGCCAGCAGCGCGCCGGTGCGCACCACCCGCGCCAGGTCGGCGAAGGACGGGTCGGCCCAGATCGGGCCGGCCCGCCGGTAACGGGCCGGCTGCGGATCCTCGGAGGCGTACCAACCCACCCCGAAACCGTCGGCGTTGACCGTCCCGTACCGCTGTCGCCGGGGTGCCCACGACTGGCGGTACAGGGAGTGTCCGGGCTCCACGACGAACCGGCCGAGCGGCTCCTCGGGTCCCAGATAGGCCAGATGACGGCACATCAGGCAGTCTCCGCGGTACGGGCGGTGCGGAAGCCGGAGAAGATCTGCCGCCGGATCGGGTAGTCCCAGTTGCGGAACGTCCCCCGGCAGGCCACCGGGTCCACGGCGAACGAACCGCCGCGCAGCACCTTGTGCTCGGGGCCGAAGAACACCTCCGAGTACTCCTTGTACGGGAAGGCGGAGAAACCGGGGTAGGGGAGGAAGTCGCTGGACGTCCACTCCCAGACGTCACCGATCAACTGCCGTACCCCCAGCGGGGACTCGCCCTCCGGGTAGCTGCCCGCCGGGGCGGGGCGCAGATGGCGCTGGCCGAGGTTGGCGTGCGCGGGTGCCGGTTCGGCGTCGCCCCACGGGTAGCGCCGGGACCGGTTCTCGCCGGGGTGGTGCCGGGCGGCCTTCTCCCACTCGGCCTCGGTGGGCAGCCGGCGGCCGGCCCAGCGGGCGTAGGCGTCCGCCTCGTACCAGTTCACGTGCAGCACCGGCTCCTCGGGCGGCACGACCTCCGTGACCCCGAACCGGCGCCGCAGCCACTGACCGCCCTCACGGTGCCAGAAGTGCGGGGCGACGATCGAGTGCTCGCGGATGTGCGCCCAGCCCTCGGGCGTCCACCAGCGCTCGTTCTCGTAGCCGCCGTCCTCGATGAACTCCAGGTACCGGCCGTTGGTCACCGGGGTGGTGTCGATCCAGTAGGGCGCCACCTCCCGCCGGTGCGCGGGGCGTTCGTTGTCCAGCGCCCACGGCTCGGTGGAGGTGCCCATGGTGAACGGGCCGCCGGGGACCAGGACTTCGGCCGGGCCGGTGAACGGCGGCGCCGGGTCCGGGTCCGGGGCGGTCAGCGCCTGGGGGCCCGACCGGAGCTGATGGGTGATCAGCATCGTCTCGTCGTGCTGCTGTTCGTGCTGTGCGATCATCCCGAAGGCGAAGCCCGCCTCGGTCAGCCTGGTGCCGCCGCTGAACGCCGAGCCCTCCAGCAGGTCCAGGGCCCGCCCGCGTACCTCGGCCGCATAGCGCCGGGCCTCGGCGGGCGCCAGCAGCGGCAGCGTGGGCCGCTCGGAACGCGGGTGCTCGAAGGCGTCGTAGAGGCTGTCGATCTCGGGGCGCATCGCCTCCCGGCCGCCGACGTTGCGCAGCAGCCAGAGTTCCTCCTGGTTGCCGATGTGCGCCAGGTCCCAGACCAGCGGGGACATCAGCGGGGAGTGCTGGGCGGTGAGGTCGGGCTCCTCCACGCAGCTGGTCAGGAGCGTGGTGCGGTCCCGGGCCGTGATCAGGGACTTCAGGGCCCGGTCCCGCAGGGTCTCGATGTCGATGTCGGTCTCGGGGGCGGTCATGCGGGGATGTCCTTCCCATGGGCGCGGCCCGATGTGCCGCGCAGGGGGTCCAGCAGGTCGTCGGCCGGGCAGCGGCCCTGGCGGACGTACCGGTCGAAGTACGCCGCCACGGCCGCCGTGACCTCGGGGGTCGCGCCCAGCCGGGGCAGGGCCTCCAGCGCCGCCGCGAAACAGGCGACGGCGGCCTCGTGCAGCTCCGGGTCGCCGAGCCCGGTCCGGGCCGCGTCGATCCACAGCGGATTGTGCGGGGCCGGCCGTGGCCGCGCACGCTCGGTCAGCTGTTTCACCGTCCGGTACGCGGTCTCGGCGGCCTCCGGGTCGTCGAACAGCGCCGTCGTCACCGCCAGCGGCACGATCCAGCCGTCGTCGCCGGGCTGCGCGTCGATCATCCGCAGCTCCAGATGGCCGCGCGGCCGGACCGGCGGGAACAGTGTGGTGAGGTGGTAGGCGAGATCGGCCCCGGTGGGCGACCCCGACCGGGTCCACTCCCGGAAGGTGAGCCCCTCGGGCACCTCCCAGGGGCCGCTGTCCCGTCGTACGCACATCACCGGGGCGTCCAGTACGTGCCGGGCCCAGGACGTGCGCGGGTCGCCGGCCAGCGGGGGCGCTCCCGCGCGGCCCGCGCCGATCTCCATCCACAGCAGCTGCCGGGTGGAGACCCAGCCGGTGGGCCGCCCTCCCACCAGGGGGGAGTTGGCGAAGGCGGCCACCAGGACCGGCCCCAGCTGATGGGCCAGCCACCAGCGGCGGGTGTGCCCCAGCGGGCCGGGCTCCTCGTGACCGGCGTCCAGGCAGACCTGTACGGAGGCCGAGCTGCACATCATGTGCCGGCCGGCCGGGCCGGTCCGGTCCAGGCAGGCCTCCATCGCGTCGTAGCGCGGCTCGCGCAGGAAGCGGCGGGGCGGGTGCCAGGGATCGTGTCCGGCGCCGACGAGACCGAGACCCAGCTCGGCCAGGACCGCCCGTACGGCGTCCAGGTCGGCGGACACGGTGCCGACGCACTCCATCAGGGAGGCGGCGGGCGGCGAGCTCAGCTCCAGCTGACCGCCGGGTTCGACGGTGAGCGCCGACCCCAGGGGCACCGTGCGCAGTGCGGCGTAGGCCGCTTCGAGTCGTTCGGGTGTGACGGGGAGCCGCGGCTGCCGCAGCTCGTGGACCAGCCATTCCACTTCGACCCCGACCGTGCGGGGCGGGCCGGTCTTGAAGCAGATGCCCTTGACCAGAGCCTCCACCTCGGCTTCGGTGACGGCGGTGCGGTCGTCCGAGAAGTCGGTCTTCACCGAGTCGTCGGTACAGTCGCCGCCGTCGGATATCGAGTCGGACATGTAGGGATCCTCCTGAGATTCCACCATGCCGCCGGCCCGGCCGTGGATGGGTCCGGGACGGCTACGTCCGTTACACCCAAGACCTTCGCGCCGATTCGCACAAGGCCACCTATCGGGACGTTCTAGATCGGTAACCTCTGCTTCCTCGCACGTTCCGGAACCGTTTCGGGCGCACGAAACTCCGTTGCACCGCATCACCAGCATCGCCCAGGATGCGTGTATGAGCACGACGGGGGAGACCGCGCGGGCCGCGGTCATGGCGTCCACGGGGGTGGCGCCATGAGCGCACGCCTGCGCGGAATCGCCCAGGAGACCGAACGGATCGTGGCGGCGGGGGCCTACCGGACCGCCGACGGCCGGGAGGTCCTCCTGGCCGCGGACATCGCGGCCGCACAGGCCGGGACACGGATCCACGGCCCGGAACCGGTGCCGGTTCCGGCGACCGCCTCGGTGCGGACGATCCTCGAGGTCACCGGCGAGAGCAGCCTGGAGGCCGCCGGCCGGCTGGCCGACGCCCCGGTCGCGGTCCTGGACTTCGCCTCGGCCCGCAACCCGGGCGGCGGCTATCTGAACGGCGCCCAGGCGCAGGAGGAGGCCCTGTGCCGGGCCTCCGCGCTCTACGCCTGCCAGTTGCGCGCCCGCGCCTTCTACGACCACCACCGCGCCCACCGCGACCCGTTCTACTCGGACCGGGTGATCCACTCCCCGGCCGTCCCGGTCTTCCGCGACGACCGCGGCCGCCTCCTCACGGAGCCGTACCGCGCCGGATTCCTCACGTCCGCCGCGCCCAACGCGGGCGTGATCCGCCGTACGGCACCGGAACGCGCCGGTGAGCTGCCCGGCGCCCTCGCCGTACGGGCCGAGCGGGTCCTGGAGGTGGCCGCCGCGCACGGCTACCGGCGGCTGGTGCTGGGCGCCTGGGGCTGCGGGGTCTTCCAGAACGACCCCCGGCAGGTCGCCGGGGCCTTCCGGGGGCTGCTGGGCCCCGGCGGACGGTTCGCGCGGACCTTCGAGCACGTGGTGTTCGGGGTCCTGGACCGCACGCCGGGATCGGCGGTCCGGGCGGCCTTCACCGAGGTGTTCCGGGAAGCCGCCGCCCTCGACGCCTAGCGGCCGGCGCCCAGCGGCTCACTTCCAGCCGTAGCGCTCGTGCAGCCGGTTGCGTACGAGGTTGAAGCGGCCCCGGTCCAGCGCGCACGCCTCCCGGCGCATGCCGTCCTCGTGCAGCCGCAGCACGCGGTCCACGTCCACCCAGGAGTCGCGGCCCGACCGGTCCCAGGGGCCGCTGCCGATCGCCACCCACTCGCGGTCGTTGTCGTGCCGCTTGCTGGAGAGCTGTACGGCGAGCAGTGTGCCGGCCGCCTCCCGGGCGACGACCAGCACCGGCCGGTCCTTGCCCCGCCCGTCGTTCTCCTCGAAGGGCACCCAGGTCCAGACGATCTCGCCGGGATCGGGGTCGCCGTCGTGGGCGGGGGAGTATTCGGTGCGCACCCTGCCGACCTCGTGCGGGTCGGCCTCGGTGGTCGCGGTGGGGCCGTAACGGCCGGGGATGTTCTCGTCGTCGGTAAGCGCAGTCACGAAGGCACCCTAAGGGGCCTCAGCCTGCGAGAACAGGCGGGGTACCGATGCGGCGCAGCTCGGCCTCGATCAACTCGGCGGTGACGTCGGCGCGTTCGATGTGCGGAAGGTGGCCCGCTCCGGGGATCGGCTCGAACCGGCCCTGGGGGAAGGCCTTCGCGTAGGCGGCTCCGTAGGCGGGGGTGACGACACGGTCGCTCTCGCCCCAGATCACCAGCACCGGCTGCGGCACCCGCCCCAGCCGGGGCAGCAGCTTCGGACTGGTCATCCGGCCGCCGTCGGTGATCAGCCGCATGGTCGCCATGTTGGCCTGGCGGCGGGCGAGTTCGGCGGCGGGGAGGGTGGCCGGGTCGACGTAGAAGCGGTCCGGGTCGTGCCAGGAGTGCTCGGCCTGGGCGCGCGGGTCCAGCGCGAAGAAGTCGGTGACGGGTTCGCCCTCGATGTCCGCCCCGACCGCGTTGACCAGGACCAGACCGGTGATCAGCCCCGCCGTGTCGCGTATCGCCATCTCGGCGGCGAGTTGGCCGCCCAGTGAGGAGCCGACCACCAGGACGTCGCTCAACTCGCTGTCCTGGAGCAGGTGCAGATAGGCGACGGCGAGGTCGTCGACGCTCGTGAACCAGTCGGGGCGGGGGGTTCCGTCCCAGCCGGGGTGGACCGGGGTGAGGACACGGCCGGACTCGGCGAGGCGGGCGGCGAGACCCGCGACGGTGGCGGGACCGCCGCCTCCGTGCAGGACGAGGACGGGGCGGCCGGAACCGGCCTCGGTCAGGGAAATGGACAGGTCGGGATACACCTGGGCGGTGCGGTTCGTCGTCATGTCGAGGACTCTAACTAAACATCTTTATATAAACAAGCTTAGTCATGAGTTAGACTTGACTCATGCACGATGACCTGCAAGTTCTCGGAAGAGCGGTGAAACAGGCCCAGTACCGGCAGCACCGGGCGCTGGACAGCGCGCTCTCGGCCGTCGGCACCACCCTCGCGCAGTGGGACGCGCTGCGCGCCATCGACCGGTCGCCGGGCGCCTCGGCGCGCGAGCTGGCCGCGGCCACGTTCCAGAGCGAGCAGGCCTTCGGCACACTGGTGGGCCGGCTGGCCGCGCAGGGCCTGGTGGAACGGCGGCCGGGCCACGGGCGGCGCATCCAGCACCATCTGACCCCGGACGGCGAGCGGACGCTGGCGGCCGGGCACGGGGTGGCCGGCGAGGTGCTCGCCGGATGCTTCGCCGGGCTGACGGCGGCGGAGCGGACCACCCTGCTGGAACTGTTGCGGCGGCTCAACGAGCAGGGATGAGCGCGGGGATGCCCCCGGACCGGCCGGGGGCATCCCTGTCTTTCGTTCGCGGCCAGGGGCCTGTCTCCCACTCTCGGCCACCTGCCTGCTTGCGCTCTCGGCTACTCGCCGTCCCGCTCCACCGGCACCTTCTGCGTCTTCGGGGCCGTGACCCCGTTGAGGATCGGCGAAGTCTCGTTCGAGGCATGCCCGTTCTGGTTCATCGACGCCAGCAGCTGGCGGGCCAGCCCCAGTCCGGTACCGCCCATCGTGAGCGCCTTGGCGAACATCTCACCCATGCCGTCGGCACCGTTGAGCAGCACCATGTTGTCGACGTTGCCGAACGCCGAAGCGCCGGCCTTGACGATCTCCGGCCAGTTCTCGGCGAGTTGCTGGGCGACGACCGCCTCCTGGTTCTCGGCCAGGGCGGCGGCACGGGCCTTGATGGCCTCCGCCTCCGCGAGACCCTTGGCCTTGGCCGCTTCGGCCTCCGCCAGACCCCTGGCCTGTGCGGCGGCCGCCTCGGCCTCACCGGTGGCGCGGGTCGCGGCGGCGCTCGCCGTACCCCGGGCCTTGGTGGCCTCGGCCTCGGCGCCCGCGGCCGCCTTGACCCGGGTCGCCTCGGCCGCCGCCGCCAGCTCCGTCTCCTTCGCCTTGGCCTGGGCCGCCGAGATACGCGCGTCACGCTCGGCCTCGGCCAGCGTGCGCTTCTCGTAGGCCTTGGCGTCGGCCGGCTTGCGGACGTCCGCCTGGAGCTGCTGCTCGCGCCGGTGCGCCTCCAGCTCGGCGACCCGCGTCTCCTGGACGACGACCTCCTGCCGGGCAGCCGCGTCGGCGAGCGGACCGGCCTGGCGGGACTGGGCCGCCGCCTTGTCGCGCTCGGCCTGGTAGCCGGCCTGGAGGATCTCGCTGTCCCGGGTGGCCTCCGCCATCCGGGCGAACGACGCCTGCTCCGCCTCGGTGGCGAGACGGTTCGCCTCCGCCTGCGCGATCCGCGCGTCCCGCTGGACGGCTGCCGCGTGCGGCATCGCCAGGTTCTTGATGTACCCGGTCGGGTCCTCGATCTCATGGATCTGCAGGGAGTCGACGATGAGCCCCAGCTTCTCCATCTCCGTGCCACAGGCGGCCCGGGTCTGCCCGGTGAGCTTCTCGCGGTCGCGGATCATGTCCTCGACCGTCAACCCGCCCACGATGGACCGCAGATGGCCGGCGAACACGTTGTGCACCCGCTCGGACATCAGCTTCTGCTGGTCGAGGAACCGGCGGCCCGCGTTGGCGATCGACACGAAGTCGTCGCCCACCTTGAAGATGACCACGCCCCGTACCTTCAGCGGAATGCCCTGCTGGGTCACGCAGTCCACCGACAACTCGGTCTCGTTCAGGTCCAGCGAGAGCTTGCGCACCGCCTGCACGCCCGGCAGCACCAGGGTGCCGCGCCCCGTGACGATGCGGAATCCCATGCCTTCCTCAAGACCCTCGGTCCGATGGTTCGAACCGGAGATGATGAGCGCCTCGTTCGGCTCGGCGACCCGCCACATCATCTTGAACACACCGATCAACACGAGAACGGCGAGAACCGCCGCCCCCGCAACGACGCCGACAACCATCGGCATACGCCCCCTTTGGATGGTGCCCTTTCGGCACCGAACGAAGGGAGTGTGCGCCCGCGCAAGCTCGGGGTGAAGACGCTGACGGGTCCTTGTTGCAGTCTTGACGCATACGCCCCTCACCTGGGGCTACGCGCGCTCAACTGTCGTATGCGGGCGTGACGTAGACCGTCCGCGGCGGCAGGTACTCGACCACCATCACGACCGTGCCCCGCTCGATCCGGACGCCGCCGTCGGCGGAGTAGGCGAGGAAGTGCTCGGCGCCCCCGCGCACCCGGACGATCACCTCGCCGACGAGCCCGGGCCCGACCGTTCCGGTGACCCGCCCCATGAGCCCGACCATCGACGCATCGTCCATGGTCAGAGGGTACGGGCAGGTCAACCCATCGGAAAGCGGCTGGCGGTGAGTGGTGAGGGGTGAGCGGTGAGCGATGAGCGGTGAGGAGTCAGGGGTGAGGGGTCAGGGGCGAGGGGTGAGCGGCGGGTGGTCGGGTGTTGGGTGGTCGGGGTGCGAGTCGTCAGGCGCGGGTGGTGGGTTCGGGCGGTGGACTTGGGTGGTGGGCTCAGGTGGTGGGCTCGGGCCGTCAGGCGGTCGGCGAGTCCGTGGTCATGGCCCGGGTCGGCCGGCGTTCGTGCCAGCGCAGTTCGGCCTCCAGCTGGGCGGCGACGGACACGAGCAGCGGCTCGCTGTCGGCCGGGCCGAGCAACTGCGCGCCCACCGGCAGCCCGTCGCCCACGAATCCGGCGGGCACATTGACGCCCGGCCACCCCAGTACGTTCCACGGCCAGGCGTAGGGGCAGGCGGCGATCATCGCCCGGTCGGTGGCGAACTGGCCGAGCCCCAGCATCGCGCCGACGCGAGGCGGGGGAGCGGCGGTGGTCGGCGCGAGGATCGCGTCGTACGACGCGAAGAAGCCGCCGATCCTGTGCCGCAGGGCGGTCTCCGCGCGCCGGGCGGCCCGCAGCGGGGCCCCGTCGAGCAGTCGGCCCAGGCGGGCCGCCTCCAGGGTGCGCCGGTCGAGCAGATCCGGCCGCGGTGTCTCGCGGACGCGTTCGGCGATCCCGACCGTGGCGCGTGGGACGAAGGTGAGCCCGATCTGGCCGTAGGGCGGGTCGGCCTCCTCGACGGTGTGGCCCAACGCGGCCAGCCTTTCCGCGAGTTCGAGGACCCGTGCACGAACGTCCGGCTGGAGGCGGGCGGGCAGCGCGGTGAACGGCGGCTTCAGGGAGAGCGCGATGCGCAGCCGCCCGGGGTCGCGTCCGACCGCGTCGGAGACCGTCAACTTCCTTGGCCGGTGAGGGTCCTGGGGGTGGTTGCCGCTCGCCGCGTCCAGCAGCAGGGCGGCGTCGGCGACCGTACGGGCCAGGGTGCCGTTGACGGTGATGCCCTGGAAGGACTCGCCGCGCGGCCAGGTGGAGATGCGGCCGCGCTGGGGTTTGATGCCGACGAGGTTGGTCCAGGAGGCCGGTATGCGCACCGATCCGGCGCCGTCCGAGCCGAGCGCGGCCGGGACCAGCCCCGCCGCGACGGCGGCCGCCGACCCGCCCGAGGATCCACCGGGGGTGTGCTGCGGCTGCCAGGGATTACGGGTGGCGCCGAAGGCCGGCCCCTCGGTGAACGGCCACTGTCCCAGCTCGCATGTGTTGGTCTTGCCGATGATCACCGCGCCGGCCGCGCGCAGCCGTCGTACCGCCTCACCGTCCTCCGCCGCCGGCGGGAAGTCGCCCCGGCAGCCGAAGGCGGTCGGCTCGCCGGCCACGTCCGTGTCGTCCTTCACCGCGACCGGCACCCCGAGCAGCGGACGGCGCACCCCCTCGGCCAACTCCCGGTCGGCTGCGTCGGCTTCGTCGAGCGCGGCGGAGGTGCGGACGATCCGGAAGGCGTTGAGGGAGCCCTGGGTGGCCCCGATCCGCGCGAGGCACGCTTCAACGAGCTGGCGAGACGTCAATTCGCCTTCGGCCAGGGCACGTACGGCCTCGGCAAGGCCCGGTGAACGGTCGTGCGGCATGGGAACCCACCTCCGGAAGCGTCATGCTTACCGGAGAGTAACGTCGAGTCGGGTCGCGCAGTACAGATTTCGCACAGCCGCCGCCCAGCCGTGCCCCAGTCTCGTTCAAGTCATTGACGTGAACCTGCTGCTCCTCCTACTTTCTGCTCGCGTTCTCGAACCATGTTCGAGATTACGGACGTAGGGGTGTGCCCGCCCCCGCGACAAGCCCAGGGAGAGCCGCCCGTGACCACACGTCCCCCCACCCCGTCCCGCCGTACGTTGCTCCGCGCGCTGACCGCCCTGCCCGCGTCGGCCCTGGTCCTGGGTGAACTGCCCGGACTGCTCGGCACCGCCGAAGCCGCCGCGCCCGCGAGCGGCTACGCCACCCGCTACACGATCGTCCCCTTCCTCAACAGCGACGACGGCACGGTGAACGTCTACCAGTCCGACGACGCGGCGGACTTCCGCCTGCTGCAGTCCTCGGCCTACACCCCGCCGAGCAACCGCATCCGCGACGCGAGTGTGTTCAAGCACACGGACGGCTACTACTACCTCACCTACACCACCCACACCTGGCAGGACGTCAGCACCACGATCGGCTTCGCCCGCAGCTCCGACCGGGTCGCCTGGACGTTCCTGTACGACTACCCGGTGCCGATCACCGACCTGTCCCGCGCCTGGGCGCCGGAGTGGTTCGTGGACAGCGACGGCAGCGTCAACGTCATCGTCTCCTGCTCGACGGTGGACGACGAGTGGATCTTCACGCCGTACCTCCTGGCGGCCACCAACTCGGCTCTCACGGGCTGGACTTCGCCCGTCGCCCTGTCCGGCATCGGCTCGAACCACATCGACACGTACATCGTGAAGGTGGGCTCCACCTACCACGCGTTCACGAAGAACGAGACGGCGAAGTACATCGAGTACGGCACGGCCGCCAGTCTCAAGGGCCCCTACACGATCTCCGGGACCGGTGACTGGGCGGGCTGGGGCAGCTACCGAGAGGGTCCGTCGGTGATCCAGCTCGACAACGGCGGCTGGCGGATCTTCTTCGACGGCTACGGCGACGGCACCTACTACTACAGCGACAGCTACGACACGTTCGCGACCTGGAGCACGCCCACCGCCCTGCCCACGCTCTCCGGCACGGCCCGGCACTTCACGGTGATCAAGGAGGCGATGTCGGGCGGCACTTCGGTGGCAAGGAACGCGACCCGCTCGTTCCAGTCGGTCAACTACCCGACTCGGTACTGGGAGGAGCAGTCCGCGCTGCTCAACCTCCCGGTCCTGACCAGCTCCAGTACCACCGCCGACAAGCAGGCGGCCACCTTCACGGTCGTCGCGGGCCTGGCCGACTCCAACGGCTACTCGTTCCGCGACACGGCGGGCAACTATCTGCGCCACTACGACTTCCGAGGCCGGTTCGACGCCGACGACGGCACGTCGACGTTCGCGAAGGACGCCACGTTCATCGCCCGCACGGGCACGACCGGCGGCTCGGTCCGCTTCGAGTCGTACAACTACCCCGGTTACTACCTGCGCCACTACAACTACCAACTCCGCGTATCCCTCGCGGACGGCACGGACCTGTTCCGCCAGGACAGCTCGTTCGTCCCGGTGACATCCTGGGCCTGACCTGCGCTGCTGTTGACCTGGTCAGATGTCCTGACGGTGCTCCCGTATCGGCTCGTCGATCTGTATGCGCGTCACTGATGTGACCCGAGGTCAACTCACGTGAGGCGCGGGGTGTTGTTTCCATATCGGGAACAGCCCTCCGCCATCGGGTTCCGTGCTCCCGCCGACGTACCACCTTCCTCGCCATCGCCAGGACGACGTGCTGATTCTGCAATCCCTGCGAAGCCATCTCTTGGTCTTCTCGGCAAGCTGTCGGTCACGGTGGGGATCGGTGAGCGGTTGCTGCCGGAGGCATGCCTCCGCGGCCACCGGGTGCCGGCGACGGGGATGAAATCGCCTCGGCGGGACGGTTAGCGATATCCTGCACTGGTCGAACTGGCGCCGCCGGCGCCGGTACCAGGCCTGCAGCAGCCACTACACGACACGGCCGCAGCTCCTGAACTGCCCAGCAGTCAGAACAAGCACTGTTGCCGTGCTCAACGCCGTCGGCCCAGGTACCCTCACGGACGCCGACGGGGCACATCGCAGGGCTCGCCGAGCCAACATTGACGAGCTGCAGCCGCCGACCAAGAAGCTGATCGACATGCTCGCCTTCGTCCCAGCTGAAGCGATTGACCCGGCCAGGTATCAGAACGGCCACTACGCGAAGCCTCGTACGTTGCCAGAGGTCACAGATCACGGACCCTCTCGTCCCGGCATCCCCGTATGGGCCATCCGGGGTGCCACTTCTTGCGGAAGAGCCGAGTCTGGGGTCAGGCGGCGGGAAGCACCGGCCGTCTACTCCGCTACGTCATGTGGCCGGTGGCACCACCTACGCTGGAGCTTCTAATGAGCCCGTCTGTGACGTCTATAGCCGTTATTTGCGACTGGTCGTTGCTTCAGCTCGGTCTCGCGCAGGCGATCAATGCCCAACCGGACTTGCGGATCACCACCTTCGTTAAAAGCGCGAATGACCTGCTCCGCAAGGCGAATGGCGTAAAAATTATTGTACTGACCAACCTGCAGCTGTCCGACCAGGCGGCATCCGACCAGGTCGCTCAGTTGCATCGACAAGGGTACGCGGTCATTGTGATATCGACATCGGAGGTGCAGTCCGATGCCGTCCCGTGCATTAAAGCCGGCGCTCGAGGATATCTGAGTCGGCAAACCGACGATTCGGAGTTGGTGACGGCCATCCGCGCCGTTGCTTCAGGAAGAAGTTACTTCGGCGCCAGTCTCGCTGGTCAGAGTCTGCCTGCGCCTCCTCCCCGTATCACCAGCCGCGAGAAACAAATCTTGCAGCTCGTCGCCAACGGTGCGACAGATCGCGAGATCGCCAACAAGTTGAATATCACCGAAAACACGGTTCACACACACCTGGAGCGACTGCGCAGAAAGTACGGCTCTCGACGCAGGGCCGATCTCACTCGCTTGGCCCTAAAATGTGGTGTATTGGAGAACTTCAAAGAGTAACCCACTGGGCACACCGCTGCTCGCTGCTGTCAGATGTGTTATCTGTTCGGGTGAATATCGTCCAGACTGTCGACGACGGTCACTGACGGTGGATTTGAAGGTGTGGGCACCTGAATGAGAATGGGGACGTAAACAATCATGCCGTGCCTGTACTCGGCTTTCTTCGAGAGCCGATAGCACACAATCACCGCCGGGTTGCTTCGCGTCGCATAGCACCGAAGCACCGACTTCGCGGGTGCGGCCTGCGGCGCATGCGACGGGACAGTCGCCTCACTCACTGGTGCGCCCCATACCCAAACCGCCAAGCAAGCGGAGGCTGCGACTGCCAGACGGCAGGCACGGCCCATCCCATTAGCCTTCACCATTGGCCATCCAACCCCAGCACCTCGCAGAGGGGACCTCTGCGAGGTGCTGACTCATGTGATCGCCCTTCGTCAACCGACGAGGCCGATCTGACTGAGCGAGGCCCGGGGCTCCGCCCAGTCAAATGATCAACCTTGGGTGCCGCCCTGGGTGTTGCCGTTGCCGCCACCTTGGGTGCCGCCCTGGGTGTTGCCGTTGCCGCCACCTTGGGTGCCGCCCTGGGTGTTGCCGTTGCCGCCGCCCTGGGTGCCGCCCTGGGTGTTGCCGTTGCCGCCGCCCTGGGTGCCGCCCTGGGTGTTGCCGTTGCCACCGCCC